>JAAYKE010000067.1 GCA_012522575.1 Armatimonadota bacterium | reverse complement strand
GGCTGCAAGAGGCAGGAAGATAGTGTGCGGCGGCACAACCTCTCACTTGCTTGCCGATCATCTCGATGCCAAACTGATACCGGACGAACGATATATCGACACCGACCTGCCTCCTATCGCCAGGCTGGATGGAGTTGATCTGGTTACGGAGGGGATACTGACGCTCAGTCGAGCCTCCGAATACCTCGTCAAGGGCAGGCCAAAGGGCAGAATGGACGCCGCCACCACTCTTCTCGATCATCTTGATGCGGTGGACGGAATTACTTTTATGGTGGGCACGGCCAGAAATCCCGCGCACCAGAATACCGGCCTGCCTGATTCGATATTCCTGAGGCGCACCGTCGTGGAGAAACTTGCCAGACGCTTTGAGACTCTGGGCAAGGAGACGGAACTGAAGTTTTATTAGATATAAAAAGTGGCCGGAATAAGACCTCGGCCACTTCTGTTTATCGTTAAACCGACGCTGATTTACTTGTTGAAGAATATACTCCCGGAACGCGGCGGTAGGGTGATGACGGTCTTGGATTTCAACTGCACGTTGTCCTCAGTTATCAATTTTCTGGGCAGGGTGTATGTCCTGCTTGCTGTAGGGTGACCGTTGACTACCACGATACCGTTCCTGTATGCCTTTGTCTGCAGGCTTCCGTCAGGCTCTAGTATGTTTCTCTTGCCCATCGGTTTGTCGAGCCTTGCCGTGGCGGATAGATCTACGGGGATATACTTTCCCTGCTCGCCAACTCGACTGAAACCCAGCATGGTATAGTCGCTCTGCGCAAGCAAATATGAACACAGCGCATAGTGCATCCAGCCGTTTCTGCCCTCTGCAGGGTCTTCGGGTCTGTCAACTCCGTGCACCGATGCATACATTGTCTTTGGGCAGGACCAGGATATGCTTTTGCTCCAATAGGTCAGGGCGTCCATATTATCCAGGGTCATCAGCCAGTGTTTCAGCTCGTAATGGTTCTTATCGACGCCATTTTCCGGCCAGTGCTTGAAAAACGACCACTCCTGGAAGAAAGATTCAGGAGTATTGAGAGTTGTGTTATTGCGATAACCGGCAACCGGCGGGGCAATGGGACTGGATTTCCAGGTCGGGTCAAAGTAGCAGCTTGCCGCCCCGTCGAGCAAATTGCCAATGCAGCAGTTCATCACGAATTCTATTTCGGCCTTACGCACGTCCGGACAAACCGCATGCAGGAACGATTGCACCTCGGCGGCTGTGCGCTGCAGGGGAGTCGAGGCGCTGGGAGTCACCACCTGCGCAGCGTCGGCAAACACCATATCGAGTCGATATCGCTTGACCTTGTCAATGACCAGAGACTTCCACAGCGATTGGAAAGCCGGGTTGGCCATATCGACGTAATATTCGAGATTGTAGGACGGGTTAAATACATACAGCGAATTTTTCAGCCTGTCCGGTCTGTTATCGGATGATGGAGCCAGGCCGTCGGGCCAGGTGTAAAGCCACTCAGGATGATTCTCTTCCACCGTGGCAAAAGATAACGGAGAGTTTTGGTAATACGGGTCCTCCATATTCGTATTTCTGTAGTCAGTTACTCCTCCCGCAAGGGCATAGTGTCCGACTTTTATATCGGGATTATAGTATTTCAGCCTCAACGCCCACGGGAAATCCGCCTCTAACTTAAGGAACACCGCATCGAAATCCCGCGCGATTGCATAGGTGTCACAGTCTCTCGGGTCGCACAAATACTGCTGCGTTTTGATGCCTCTGTTTTCTTTGGGGATCGGCACCTGTTCGGTCTGATATGTGACGCCGTCGGCATCCTTGCGGTAGAGCCGTGCGCCGTCGATATATATGCCGGGCACAGCATCCCCCGGATTGCCGCGAACGGTCATCTCAACGCCGAGCGTGATTATATTGGCATCCTCGGGCAAATCTAAATCCATTTCGATGCCATAGGGAGTCAATGAAATCGGCAGCGCTTTGGTGACGCGCGGCTGCACCGGATCGCTTGTATGCAGGTTTACTGCCATTTGATACTGCGCCGTGCACCCTGCAGGGAGCGTGCATTCGGGCATGTACACCCTGTCGATTCTAAAGACCAATCGGTCGCCGGTGTGTAACTCCGAGGGCTTATCGTTAGCGGCAGTGATGTTTTTGCGAAGCGAGATAGTGCCCTCCGCGCCGCGAATGGCCATATACTGGCTTGCCGATCCAGATAGACCGGTCTCCGGTACTATTTTATAGATAGTATTTTCCGCGGGGACGATGCCCGCTGAAGTTAATCTATACCAACCTGACGCGACAGAATCCTCCGGCGTAGCCGGCGTTATCCCATACGCCCATGAACCGTGGCCTAACTGCCAAGAGGTGTCTGCGCTGAACTCGAACTCACCCAGGCCGCCTAATAAATCTACCTTCACCAATGCCGCGTTAGCTTGCGCGGCGCAGATCAAGATAGAGATTGCCACTACCGTCAGAGTCCTTAGTATTCTGGACCTGCACATTGCAATTATCTCCTCTCATTTGCATGCGTAATTCCCGTGCCCCGGCTGAAAGGGCTTCCTTGAGTCTTGTTCCTCTCTATTAAGACGAATCATACTGAGTGAGATACCGGGAAGATCACTTGCATCGGCGGATTTGGAGATACAAAGCTCTCCGTCAGTGTGCTACAATAAGTCCGGTTCTGGAGGTAGCGAAAGCGATGGATAAAAGAGTAATCATAACGGTGCCGGAGCGCCCGGATATCTTTCAAGCAGATATAATGGATGACCTCAAAAGCTGCGCCGAAGTGGTGCACAACGATTTGGATCGGCCATACACTACAGAAGAAATAGCCGAAAAAGCGGTCGACTGCGACGCCATAATCACCTCGTGGGGATCTGCGGCGATCGATATGAGCGTTATAAATGCGGCTCCACGGGTAAAAATCATCGCGCATGCGGCCGGAAGCATTAAACACCTGTTCCCGGAGCAGATATTTGACAGCGGAGTTACGATAACCAACTCTGCCTCCGTTATGGCGACTTATGTAGGTGAGTTTGCGCTGACCCTCACCCTTGCGATGCTGCGAACGCTGCCCAGATATGCCTATGGAGCGCCGGCCGAAGCTTGGGACGATATCCCCTGTGCGGGCAATGAAACGCTGTTCGGCAAGACCGTCGGCATCATCGGCCTGAGTCACACCGGCAGAGCGTTTTTGCGACTGCTGCCTCCGTTCGGCTGCAACGTTATCGCCTATGATCCGTATATCTCGCGCTCTGCGGCAGAGGAACTTGGAGTCAAGCTCGTATCCCTTGAGCAACTGTTGGCCGAGTCGAAGGTAATCTCCCTGCATGCGCCGGTAACTGAGGAGACCAAAGGGATGCTCGACGCAGACAAGCTCAAGCTCATACCGGCCGGAGCAGTATTTGTAAACACCGCTCGCGGGGTTCTCATAGATCACGATGCTTTGGCAAAGGAATTGGCGACGGGACGGTTCAAGGCCGCGCTGGATGTCACATGGCCGGAGCCGCTGCCGTCGGATCATGCCCTCAGACAGCTTCCCAACGTGATAATACCCTCCCATATCGCCGGGCCGACTACGGATGGCAGGCGGGATATGTTCAGGTGCGTAGTAGATGACCTGAAGCTGTTTTGGGACGGAAAGACCCCAAAAAACCTGATTACAAAGCAAATGCTGCGCACTATGGCGTGAGGAGACAATTGATGCAGGGTTACACACTTGGCATTGACGGCGGAGGCACAAAAACCGACGCGGTGATACTGGACGCGCAGGGCAATGTGGTGGGAACGGGCGTAGGGGGAGGCAGCAACGCCAACTTTACCCCTCGCCGATCCGCTGCCGCAGCATTCAGACGGGCTATCAAGGATGCAATCAGGGAAGCGGGCATTAGTCAGGATCAGATCGTAAGGGCAGGGTGCACATTCGGAGCAGTCGCCGCCGCGGTATTTAAAGAGTTGGAGATAGCCGCGGAGCCGCGAGGTTTTTCTGAATATGCAGTTGCTTTTGAGCGCGCGGGAATAGATGAGCTGCGCGGGATTGCGCTTATTGCGGGAACCGGGTCGTCGTGCGTCGGCATTGGACCTGATGGCGCGGTGCTGGCGGCGGGCGGATGGGGACCTATATTCGGCGACGAAGGCAGCGCATACGACATTGGCTTGCGCGGCATTAAGCAGGCTCTGCTGGCCCAGGAAGGGCGCGCTTCGAATACCCTGCTTACGGAGGAAATGGGCGATTATTTCGGCCATAACCGTGCGCGCAAGGCTGTGCGCAAGTTGTTCGACAACAAAGTAAACCAGCCTGTGATAGCGGGTTTTGCGGTGCGGGTGAGCAAAGCGGCTGCGGCAGGGGATCAAGTCGCTATGGATATAATAGAGTCTGCCGGTGAAACTCTTGGGGAGCTTGCTGCATTTGTGGCCCGAAAGTTTTTTGACGAACAAGACGGCTTTCCATTTGTGCTCGCCGGAGGAGTCTTTAATATAGGAAAGCCTGTTATTGGGCCGATTCGGGCGGTTTTGAGGCCGCAGTTCCCGAATTCGCAAATTGTCATAGCCGATATGCGCCCAGGAGAAGCGGTAGCCAGGCTGGTCGCAAGAGAGGATACCAAATGCTGATAGAAAATTATTTCGAGTCGTTGTCCGCCAAAATTAACGAGATCAAGGATGCCGAACTCGGCAACATCGCGCAAATCGCTGAGATGTGCGCCCATTCGATAGAGTCCGGCGGGGTCATCCACATTTTCGATACAGGACATATGCTCACCTCCGAGTTCATCGGACGCGCCGGCGGGCTGGTCGGCATGACGCCGTTTTCATATAGCCTGAATGTCAATAATCCAAACTCATATCGAGACAAGCAGGCGCACGGCTCCAACCTTACCGCCGACACTATCTCCCTCGCACTAAAGCGCAGCAATATTCGTCCCGGGGATGTATTATTTGTGGGCAGCGTATCCGGCAAGAGCGAACAGGTTGTCGAGCTTGTGACTCAGGCGCGCAAAATGGGAGTTATCACGGTTGCGATGACCGCTTTGTCTTACTCAAGCAAGCTCAAATCCGAACACCCATCGGGCAAACGACTCTACGAAGCAGCGGAGTTCGTGCTGGATAACCACGCGCCCTATGGGGATTCCATGATCCCTGTCGAGGAGCTTGATGCCGGCGTGTGTCCTGCCTCGGGTATGGCTGCGGCGTGCATAATGTGGGCTATCAGCGCGGGCATAGTCGAAGTGCTGCTCGAACGCGGAATCACTCCTACGGTCTACAAGAGCGTCAACGCTCCCGGCGGCCCGGAGGATGTGAAAGCGCGGCAGGAGAGATATAAAGAGAAGGGTTATTAGCAACCCTTCTCCTAATCAGACAAGCCTGTTAATTTTGCGGTATTTGGCCAGATCGATGGGTTTTGGGCAGGCCAGTCCCTCGTCAAGAGGCACTGATACCACTTGTTCGTCTGCGTATGCCACCATTTGCCCGGTCTGGCCCGACACAATAAGCTCCAGTGCGGTTTCCCCGAACTCCCGTGCAAAGCGGCGGTCCAGATAGGTAGGGTTGCCGCCGCGCTGGATATGGCCAAGCACAGTCAGTCGAACTTTCTTTCCGATGGCGGCTTCGAGCTTCTCCTGAATCTTAAAGGTTCCCTGATCTTCGCACAGCACAACCAGGCCATGCGTTCCTCCGGAATCCATTTTGGCTCGAATGCGTGTCGAGACGCCTGGGATGTCAATTGGCTGTTCCGGTATGAAGACCGCATCCGCGCCGGAGGAATATGCCGTAGCCAGGGCTATGTGGCCGGTCGTTCCGCCCATTGTCTCGATCAGAAACACCCTGTCGGACAGGCTTTCTGCGGTATCGAGTATCTCATCTATCGCGCGCAGCGCTCTGTTGACCGCCGAGTCGAACCCTATGCAGTAGTCAGTGCAGGGAACATCGTTATCTATGCTGCACGGAATTCCGATTGCAGGGACGCCCTGCGCCGCCAGCATAGCCAAGGCTCTCTGCGAGCCTCCCCCTCCCAGCATAATCAGACCTTCTATGCCACACGCCTCAAACAGGCGGCGGTAATCGGTCTGCTCAAGAGCTTTCTCGACATTCTCATTGCGCGAAGTGCCCAGAAAGCTGCCACCCCTTCTGGCAAGTCCGGCTATTTCAGAGCCTATGGGTATGCAATTGTTTTGTATCAAACCCAGGAACCCGAGGAATATCCCGCGCACCTGCAAGCCGCATTTTTCCGCAGATCCTGCTATGGCGGCAATGCACGCATTCATAACCGGTGCATCACCGCCGCTGGTCAGAACGCCTAGTGTTTTCATATCCGACCCTCCCGATAGTAATCACTTAGCGAAATCGGAGCGCGACACCTCCAATATGGCTGACCATGGTACAAAAAAAATCCCGCCTGCAAACTTTGCGGGCGGGCCGCCTTGTCAAGGGCTGGGAGCCCTTAATATCAGCGAGTAAACCACAACACTGTAAGGAAGGAGAATAAGATGTTTGTCTCTGGTTATATATACTGCAAGAACCGTGCCAATCCCGGCAAATATAGCGGGCAATAAATAAGAATTATTTCTATTTTTTTCGAAACGCCGCAATTGACACAGACTTCAGCCGGCCATATAATGCCTTCAGCCTTATGTTATCCTCCAGTATTGCCATGATTTTTCCGCTTGCGGATGCTCAAAACGTTCGCAAAAGCGGGGCCAAAGCCACTTATCTGGCCGAATTAGTCTCGGCGGGCTTCGCGATCCCCAGAGGGTTCGTTTTGAGCGCGGACGCCTACCGAGCGCATCTGTGGGCCTGTGGCCAGCGCCAATCAGCGACGGTAAGCGCCGATGCCGAAGTGAGAGAGGCCGTCAGGGCATCCATGCTTGCCGGTGAAATCCCCGAAGATATTTTGTCGCCGATTGCGGAAGCATACAAACGCATATCATGGCAGACCGGGCTGGCGGAGCCGAAAGTCGCCGTTCGACCGTCGGCCCTGGACGATGCCGGCTTCGGCGGGTTTCCGGGAGCTTATGAGAGCTATCTCAACGTGGCGGGTCTCGATGGTTTATATGTTGCGATCAAGCGAGTGTGGGCGTCATTGTGGTCCGGCAAGGCTGCGATGTATCGGTCCAGGTTCGAAAGCCTGACCGATCCGGCAATGGCGGTCATTATTCAGTTGATGATCCCCGCAACAGCCACCGGAACCAGCTTCACCGCGAACCCTGTTACGGGCGATCCGAGCGTCGCGCAGATAATTGCGAAGTCCGCTCAGGATGGATCGGCGCATTATGCCGTTGATTTGCGCAGCATGTCAGTCGGTCGAACAACCGGCGATGACCTGTTGGCGGTCTCTGAAGATACGCTGAGGCAGGTAGCCGAGCAGTCCATATTGGCGGAGGACGCCCTGCGCAGCCCGGTGACGGTGGAATGGGCGGCGCAAAGAGAAGGCTTATGGATACTTCAGGCCAACCCTATCCGCGATCTGCCCGCATATTTTCCCGTCGACGCCGATTATACGCAAAATACCCGGTGGAAAAAGATGGACGCGGAGCCGCTATCATATTTAGCGCGCTCGATATCCGCCTGCCCTGCGCCATCCAAAAAGACGACATCGGGCAGAATTGCCATCAATGGCTATCTGTATGCCCGCGATGAACCGGCGCAGGCATCAAATGATCGCAATCGTACAAAGGAGATCGATGCAGCAACGGCGACCCTCAGGGAATGGGAAAAGAAAATCTACCCGGATTTGACCGCCCGAATCGGTGAGCATATCGCATGTAAGCTGACTGATCTGACGGATTCGGAGTTGGCCGGCATTCTGCAGACGGCGGCCTCCGATGCGCGATCTGCGTATGATTGGATGTGTCGCACTCAGCATCCCTCAGTTGCCCCTCCCGATATGCTGGCGGAACTGCTAAATGACCGGCCGCTGGCATGGCGGCTGCTCGGCGGAGTTGATGATCTTATTTTGCAGAGAGACGCATATTTGCAGGAGTTGGCGGAGCGGTTTGTAATCGCCGAAAATGCGGGCAGGGTCGACGATGAAGGCTGGTGGAAACCATACAAGCACGATGTGGATCAGTTTGTCTGCGATTATACTTATGCGTTTACGGACAACGTCGACGCATCTGACCCTGCAAGATGGAGCAGCTGGATTGAGGACAGGGATGCGGTTTTCTGGATCATCAGCGCGATTTCGCGCCGAGGGGACAGCCCGACTCTTGTTACCCTCAATTGCGCCGCCGAACAGGAAGCGGCAGTCGCTGAGGCCGCAGCAATGGGCGCGATTGCCAAAAATCTTCACGCCGATTTCACCCGACTATTGGGTTTATGCCGCAAATGGAAGCTCGGCAGATCGCAGATTGAGCAGAGTTGTGCGCGAGCGGGAGCCTCAATTCGGCTGATTGTGGGCGAATATGCACGCAGGCTGATGGCCGACAAAACAATCTCATGCGCAGATGATTTATATTATGTATCGGTGGATGAATTATCCTCGCTCAAAGCTGCTGACTACCCAAAGCTGGCAAATCGAATCGCTCATCGCAAGCACGAAAACTGGCTTGAGCGCCGATTGTTGGCTCCTGACATATTGCCTGCCGACGAGCAACCTCAGACTTTCGGCGTTGATTCAGCCGACCCGTCATTACACGGCATAGCCGCAGGTGAGGGCATAGCGACAGGGTGTGCTCGAGTGGTGACAACGCTGAGCGAGGCATCGGAAATAGAGCCGGGTGATATACTGGTAATCCCTTGCCACGGAGCCGCCTGGACGCCGTTTATGGCTCTGGCGGGAGGGTTTGTCTGCGGGTCGGGCCATGACATGCGAGCCGAAGCGGTTGCGGCTCGAGTCTATGGCATTCCCGCGGTGGTCGGATGCAAAGGGATCGAAAGTATAAGGGACGGGCAGAAGATCGCCGTCGATGGTTCGATGGGATTGGTCAGCGCTCAGGACTGGCGAATAAAAAATCAGCACAATTACTTTTCAAAAGACCTTGACGCCTCCTCTTAGTGGTGATATTCTCTCTATTACTAATTAACGTGCATGTAGGTTACAGGTAATTTGTGTTATGGCCTTTGTTGCGGCCCCTATGACCTTGTCCCTGCGATCCGGTGAAGATCGCCCATCGCTGGCAATCAGTGGACACGTAGTTGAAAGTGACGTTTGTCGCATAGTTTCGGCCCTCGATCATTTGACCGGGGAGAACTATCGGTGTGTTTCTTTAGACCTCAGCGAAGTCTGCAGCATCGATACTGCCGCGCTCGACTGCCTGGCAGAGAGTGCGCACGCCCACAGTGAACGACATCTGCGACTCAGCCGCGCCAGCGGTGAAGTGCAAAGGCATCTAACCCATCACCCCATCGGCAGATACTACCACGTTGACGAACAGCTCCCGGAATGCGACGTGCCGGGCAAATCGTGGAAGCTCGATGTCTTCAGCCTGCCGAGTGATTCCATATATTGCCGGGAGGCGCGACATCGGGTGCGGCAGGTAGCGCGCGATGCCGGTCTTGAAGATCATTGGATCGGCGATATGCTTGTTGCCGTCGGTGAAGCGGTGACCAATGCGATAAAATACGGACACTCCGGACGTGAGGACAGCACATTTACCGTCAGTTGCCTGGCAAGTTCGGACAGGCTCTCAGTTTCCGTAAGCGACAACGGGCCGGGATTTGTGCCTGCCCTCGCAGCAGCGGGCGAAATCGACTGGTTTGCGGAGAGCGGCCGCGGGGTTCAGTGTATGTATTCGCTAGCGGACGACGTAAGTTTCAGCTTTAACGGCGGCACGACTGTTCGGCTTGTTAAGAACTACGGCTAAAAATAAACCCCGCTTTCGACGATTGCTCTAATGCCACACCGATGCGCCTTCGAAGAACTCCACCTATGTGACATCCGTTGAAACCCGCACAATGCGGACAGCCGTAACGCCGTTTATTGCATAGTCGGGCTGATTATGCCGATTTCAGGCTTTGCGCCAGATAAGCCGCGTCATCTATCAGAATCGCCTTCTGCTTTTCCTTATCGTATCTGCCCAGAGATTCGTTTTCTACGCACAAGTCTCCTGTGTAGCCCGCGTTTTTCAATTCTTTGACTACGTATGGAATGTCGATGTCGCCTTCGCGCAGCGAACTGCAATACTCCCCATAGCCCCATCCGACTTCCCTTTGTATGTTTCTTTTGTCCGCCGGGAAGTTGATAGTTTTCATGTGCGTATGTTTTGTGCGGACTGCGAAGTGCTTGATAATCTCGTGCACTCTTTTGAGCGGATAGCCGTACCAATAGAAGTTGCCGGTGTCGAGCGTCATGCCGACCCTGTCGGAGTTTACCGCATCGAGCACCGCATCGAGAAACTCCTGCTCATTGCCCTTATGGCCATGATTTTCTATGCCCATTGTGACATCGAGGCTGCTGGTGGCGTCAAGAATCTTTTTCATGCAATCGGCAAAATGCTGCGCTCTTTTTTCCAGCGGCCACTGATCCTGCGTGCTGAGGTAGGCGTCTATTCTGATGGCCTTGATTTCCATCTGAGCCGCCGCCCGCAGTGCGGAAATCACATAGTCTAACTCGCCCTGCAGATCCTGCGCGCCGAAATTATTGGCCAGCAGCAGCGAGCATGGTTTCACTCTGTAGCCGTCGGCTTTATATCGATAGTGTTCGATTGCGGTTGGGTTGGCCAGAGATTCCCTGCCGCCGTCTTTAGAATCCAGAGAAGGCACGGTTTTGTCCCTGTCGTAGTTTAGCTCAACGTGTTCTATGCCCATAGCGCGAAGTCCCGCGTGAATGCTGCCGAATGGGCCGGGCAGATGCGCGTCTCTTACCGATACATACATAATTCGTACCTCCGGAGTCCTAAAGACCTCTTTTGCAGCGATGGCCGGGGTTCCTTCTTCTTCATGGGAAGGATGTTGCCCGCGGCGTTTTTAATCATATCAGAAAGGCGTATCATCAAAGAGAGATCGAATTGAAACGAAGAAGTAAATCGCAATGAGCACAAATAATAACCAGTTTTTCGACGTGCAGGCGCTGGGTTACGATAAACCCGGCACTATTCAACGAGCCGAGGCGGTGGCCGAACAGATTCGCAGACAACTGCCGATCAGATCTGACATGTCAGCTTTAGACTACGGAGCCGGAACCGGGCTGGTGTCCTTTGCGCTGCGTCCGTACCTGCATTCCATCACCGCAGCGGACAATTCTCAGGGCATGCTGGAGATACTGCGCAAAAAAATAGAGTCTCAAGGGGTGGATGGCATCACTCCTGTTCTATGCGATCTGAGCGAACACGGACTCGACGGAGCGCGGTTTGATCTGATCTACAGTTCTATGACCATGCACCATATCCCCGACGTGCCTGGATTATTGAAAACCATGTATAACCTGTTGAAGCCCGGCGGATTCATTGCAATATCCGACCTCGACGCGGAAGATGGCAGTTTTCATTTGAATGCAACGGAAGTCCATCATCATGGCTTCGAAAGAGAAGAGATAATGCGCCTGCTGGAGCAAGCCGGGTTCTTGGACGTAAAAGTGGTGACCGCCCACAAATTTAGCAAGGAAGTAGAGGGCGGGGATGTCAGGGAGTTTTCGGTCTTTCTGGCCACGGGAAGGTTTAGAGGTTAGAAGTTAGAGATTAGAGGTTAGAAAGGTTATTGAGAAGACTTTGCGATACCGGCTCGAACTTCGGACATCTGACCTCGGACATCGAAATAACATTATTTATATGGCCGGGACAGAGGCCAGTTGCTGCAATTCCTCACTAAGACTGAGCCGTCACCACTCGCCTCAAACTTGACGGCGCTTGTTGGTGTCTATACCATGTAATGTTCGTCTACCGAGGAGAGCTGATCAAATGAACTATACACGCGAGGAAGCAGGGATACTTGTCCAGGCGCTTCCATACATACAAGCCTACTCCGGCAAAATTGTCGTCATAAAGTATGGCGGCAACGCGATGATCGATGAGAACCTCAAACAGGGCGTCGCCCGCGACATCGTGCTTATGCATTGCGTCGGGATGAAACCGATTCTCGTGCACGGAGGCGGCCCTGAAATCAGTTCGCTGATGAAAAAAATGGGTAAGGAGCCGGAGTTTGTCAACGGTTTGAGGGTCACCGATGCGGAGACTATGGAAATCGTGGAGATGGCGCTTGCCGGCAAGACCAACAAGGGCATAGTCTCCCTTATTAACGGCGAGGGCGCAAAAGCCGTCGGACTCAGCGGCAAAGACGCAAATCTTATCGTAGCCGAAAAGGCGGACGGAGAAGTTGACCTCGGTTTTGTAGGGAAAGTTACGGAGATAAACGCGGATATCCTGATTGATCTTTTGCAGCACGGATATATTCCGGTGATTTCCTCGGTCGCAATCGGGATCAATGGGGAGAGCTTCAACGTCAATGCGGATCACATCGCCGGGGAGATTGCAGCCAAAGTCTGCGCAGAAAAGCTGATTATGATGACCGATGTGCCGGGTATCTATGGCTCCTATGGGGACGAATCGACGTTCATTTCCGAACTAAATACCTCAGATGCGAGTAAAATGATTCGGGAGGGCAAAATAGGCTCCGGCATGATCCCGAAAGTCGAGGCCTGCATTACCGCTCTCAAAGGCGGCGTCCCGCGCACTCACATAGTCGACGGCACAAAACCGCACTCCCTGCTAATGGAGATTTTCACCGATACGGGGATCGGAACGATGATTATGCAGTAGATCCCCCGGAAGGACTTATATTTATGACCACCATCGAGTTAGACAGTAATTATGTGATGCACACCTATGGCAGGCTGCCGGTAGTTTTTGTGAGAGGCGAGGGCTGCTTCGTATATGACGAAAACGGCAGGAAGTATTTGGATTTCGTCGCCGGAATCGCGGTAAACGGCCTTGGCCATTGTCCGCCGAAAGTAGTAGAGGCGATTTGCAGTCAGGCCGGTACGCTGATGCACACATCCAATCTCTATCACACAACCCCGCAGCCGCAGCTCGCCAAATTGCTGGCGGATGCGTCCGGTATGAACAAGGTATTTTTCTGCAATTCAGGGGCCGAAGCAAATGAGGCCGCCTTCAAACTGGTCAGGAAAGCCGCGAAAGCAGCAGGCCAGCCGAAAAAAACCGAGATTATAACCGCAGAGCAGTCTTTCCACGGCAGAACACTGGCGGCTATCACCGCTACCGGCCAGCCGAAGTATCAATCTGCCTTTACCCCGCTTGCTCCGGGTTTCAAATATGTGCCATATAACGATGTCTCCGCGCTAAAATCGGCCGCTAATGAAAAGACCTGCGCCATTATGATGGAGCCTGTGCAGGGAGAAAGCGGAGTGCATGCCGCCACAAAAGAATTTTTGAGCGCAGCGAGGCAGCTTTGCGACGAATACGGCGCAGGGCTTATCTTCGATGAGGTGCAGACCGGACTTGGGAGAACGGGCAAGCTGTTCGGGTTTCAAAACTACGATATCGCGCCGGATATTATGACCCTGGCAAAGACCCTCGGCGGCGGATTTCCGATCGGCGCCTGTCTGGCAAGGGATAAATATGCCGATGTATTCGAACCCGGCGACCACGCTTCCACATTTGGAGGCAATCCTCTGGCGTGTGCGGCCGCAATCGCCTGTGTTTCGGAGATCATCGACGGCGGCTGGGTGGACAATTCCCTCGAAGTCGGCGCATATTTTATGGATAAACTGAGAAAACTGCCCGGAATCAAAGAGGTCCGCGGCCTGGGCTTGATGATAGGAGCGGAGTTTGTCGAACCTGTCGCAAAGACTCTGGCGGCGACCGCGCTGGACAGAGGTCTTATTGTAAACGCAATCGGGGACCATATCCTGCGCTTCGTTCCGCCTTTGATCGTTACCAAGGAGCTTGTGGATAAGGCGGTGGAGATCATTGCAGAGTAGAATCCCACAAAAAATCAAACTATCCGCGCTCATAATACTGCTTTTTGCGCTGGCTTTGCCGGTCGGCGCGCAGCATTTCTATTTTGCGCAGATGACCGATACCCATTTCGGATATGGGGACAATACCCGTAGAACGGAGAACGTGGTAGCCTCAATCAACGCTCTTCCGATTAAAATCGAAGCCGTGGTAGTGACGGGGGACATATTCGACGAATGCATACTAGATGACAAGGTCGTCGAGACCGCGCTAAATACGTTTAAGCCGCTCAAGCCGCCCGTTTACTACCTGCCCGGCAATAACGATATTGTGGAAGGCGACAAAGCTCCGGCTATGCGCGATGCGTTTATCAAACACATCGGCCCGCTGGCGTATCAGGCTACGGTAAAGGGCGTAGTGTTCTTGATGGTCTATTCCGAGCCGCTGAGGGTTGATGTTGGGGTCGAATTCGATGCGCTGGGATGGCTGAAGCGCGCATTGAGGGATGCAGGGGACAAACCCGTTATTATATTCACCCACACTCCTGTCAACAGAGATTTTTATCTCAATAAAATGCATGACGGCTGGCCGGAGTCCAACAGAAAGAAGTGGGAGTCTCTGATCTCTTCTCATAAGAACGTGAAGGCGGTCATCACCGGCCATTTCCACCGCGATGAGCTTCACTGGATCGGCGATGTTCCGCAGTTCGTCTGCCCGCCGGTATCCTCCCTGTTCGGCAGGCAGAACGCATTTCGAATGTACGAGTATAACAACGGCAAGGTCAGTTACAGGACAATATATGTCGATTGAGCGTGGATAATCCTATTTTGCGGAGAAATATTATGCAACAGCAATTTGAAAGCATTTTTGATAAGGGCGGAGATCTGATCGGGATATCCCATCTAACAAAGAACAATCTTGATGCCATTTTCGATCTTACGCGCAGCCTCAAACACGAGGAGATCAGCGCACGCGAACAGCGCAGGGTTTTGGAAGGCAAGACCCTGGCAATGATCTTCGAAAAACCCTCTCTGCGCACCAGAGTGAGTTTTGAGACAGGCATATTCCAGCTTGGCGGGCAGGCGATCAATCTGCAGCCGATGGATATCCAGCTCGGCAAGCGCGAAACCATCGCCGATGCCGCTCGAAACCTCGAAAGGTTTGTCGATATCATAATGGCTCGAACCTTTGCCCATCGCACCGTAACGGAGCTTGCAAAATACGCCGATATTCCCGTGATAAACGGACTCAGCGACCTCGAACATCCCTGTCAGGCGCTGGCTGATTTCCAGACCGTATTGGAGCATAAAGGCAGGCTCGAAGGGCTTAAAATGGCGTTTTTAGGGGACGGCAACAATGTCAGCCAGTCGCTGATGCTGCTCGCCGCAAAGGTCGGCACGCACTTCAGTCTGGGCTGTCCTGAAGGCTATGACCCGGATGCATCTACGCTGACACAAGCCAAAGCCGACGCTCGAACAACCGGCTCGATAATAGAAGTCGTAAATGATCCGATAGAGGCTGTTCGCGATGCGGATGTTGTCGTAACAGACGTTTGGGCAAGCATGGGGATGGAGGAGGAAGCCGCCGAACGAGAGAAGATCTTCGCGCCATTCCAGGTGAACTCCGCTCTAATGAGCCACGCGAAACCCGACGCCATATTCGAACACTGCCTGCCCGCGCACCGAGGCTCAGAGGTGACGGACGAGGTGATCGACAGCCCTCAGAGCGTGGTATTCGACGAAGCCGAAAACAGGCTGTACGTGCAAAAGGCAGTGATGATGATATTGGGATCGTAATAAGCAAATCGGAGGTCGGAATCGGCGACTGTTCTAGTCTTTCCGATTTCGACTTTCAGCGATATACTATCGACGGAGGAGAAAATGCCAAAAACCGTTCTATTAGTCTACTCCGGAGGGCTTGATACCTCCGTGTGTATCCCGATGATGCGCGAGGACTACGGGTTTGATCATGTAGTCACCGTGACAGTCGATGTCGGCTTGCCCGCTGGGGAGCTTAAACAGGCCGAGGATAAGGCCAAGCTGCTCAAGACGGAGCACTATTCTATCGATGCTCGCGAGGAGTTTGTCACGGACTTTATCTTCCCTGCGATCAAGGCAAACGGCGACTACCAGGGTTATCCCATCAGCACATCCATTGCCAGGCCGCTGATCGCCCGCAAGGCCGTTGAGATCGCTCAGAAGCTCGGCGGAATCGACGCGTTTTGCCACGGATGCACAGGCAAGGGAAATGACCAGTTCCGCTTTGAGTTCGTGATGAGAACCTTTATGCCGGAGACTCCCATCATCGCTCCTATGCGCGAGCACACCATGACGCGCACCTGGGAGATCGAATACGCCGAAAAGAAAGGCATCCCGATAGGGCAGAGCAAGGATAAGATATGGTCGATTGATGAAAATTTGTGGGGACGCAGCATCGAGGGGGGCCATCTCGAGGAGCCGAACTACCCGCCGCCTGAGGGGATTTTCCAGTGGACCAAAAGTCCGCAGGATGCGCCGAATACGCCAACTGAGATCACGATAGCATTCGAAAACGGGATTCCCGTCTCCATCAATGGCGAAAAGATGAAGCCGCTGGACCTTGTTCTTGCGGCGCACAAGCTCGCCGGGGACAATGGAATCGGGCGCATAGACATTATGGAGGACCGGATTATGGGCCTTAAGGTGCGCGA
The DNA here is from genome assembly GCA_012522575.1 of Armatimonadota bacterium. Taxonomy (GTDB): domain Bacteria; phylum Armatimonadota; class UBA5829; order UBA5829; family UBA5829; genus DTKD01. The sequence continues at coordinate 82,967 of JAAYKE010000067.1, read as the reverse complement.
GAACTACGAGTGCCCTGCCGCAAGTCTGTTGATTCCCGCGCATCAGGCTCTCGAAGCTCTGGTTTGCACCGCAGATGAGCGCGCATTCAAGACAATGGTCGACCAGAAATGGGGGGAGCTTGCCTATGCGGGGCTGTGGTATGATCCGTTCAAGGATGACCTCGAAGCGTTTATCAACGCCATCCAGCCCAGAGTAACAGGCTCCGTCACGATGCGGCTCTTCAAAGGCTCGGCTCAGATCATCGGGCGCGCCAGCAAGTATGCGCTGTATAACGAAGACCTCGCCAGCTTCGACTCAAAGACGTTCGACCAGAGCGAAGCGGTCGGAATGGTCAAGGTTCACGGTATGCAGGCCAGGATGTATCACACGGTAAAGGACGATTAACGTTTTATACTGAGGGCTATTGACGATGCTCCGGGCGTCTGAACGTTGCACAGGATGTCCCGGAGCATCTGTTTCGTCACAGGGCAGTAATCTTGCCAATGGGGAGAAACGGTGTTAGCATTAAACTGATGGCTGGCATAGACGAAAAACATAAACCGAAGAATAAACGACAGGCATTTTTGCGCCTGCTGGAATACCTCGCGCCATATAAGAAAGCCGTTTCGATCGGGGTGATCGCCAATTTGTGGATGGGATTGGTGGTGTTGGCGCCGCCGCTCATCTACGGCAAAAATATAACCGATCGCGTCATCCTTAACCATCTGGGCGAATCCGGCCCTGCGAGATGGCGGTTGCTGCTTATCAGCACTGCGGCGCAGATTATTCTATACGGCAGCTCGTCTTTTATGGTCTGGGTGCGAATGAAGACTATGCATATCCTCGGGGAGCGCATCCTGGTCGATATTCGAAAGCAGGTATACGCCCGGCTTCAGACACTGTCACTTTCATACTTTGACAGGAGTCAGACCGGGGAGATAATGTCCAGGGTCACCAACGACTCGGAGGTGGTCGAGGAGTTCGTTACGCACGCCGCCGACACCCTTGTATCCGACGCCATTCGTCTGGCGGCGATGTGCATAATAATGTTTTATGTGTGCAAAACCCTGGCGTTGATCTCACTGCTGCCGGTTCCCATCATATTCGTGCTCGCGTTGACGTTTTCCAGAAAAGTGCGTCCGATCTACCGCAAGGTTCGAGAACGGCTGGCGGAGATAAACGCCAAGGTGCAGGAAAATATCAGCGGAATCCGTGTCATTAAGGCCTTTGCGCGCGAAGAACACGAAGAGACTAACTTCGAAAACGATATAGAGGCATTCTATGATATGAGGGTTCGGGCAATTGGGCTTTGGACCCGTTTCTTTCCCACCATCGACTTTCAGGTGCGAACGGCATCGGTGATTGTGTGGGCGGTGGGCGCGGCTATGATCCTGCACAATGTGGCCGGAGTGACGATGGGCACGCTGATCATATTCACAATGTATCTGGGTATGTTCTACGAACCTGTGCGCAGCCTGGCTACCATAAACGATACGATCCAGCGCTCACTTGCGGCCGCTGAGAGGATATTCGAGGTAATCGACGAGCAGCCCCAGATTGAGGACGTCGAGGGCGCCGCCGATTTGCCGCGCGTTCAGGGCAGGGTGGAGTTCGACCACGTCAATTTCAGCTATGGCGGCGATGAAGAGGTTCTCAACGATATCTGCATAAAAGCTGAGCCGGGACAGATTGTTGCGCTGGTGGGACGAAGCGGCGCAGGCAAGACCAGCATAGTCAACCTGATTCCCCGTTTCTACGATCCCATTTCCGGTCGCATACTGGTAGATGGATTCGACGTGAAATACGTCACTCAGGCATCGCTGCGCGGCCAGATTGCCATGGTGCTGCAGGATACGTTCCTGTTCAATGGAACTGTGCGGGAAAATATCCGCTATGGCAAGCTCGATGCAACGGAAGAAGAGATCATACAGGCAGCAAATGCCGCCAACGCCGCTGAGTTTATCGAGGTGATGCAGGATGGTTACGATACGGAAATCGGGGAAAGAGGGATCAAATTATCGGGCGGCCAAAAGCAGCGTCTCGCAATCGCCAGAGCGATACTTGCAGACCCGAGAATATTGATCCTCGACGAGGCCACAAGCTCGGTAGACTCCGAAAGCGAATACCTCATACATAGAGCTATGGACAGGCTGATGGAGGGACGAACCACATTCGTCATAGCCCACAGACTATCGACTATCAAGCACGCGGATCAGATCATCACCCTGGAAAAGGGAAGCGTGAGCGAGGTCGGAGACCACAAGACCCTTGTCGATCAGGATGGCGTCTATGCGCAGATGTATGAGATGCAGTTCAAGCTCAATGATGAGAACCAGTAATACCGCGGATATTTTGCTTCAATTTGCCACTAGCGCGACACGCCGTCTATGAGCCATCTTCTCCCGGATTTGGCCAGTTCGATTGGAATTTCATAGATATGATCGTCCGGATATTTGAGCGTAACCGTCACGCTTGCGCGTCCCGGGGACGGATAGGTAGGCTCACCAACCGTATATTTGGCTCCATCGTTGTGGATTTTGTCGAATATGGAGTCCGACATAGCGAACGTATCCGATATTCCCGGCTCCATGCGTGAGTTGTAATCATCAGTGTGGTAGCTTGACGCTTTCTGGCACGACCTTTGAGCCATCGCGGAGAACCATTCTTTGGTGACCACATCAGGCGGGATTGTCCTGAAAATATGGCAAACGAGCATTATGATCAGCAATAAACCCACGCCTGATGCAGCATAAATCATGTTGCGGGTTGGTTTCCACGGCTCCTTTTTTTCGACGTGGAAATGGCCGTCTGCAGCCGTTCGCGTCCCGCATACTATACATACTTTTTGTTCCGAACGCAGCTCAGCGCCGCACTTGACGCATTTCAACTATCTTCACCTCCGCAAAGACTGCTACAACCGCTCGACAACGCCGGTCCCATCCTCAGCAGTACAGACGTATAAAGACGGCATCAGTTGCGTCTTCTTATGATATTCTACGCGTACTACCTCCAGGAATTGTTCCACAGTTTCATCTTTTACCAGGCTAACCGTGCATCCTCCGAATCCTGCGCCCGCCATCCTGCCCGCAAGTGACCCCGGAGCCGCCCGCGTGACCTCGACCATAGCCTCGAGTTCCGCGCAACTGACCTCATAGAGGTCTCTTGCGGAATCATGCGAGGCGTTCATAAGCCTGCCAAACTCCACAAAATCGCCGGCTTGTAAAACATCGCGACTGCGCAGCACCCGTTCATTTTCACCGACCACATGCGCAACCCGCTTGCTCACAACTTCGGGCAGGTCGGCCTTATGCTCGTCATACATTTCGGATGTCACGTCGCGCAGGGCCTTCACATTCGGATACCATTGCGCAAAAAGCCGAGCGCCTTCCTCGCACTGGCTTCGTCTCAGATCATATTCGCTATCGACCAGCCCTCTGCGCTTCATTGTATCGCATACGACGATTTTGACCTGCGACGTATCGAGCGGCACATATCCATATTCCAGTGTGCGGCAGTCCAAAAACAGGGCATGGTCTTTTTTGCCAAGTCTGGATATGAACTGATCCATTATGCCGGTATTGACCCCGACGAACTTGTTTTCCGCTTTTTGGCCTATCAGCGCGAGGTCCGGGGCGCTCATCTCAAATCCATTTAGCGTCTGCATAAGATAACCGGTCGCCATTTCAATCGCCGCAGAGCTGGACAAACCCGAACCTATCGGGACGTTGCCGTGAATAACCATATCCGCGCCGCGCAGCTTGACTCCGGCCTCCTTAAGAAAATGAATGACTCCCCGGACGTAGTTGCTCCACGTGTTGACCGTATCGAACTCGATATTATCGAGGCTGAACTCGACCGATTTTTTGAAGTTGGCGGAATATACCCCGATTTTATTGTCATCCCGCAGCCTCCCGCCGGCCATCACGTCCACATTTACCGCAACCGGCAAAACAAAGCCGTCGTTATAGTCGGTGTGGCTTCCCATCAAATCGACACGCCCCGGGCCTCTGGTTATCGCCTCCGGAGACGAGCCGAAATGTTTCGAGTGTTCTTTTTTTATAAGCCCTATGCGATCATACATAACTCCGATTTCCTCTCCCGCAATTACAATTCCTGTGTGTTTATGAACGTAGATTCTACGGTGCTCGGCGCGGCTTGTCGCAATTCGGCGGCCTTTTCTTCCGCAATGGTGTCATTGACAAACGATCCCGCTCCGCTCTCGCAGCCCGCAAGATATTTCAGCTTTGTTTTCGTGCGCAGCGGCGGGTGGAACTCTATGTGATAATGATAGTAATCATAGTGCCGCCCGTCGGTCGGAGCCTGGTGCATAATCATCATATAGGGCATCGATATGCCCCAAAGATTATCATACTTCAACAGCACGGTCCTGATTATTGCGGCCATATCCGCGCGATGGGCCTCATCGAAGCTGAGCATTGATTGATGATGCGCGCGCGAAAAGATGTAGACCTCATACGGATAGCGCGCGAAAAACGGGATCATCGCGACAAACGCATCGTTTTGCGCCACTATTCTGCGGGTATCCTTTAGCTCCTCGGCTATGATATCGCAGAACAGGCATCGACCGGTTCGTTTTTGGTGTTTGAGTGCGGAGTCTAATTCGCGCTGAATCTTGGGAGGGATATATGGAAAGGCATAGATTTGTCCATGCGGATGTGTCAGCGTAACCCCGATATCCCTGCCCTTATTTTCAAAGATCAGCACGTAGTCGATAAAATCTCTTTCGCCAAGCTCCCGAAATCGATCCGTCCAGACCTCGACGAGGTTGCCCATCTCTTCCAGCGAGGCGTCGGTGAGCGTTCCTCCGTGCCTGGATGTATAGCACAGCACCTCGCAAATGCCGTGTGCCGGGCGCACTTTATATAGCTCACTTCCTTCGACGGCAGGCTCCGGGGCAGGATGCTGGAGAGATGGAAACTTGTTCTCAAATGTAACTATCTCATAGTCCGGCTGCGGGATTTCCGTCGGAAACGCACCGGGTTTGGTCGGGCACAAAGGGCAGTAGTCATCCGGGGGCAGGAAAGTGCGATCCTGCCGATGCGTGGCGGTTATCACCCACTCTTCAAGTATCGGATGCCATCTCAGTTCGGACACTATGCAGCCCCTCCGTCGTTTTTTGCGGGTTGGGAGTCGTTTGATTTGTCGCTGAACGTGTAATAGATCAGATATCTGCCGTCTTCGAGCTTAATCTTGCGTTTTTTCATTGCCATCCGCTGTCTGCCTCGCAAAATCTCCTCAACTGCACTCAGTTGATCGGGTGTGTTGACTCCCATCATTTCGACAGGGTCGCATTTTATTGTCGATACCCTTCGTCCCTGCTCCACCGCGACCCGAACCATATCCGTCAGGTTATATTCCCCGGCCTCGTTGACCGCCATCTGATCGATATTATCAAAAAGCCAGCGGGAATCGAACGCATATATCCCGCCGTTTACCTCGCGGATAGTTTTTTGTGTCTCGCTTGCACATTTTTCTTCGGCAATTCCCGTCACATCACCGGCAGAGTCCCGCAAAATCCGTCCGTATCCGAATGGGTCATCCAACTCCGCCGATGCGAGTGTGACCGCTGCTTTGGAGCGTATGTGTTCGCGACGGATGCCGCTTACGGTGTCCGACCTGAAGAGAGGGCTGTCGCCGCACATCACGATAAGTGCGCCGTCTAAGTCCCGCATTGCGTCTTTCGCGCAGGCAACGGCGTGTCCTGAGCCTTTTTGTTCGGTCTGCAGGGCGTAGCTAACCGCATCTCCGACTTCGCTTTTTACCAGCGAAGCTCCGAAGCCGACTATGAGCGTGATGTCCTTTATTCCCGCTGCCATCAGCGCATCGATGACGTAACCTGCCAGCGGTTTGCCGAGGGCTTTTCTGAGCACCTTCGGAAACGGGTCACCGGCCTCGGCGGCAAACCTCGTTCCTCTTCCGGCTGCCAGCACAAGCCCGGCGCTGATCACGTTTTCCGGACTAGTTTCGGGACAGCACATCGCGATACCACATGCCGTTAGGTTTAAGCTCACGAATATCTACCAGGCCGCCAACCTCCGATATTGTGACGAAGTTGCCATCCTTCAGCTTATAAAACGTGCTGCCTCTGATCATATCACGCCAGGTTTTTTCATCATCGGAGTTCCGTTTCGAAAGGTCGAAGGCCGCTTTCGATTTGCCGGTGGCCAGGTCAAGCTCAAAGCCGCCGTCATAGCTGGTGTAGGGAATCTTTTCCGGCGCTTCAGGCCAGATAGTGATATCCCCGACTCCGTTTGGCTTGTCGATGATCTTGTGAGTTTGCACATCATAAATCACCAGGTGCAATTTCTGACCCACGCCGCACAGAATCAGCGCTTCCATAGGCGCAGGCCAGATATGCAATATTCGTCCCGGCACATCATCAAGCTCGAAAATCTTATCCGCCGAGGCAGTATAAGCGTCCGACATATAGTATGCGCGCCCGCCTTTTGCTTCATCATCGTTGACTGAAAACACGAAAGTGCTGCCACTGTTGACGATGCCCGCATCCTTATATAGATTCCCCGCATCTTCTCCGGGAATGGGAATAGGCTCCCCTATTATCGAGAACAATGATTCGCCGGACTCGTCGGGCTTCTCGAAACCGGCAAACTTGAACGACGCCACGCACGCCGGCTCGTCGTCGGTTTGGGCGATAAGCGTTGAGGTAGCTTCGGGCCAGTAGACAACTCGCTTGATATCCGAGCAATATACCGGCTCGTCTTTTATCTTGCCCTCGACAGCGTCTACCAGAATAAGGCCGAGTCCCTTATCGGGGTCGCTCACCGTAGAAAAACATACTCTGATAATACGATCGTTCGCCCAGCTCAGATAATAGACTTCGATGCCGTTGGGCAGGGCGCAGGACTTGCCGGAATGCGAGTTGAAATCGATGATTCTGATGGCCGAGCTTGTCGTATTGGCTGCCGGCTCTTTATGATTCCACGCACCGGCCCATAAAGCTCCCGCCGGATTCACCGCATACGCTCCCATCTCACCAATTGTCCGAGAGCTTTTCCAGCCGCCAAACGGCCCGACAGGCCCGGGCAGAGCCTTGGGCGGAGGGCTGCTGATCCGCCAGATAATGGCAACGGCGACCAGAACAAAAATCACATACAACGGCAGTCTGTTGTTGTTCATACGGTTAAATGCCCCTCACTCGATTGGCATACTTCAACAACAGCCGATCGTTATGTTCGTCGCTGCCGTCGAGGTTTGCGCTTATAAACACAGGCGGCGTTTCGCCCGATTTAATCAGAATCTCGATGGTCTGGGCGACCATAGACTCCACAATGAACATTCCGGCCAGCCCCGATGTCGGACAAGCCCGTCCGGGCAACCCTTCTATCTCCAGGATCGCATCCCCCGGCACTCCGCAGTTGTCAATGACTATGTCTGCTATCTCAAAGAGACGTTTGCCGCCGGAGTGTCTTGAGCTGACGGATTTCGAATGTGCCAGCGAAGTAATGGCGATGGTTTTAATTCCGCGTTCATTGCACCATAACGCGGTTTCAACCGGCATAGCGTTGCGGCCGGAGTTGGATACGATGATAACCACCGAGCCTGAACTTATATTATAACTCTTTAGAACCGTCTCCGCATAGCCCTCTATGCGCTCGGCCCTGCCGAAGGTGGTGTCGTGGATCACATCCACCGGCGCAAGTCCGCCCGCGCGATAATATCCCTCCATGGCAATAGCCAGCGAATGTCCGCTGCCCAGCAGGTAGACGATCTTATCGCGACGAATGCTGTCCGCCATCGCCTCCGCTGCCTCTATAATGCTCCCCTGCTGCGTGCTCGCTATCCTGGCAAGCAACGCATTCACTGCGTGATAATAATTCTCGGCGCTTGTAGTCATTAGTCTGCTCCTCCCGGCTGATTATCGCACCATTCGCGCTTAAGGTCAACAGAAATGGCAATGCTGCACGATATGTGACTGCCATAAAATCGCGCAGACGAATCGATTTGCCCGCGTGTCTCAAAATAATGCCCGCGCTCTCATTACTTTGATGGATGTTTATGCCGACAAAGGGTATTACTATTTAGAGGAATAGCGCAACAACTCTATAAGTCGTATGCATGCCCCATAGTTAATTTGTCTGTTTATTAAATCAAAGCCGTCTGCAGGCGGCAAATTAAGGAGGTTAGCAATGGCTAACGTTTATCTTGCAGTAGATGTGCAAAACCTGGAAACCAGCGCCGAAAAATACGGCCAGACGGTTCCTGTCGCTGCCCTGCTGGACAGAATTAGGATCGAAGGCCATCCGGTCGTGCTCAGGGCTTACGCCGACTGGACGGAGCCGGGCATAAAAGAGAGAATGCCGGATTATCGAGCTTATGGATTTGAATTGATACAGTTAATGAGCGACAGCCGAGGTAAAAACACCGGAGATATTATGCTGGCGCTGGATGTTATGGAGTCGCTCCATTTGCCGGATTGTCCGGATATTTACGTAGTTATCTCCGGCGATGGCGATTTTGTGCCGCTGGCTCCCAAGCTGCGCAGGAAACTAAAACAGTTTATAGCGATGGGTTTTAGGGCGAGCAGCAATACTATTTTGCAGGGACTGTGCGATCAATTTATTTATCTGGAAGCGTTGATAGAAGATTTCGAGCAGAAGCGACGAGCAAAATACTCTCAAATTGCCGTAGAAGAACCCGCAGCCCCGCAGGAAACAGCCGAGCAGGCAGTCGATATAGATGCCGAAGAGAAAGCGGAAGTTATCCCCGCTGAGCCAGCCGAGCCGGTTGCACCGGAGCCAAGGGCAGCGACTCCGCAACAGCCACAGATATATGACGCGATAATTATACCTGAGCCTGATTTTTCGAACGTGAAAGATACAGTTGCCTACTATCGAACCGTGCTTAAAGAACACAGAAGGGTCAGGATCGAGTCCTTTTATCATAGACAAAAACTTGTAAAACGCGCATGGGATATTATGGAGGACATCGGAGGCTACGTCTCGCTCCAACGCCTGTGCGACGAAATGCTCGATTATTCTGAATACAACGGTTTTGGAATCTATCCGATCGGGATAGAGGTCATGGTTCGCACCCTTTTCATAGCGCGATGTTTTGACATAGACGGGGAATATCACGGCTTCAATCTCAACATTCGCGTCTGTCCCGGACCGGGGATTGATTCAGACCGGGCGCTGGATATGATGAACGAGACCTATGTCAGGGGCATGACTATGGCCATTCCTGATATACACCTCGACATAGACGGGCTTGCTATGCTGCTTATGGACGAGGTGAACGAAGAGATGCGGCAAAAAGCCCTGGCGATAGTAAAAAAAGTCAACCCGTTCCATGGCCAGCCGACGGCAATGGGACAGGCATTGGCCGAGGCCGGCGGGAAAATTCAGGCTGAGAAGGATCTCAGCCCGATATCGGATTAAACCGGCTTGGCCATCGCCGTCTGTTCGGACTCCAGCAGTTCGCTGCTGTCGTTGTAGCTGAGGATTTCGGCATATCTGCCCCATTCGATGATGAGGTCGAGCTGTCGCTCGGCCTCTTCAGGGGGGAAATCCAGCTCAAGAGCGGTAATGGCAATGTTGCGTTCCAAGAGCGAATTATCCGCCGCATCCAGCATTCGCAGCATCCATTGAAACAGTGGCAGCCTGCGAATGCGCGAAGCGAATATCTCCTTGCGCGCAAGGATCCTTGCTTCTGCAAAGGTCTCACCAAGCGGAGTCAGGGTTATGTCGCCTTCGGCAAGCGTCGCGAAGCCCAGAAGTTCCGCCGCCTCCGTGAGGCTGAGCAGGTTGTCCGAGTCCGCCTGCACTTCCTCTGCCAGTCTGAATATATCCGCAGACCGCCCCGGCATTTCGTGAAGCCTCTCCAGCACGCCGGTCAGATCCCCTATCGCGATATCCGGCAGTGCGCGTGCGCCGCCCGGCTCACCGGGAGCAGCCCCGACCTCCACATGCTCCGGCTGTGTCTGTCCCGCCAGAGTGGCATATACGGTGTCTACTATATTAGCGAACTTGCCGGATTTGCGTCTGCGCGGATGGAGCATATCCACGACGACATCCGCCACAACCCTGCCCGGATTTTTGTCCATAACCACTATTCTGTCGGACATAAAGACGGCCTCTTCTATGTTGTGGGTCACCATCAGGATGGCTTTGGTAGGAATATCCCCGCTTTGCCAAAGTTCGAGCAGTTCACTGCGCAGCGACTCCGCGCTCAACACATCCAGCGCGGAAAAAGGCTCATCCAGACACAGCAACTCCGGCTCTACCGCCATCGCCCTGGCGAATCCCACTTTCTGCCTCATACCACCGGAAAGCTCTCGCGGATACGCAGTCTCGAAGCCGTCCAGACCCACTCGGTCGATAAGCTCCAACGCACGGTGCGCCCGATCGTCGGCTCCCACTCCCCTGGCCTTAAGCGCGACCTCCACATTCTGCTGGACGGTAAGCCACGGAAACAAAGCGAATGTCTGAAATACGATCGTGGCCTGCGGGTTTACTCCCACCACGGGTTCTCCGCGATATAATACTGTGCCTTCGCTGGGTTTCTGCAGCCCGGTGACGATTCTGAGAAGGGTGCTTTTGCCGCAGCCCGATGGCCCCAGCAGCTCAACAAATTCGCCATCATTGACTGTAAGGTTGATATCGCGTACAGCAATAAACTCTTTTCTGCCGGTATGAAACCTCTGCGTCACACCCCTTACTTTGACAAGAGCTTCGTTGTGCATATTGTTACTCCATTCTATATCGATCTTCTGCAAGCCGATAGAGCCGCCTCCAGAATACTCTATTGATGACTACAACAGCCAATACCATAGACAGCGTCGCAGCCAGCAGCGATGGGAAATCACCTGCGGCGGTAGCTTTTGCGATTGACGCGCCTATGCCGACCGTATGCACGGTTTTGCCTCCGAATTTGGCATATTCAGCGACAATGCTGGCGTTCCATGCGCCTCCGCTGGCGGTGATTGCTCCGGTGATTATATATGGAAACAACGCGGGCAGTATCAAGGTTTTCCAGCGTTCCCATTTGCTCAGGCCAAGCAGCGCCGAGGTGTATTTGAGATCCTGCGGCACTGCTCCCGCTCCCGCAATCACGTTGAAAAGCAGATACCACTGAGTGCCCATCAACATCAATATCACCGCAGCCATATTCAACCCGCCGGGCAACCCTATCAATACCAGCAGCAGCACCGGGAACAGTGCGGTCGCGGGAACGGAGGCGGTTATCTGCACGATCGGCTGCAGCCAGTTCGCCAGTTTTTTGTTCGTTCCCAAAGCCGTTCCCACGGGAATCGTCCACGCAAGGGCTATGACCAGCGCGACCATAACCCTGGCCAGGGTAGCACCAAGTCCCAGTGCGATTTCAGCCCATTGCGGCATCGAAACCTCGATGAGCATGTTAACTGATCTGTAGATTCCATAGACAAGAGCCGCTATGACAATCGCAGCGGACGCGACTGAGCCCCATGACCATCTGCCGTTGCCTGCGGGTTTTGAATCACTGTGCATATACCGCATCGAAAGGGCGTCCAACCGTTCCCCAATCGGCGTTATCACCTTGGCATTGAACCATGTGACAAGCGCGGAGTTTCGCAGTATATCGTGGAACCACGATTGCGGGACGGATTCCCCTGCGACCATCTCCACTTTGAATCTCTCCGCCCATACCAGCATCGGCCTCCAGATGAACTGGTCGAGGATGACTATGACCAGCACCAACGCGCCGACTCCCCACAAAATCGCGTTAATATCTCCCTCATTTGCCGCGGTCTGAAGATAGCTGCCAAGGCCCGGGAGTCGAAAGTCGCGGTCCCCTACGGTGAAAATCTCCGCAGCCATCAAAAAGAACCAGCCTCCGGCCCAGCTCATCATGCTGTTCCATATCAGGCTTATGGCGGCAAAGGGCAGTTCGAGGGCTTTGAGGCGGAACCAGCCATTGAATCGAAATACCCTGCTTGCCTCCTGCAGTTCTTTTGGCATGGTCGTCAGCGACTGATACCAGGCGAAGGTCATATTCCAGACCTGGCTTGTGAATATCAGGACGATGGACGCCACTTCCGCCGCGATATTTTCGGACATAATGGCGGCAAAACCGAGCAATACAACGGGCAGAAAAGAGAGTATGGGCACGCTTTGGAGCACGTCGAGCACAGGCATCATAACCTGCTCCGCTCGTTTGTTTTTGGCCGCTATGTATCCGTAGATGAGGGTAAATATCAGGGACAACACATAGGCGGCGGCCATTCTGGAAACCGACAACGCGGCATAAAACGGCAGCGCGACAGGGGTGAGTTTTATGTTCGGCCCGCCTATCACCTTAGGTGCGGAGCTGGCTAGTTCGGCGCCGACATAGATCAGCGCCATTAAGGCGAACAGAACCACCACATCGGCCCATGTAGTGAACCTGGCTTGTGACCATCCGGGCATAAACCTTCGGAACAAGCTCATGCGTATGCTCCCCGTGACTCCGTCCGGTGCGGCCTCAGCCGAAAGTTACGTCCGTTGCTTTTGAGATTCAAAGAGCGCCTCCTTTTTTTGCTCACTTATCGCGTGCTGCAAACAGGCGCTATGGGGCGGCTGGTGAAGGTTTATAATACGTCTAGGAGATCAGCCTGATAAAGGAGCGCTCTGCCGACACGCACATGTTGTTCTGCTCCGAATAACACGAACTCGGAGGTTCCGCCGGATTGGCGTTGCCGTCAATGGAACACAAAGCGATGACTCCTTTCCTGCTGTGACGTTGCAGTAATGCTACCACATCGAGACGCGCTCGACAATAGCGTTGACCGATTGGGGCTGTCATTGTACGATATTAGCAGCAAATTATTCGGAGGATATGACGTGTCTGTTCTTGAAAGATTCGGGGTATCTATCGAGCAGGACATACTATTGCGGTTCGATGAGCTTGTCAAAGAACGCGGCTACGCCTCGCGTTCGGAGGCGATTCGGGACCTGATGCGCAGGGAGTTCGTCAAAACGGAGTGGGCGGACCCTGCCGCAGAGGTGATCGGCACAATCACTATCGTATATGAACACCACGAGCACGAGTTGGCAAATGTGCTTACCGATCTGCAGCATCAACGCCACGACAATATCGTATGCAGCACACACGTTCACCTCGACGCGCATAACTGCCTCGAAGTGATCGTGGTGCGAGGAGCAAGCAGCGATGTTAAAAGCGTGGCCGATACGCTGATAGCAGCCCACGGAGTCAAACACGGACAATTAGTCTGCACAACCACCGGCGCGCATATTTCGTGCTAGAATTGCAGCAAAGGCGGGGCAAACGCCAAAGCCTTCTGATTTTCGACTGCATGCTGGACAGTTTGCGATTCACGTGCTACTATGTGAAAAATCGTAACACTATCCGTGGTGTGAAGGACGGGCTATGAGAAGAACAATATCGATTGTTGCGCTTATTTTTGTCTGCTGCGCGTTTGCTTTGTCGGCATCGGCGGCCACTCTTTGGGATTATCAGGCGGTGAATGCTTATGGTCTTGGCACGCACCCGTTGGTCAATGCGCCCGCATATAATAGCAATGAGGATGTGATTGAAGCCAATATGGTCACGGTCGAAGGGGTTGCGCTTGCCGGGATGGACGATCTATGGAGCAGCGGAGCTATGTATGCGCTGTTCATACAGGACGAGACGAGCGACCGCGGCGGGATGGAGATATGGGCCGGAAGTTTCTGGTGGCCGCTTGGAGGCTGGATTCCTGAGCAGTATGCGCCGTTTAATGCTGGAGACAGGGTGCGGGTGACGGGGTTTCTCGCCGACCACAACGGCAAGGTTTTCATAAACGACAGGCACACCAATGATCTCGAAATTTGTCCGGTTGTCGAGGTGATAGGTCATCCGGGTCTGCCGGATCCTGAACTGATCCCTTCTTTGAGCAACTGCAATTATTTCGATAAAACGCGCAACGACGGCGGGGAGCGTTATCAGACCCGGTTTACTATGCTGCACGGCGTTCAGATTACGGCTGGTACCTGGGCAAACAATGAAACTCTGACAATTGCTGATGAAAGCGGAGTCGGCAGTCTGTATATTCCGCCGATGGTCAATCTTTCCGGAGTCTCGCAGCCTGCCGGCAAGTTCAGCGTGGTCCGCATATATGACCAGGAGGACGGCGGATCTGGCAGCCCGGTGGTGTATCATGGCGTATATAGAATGCTTCTGCGAAACGCCGGCGACATAGCGATTGCTCTGGATGTTTGCAGAGATGTCAGGGACCGCGCAGTTGGAGAGCAGGTTGCCGTTGCTCGCAAGGTGGTATCGCGGGTATATGAGGGCAGGTTCTTTATTCAGGACTCCGACAGAACCGGTGGAGTGGAAGTAATCAGCAGTCGGCCTGTTACTGTCGGAGATGTTGTAAGTATAATGGGTACTGTTACTGAGTCCAACGGCCAGAAGGCTTTGAACGCCAAATATATAGTAAAGAGCAGAATCAGCGCGGCTCCGCTTCTGGTAAATGGCAGGACTCTGACGGGTCAGGCCGGGCTTGACGTCTTTGGGCTGCTTGTAAGATGTGTCGGCACGATCGGGACCAGCCAAGGCGGCGGGCTTTATAGCTTCACGACCGACGATAACAGCATAATCACGCTAAACTCCAACGGATATGCTGTTCCTGCGACTGGAACGATGGTAACAGTGACCGCTGTGGCGTCAGGCAACGCGTCGGCCCCGGTGCTTATGTTGGGTAATGCAAAGGATATTGCATCCGTAGTTCAATGATCGCTAAAAGATCTGGCTTCAGTTTAATAGAACTGCTCGTGGTGGTCGCGGTTATCGCGATCATCGCGGCTATTTTGTTCCCCGTATTTGTGAACGTCAAGTTGCGTTCGCAGGTGGCGAGGGTGCACGTTGAGCTGAGGCAGGTTGCGGATGCGGTGCAGATGTATTGCGATGACTGGAACGGCAGACCCCCGCTGGCAAGTGAGTCGTGCCAGCAGGTTAAGATAGACGACTACTACGAACTGCCTGAGCCGCTTTATAAATATATCTCCTCAAAGAAGTTCTACGACCCGTTCAATCCCGGTCGAACCTACAAATACATAGCCCCGGGGTTGGGTTACGTGACTAATGGTATCTCCAAAATCACCCTCTATGTGCCGGCGGATTATCCGACCAGCGAGCAGCAGTGCGTGGCATACCGCAGCCAGAAAGACGCACCTCTCAAATGGGTTGTATGGAGCGTGGGGCCGGGCAAGAGGCGGGGTTTGATAGAATTTGCGCAGAATATGATGCCTGTGCCGAAGCAGCACTGGTACCCTTATGATCAAAACGGGATAATAGTCAGGCTCAGTGATGGGAGGAAATCCCCGTAAATGCGTTCACGGAAGTATGTTATTTACGCAATCGCCATTCTTCTGATACTTGGGACCGCGGTTGTCGTGCTTTTGCCCAGACCCGGAGTGAGCGTACAGCAGGAGAAAATCGGGTCGCTTCAGGTGATGGCGACTACCTCGCTTCTGGAGTGCGCAATTAAGGAAGTCGGCGGAAAGCACGTCAAAGTGGGGACGCTGATAGCCCCGGGCAGTTGTCCGGGTCATTATGATATCAGGCCGGAGGACATGAAAGCCCTGTGCTCCAGCAAACTTCTATTTACCCACGGCTATGAAGGCTTTGTGCCGAGGATGCTGGAATCTGCGGGAAGTCAAAGGCCGAAAGAAGCTCCGATATCGGTAGCGGGAAACTGGATGCTGCCGAGCGTATATATACAGGCGTTGCAGCAGGTTACCCGCGTGCTGTCAAATGCCGATCCTGCCAATTCCAATGATTATCGAAAGTCGCTGGCGATGCTGGAAATTGAGTATGTCAAGCTCAATGTCGATCTCAAAAAGGAACTCAAGGAAGCAGGCGCGGAAGGTGTTGCGGCTCTGTGTTCCGATCAACAGGAGGAGACTGTCAGGTGGATGGGGTTGAATGTGGTCGATGTATATCCGCGATCCGAGCAGTTCACTCCGGTCTTACTGCATCACATAACGGGAGTCGGTCGAAAGAACAAGGTTCGTATATGCGTGGACAACCTGCAAAGCGGCCCAACCGCCGGCCGTCCGCTGGCGCGCGATATCGGAGCATCCCACGTCACCTTATCCAATTTTCCCGGCGGATTTCCGGATACCGAAACCTGGAGATCGTGGGTGGAAGATAACGTGCAGCGGGTGATTGCAGGATTGCCAAAGGCCGCCGATTCGCAACCGCAGGCCGTCAACTAATGACTGACCATCGAAAAATCATTAACTTCGAGAATGTAAACGCCGGGTATAAGGGCAGCCGCACGCTCAAAGACATTACCCTGGCGGTCGAGTCCGGGCGCATCGTCGGCATATCCGGCCCTAATGGATCGGGAAAGACAACCCTGCTGCGCGTTATTCAGGGTCTGCTGCCGGTCAGTTCCGGGTATGCCGAGGCGCTGGGGATGAAGCTCACCGCCGGTAACTATAAAAAGATTCGCCGTTCTGTCGCCTGCGTATTTCAGACTCTGAACACAGATCCTCGTATGCCGGTGATTGCCCAAGAGGTGGTGTTGATGGGACGCTATGGCCGAATTGGCCTTTTGCGGAGTCCAAAGGAGATCGACAGGCAGGCCGTGCGCGATGCATTGGAGAGGGTGGACGCGAGTCACCTGGCCCAGCGACCCTTTGGTCAACTGTCAGGAGGGGAACAACAGCGAATCAACCTTGCCCGCGCGCTGGCACAGGAGCCGCAGCTTTTGCTGCTCGATGAGCCGACTACCTTTCTCGATTCGGAATCTCAGCACAGGGTGAGGGACATAGTCAAAACCGCCCATGCGCAAATCGGGCTGACGACTATTGTCGTTTCGCACGATTATGAGATGCTGACGGATTTATGCGAGTGCATTATCGTGATGAAAGGCGGGGAAATATGCGAGGCGGCGACCTGTGTTTGACGTGATTCACGATCCGTTTTGGCAAAGGGCTGTTCTTGCGACGTTGTTTGCGGGAGTATCGTGCTCGATAGTCGGCGTGCTGGTTGTGACGATGCGGGTTTCGTTTCTGGGAGTGTGTATGAGCCATGCGGCGTTTGCGGGAGCTTTGCTGGGTCTCGCGCTCAACGCAAACCCGATGTGGCTGGCTATCATCGCCAGTCTGGTTGCTGCGGGAGCTTTAGGTCCCCTTGCCGACCGCGGGGATTTCGCGCCCGATACGGCAATAGGAATAGTATTTTCATCGGCGCTGGGCATTTCTTTTCTGCTGTTGTCTCTGATTCCAGGGCCAAAGGCCGAGGCGTTGAGCCTGCTATGGGGAAGCGTGCTTACCGTTACCTCCGGGAGCCTGCATCTGCTTGCGGGAGTGGCTCTTGGGTCGATTGTGCTCACAAGCCTGTTTTTTAAGGAAATTCAGACCGTGGTGTTCAATAGAGAACTCGCGCGATCCCTTGGGCTGCCGGCGACCTGTGTGTTTTATGGGATACTGGTGCTAAGCGGGCTTACTGCGACGGCTTCGCTGAATGCGATTGGAGGGCTTCTGGTCTTCAGCCTGATAGTCAACCCGGCTGCCGCTGCATATCAACTTACATACAGCTTGAAGAAGATGTTTGTGCTGGCTGCAATTTTCGGAGTAGCGTCCGGCTGGGCAGGGCTTGCGCTGTCGTGGAAACTGAACCTGCCGACCGGCGCGCTGATAATCCTCACATCGTGCGGATTCTTTGTGCTGGCAAACTCGTTTTCCCCAAAGAGACGCGCTCGTATGTCAACTGCAAATGAAGGTGAAATATGACCAGTCAGGCGGAGTTTTTCGATTCTTATGCTGATAAGTGGGACAGCCTGGAGCGGGATGATATATGCGAACTGCTCGACCGGGTCGTTCGCGAATCGGGGATAGAGCCGGGAATGGACATTCTGGACGTGGGAACCGGCACCGGGGTGATCATCCCCTGCCTGCTTCAATCAACCAACAATAACTGCAATATAAGGGCGATTGACATATCCAAAGAGATGCTCAGAGTCGCCGCATCCAAGGTATCATCGGACAAAGTGAGCTTCGAGTTGGCCGATATCGAGGATTTCGACTGCGCCGATGCCTCCTTTGACGCGGTCATCTGCAACGCCGTCTACCCGCATTTTTCCGACAAGGCTCATGTACTGAAGCGAGCTTGGTCACTGCTGAGGCCGGAAGGGATAATAGTGATTTCCCATCCGACCGGACGCGATGCCGTCAATCAGGTGCACTCCGAAACGGACTCGGTTGTATCCGAGGACAGGGCCCCCTGCATTGATGAGATGAAGCGAATGTTGAGCGCGGCAGGATTTTCGGATATATCCGCTACGGACGAGCCGGAGTTCTATCTGGCACACGCCAGAAAGCGGCAGTAGTCTATCTGATATTGCATAAATTGCCGGTGCGTTCGGCACAGGCAAAACAGAGGAACGAATATCGTGCTGCATAGAGGCGCTAAATGCGCTAAAATATAGCGTGACTTTAGAAGCAATATCTCTGGCGAGCGGAAGCTCGGGCAATGCAATTCTGGTCAGGGAAGGCCCAACGGCGATCTTGATAGATGCCGGCGTCGGCATTCGCAAACTGACCGCCGCGCTGCGTTACTTCGGCACGGATCCTTCCGAGTTGAGCGCAATTTTAATCACCCACGAACACGCCGATCATATAAAGGGAGCCGTGCGCACGGCCAGGCGTTTTGGAGTGCCGCTGGTGGCAAATGCCGCGACTCTTGAGGCGATAGACGGAGCCTGTAAAGTCCCTGTTCGGGTGCTCGATATCGGCAAACATATCTGTTTCGACGGGCTTGAAGTCCGCTCATTTGAGGTCTCGCATGACGCGGCCTGTCCTGTGGGTTACACCATAAGTTCAGTCAGCGGATCCATAACCAGCGTCACCGATACGGGGCTGCTGTCAGATGAAATCTGCGCTGAGGCCGCTGATGCGGACCTGCTGATATTGGAATCCAACTACGACGACGAAATGCTCTCTGACGGGCCTTATCCGCACTTTCTGAAATGGCGGATACGAAGTCAACTGGGACATCTATCCAACGATGCCGCAGCGACGCTTATAGTCGACCTGGCCGAGTCCGGCAAAAATCCATCGGTATGGCTTGCGCACCTGAGCCAGGTTAATAACAGCCCTGCAATCGCGCTGGCCTCGGCGCAACATCTGCTGTGGGCGTGCTCGGACGTGCCGATGGACATAGCGGTGGCGCAGCGAGATATCCCCAGCCTGCGCTGGGTTTGCTCAAATTCCCGCCGACAGTTCTCCAGCCCTTAATCCTTTTTCGATGTCCGAGGTCAGATGTCCGAAGTTCGAGCCGGTATCGCCAAACCATTCCCAAGCTCTAACCTCCAACTTCTAACCTCTAAACCGTAGCGGCTGGCCTCTGTCCCAGCCACACGAACCTTGTCATTTCGAACGAAGTGAGAAATCTGCTTTTTTCGATGTCCGAGGTCAGATGTCCGAAGTTCGAGCCGGTATCGCCAAACCATTCCCAACCTCTAACCTCTAACTTCCAACCTCTATCCTCTAAATGGTCTCTGTCCCAGCCGGGCAATCTATCAACGAACACCTGCTGTCCGAGACGGAGATCGGACACTACAGGCAGGGGCGCTTATCATTCGTGAGTTGTTACGCTATGAGTGTTTGGACCTATAGAACCATATCGCAGCGTTTCTGGTCGGGCAAGTAATCGCAAATCCGTCACGAATCAGCGTCTCCCCAGACAACTCAATGGCGTCCCCGGTTTCGCCATTCTCGAATACATAGCGGGCGTCTTCACAGAGCGCCTTTGGGCGGATGGTGATAGTATCGTCCGGCGCAAGCGGGAGCCGAATCGCTTGAATAAAGCCTTCGCCGCGTTCGGGACGATCGAACTGCCACGCGACCCACTTCTCAATGCTCCGGTGAAACGGCGTATGGGGATAGTAGTCGCCGTAGAGTAGCACATCGGCGGCTCTGCGCCAGACGGCAATCATCTTCCCGGCAAGGGCATAGTCATAGTCTTCGCGCCTTATGTTCAGACTGGCATAGAGCATAGCCGCAAAGCCGCAGTGGTACGAATAGCTGTCTACTGCGCGGTCAAATCTGTCAACGGCGGAAAAATCGGTCGGCGTTTCCGCTTTATCCCAGGAAAGAGTGGATTCCTTGAAGTAGGGTATCCACTCGAACAGCGTGCGATGGAACGCAAGCTTGATCGGATGATTTCCATAGCCGAAGTCGGTATAGTGCAGGGGCACGGATCGGCGCATCGTTTCAAGGTCATTACGTCGCCCTCCGCTCGCGCATGAGTCAATCCACAGGCCCGGATTTCTCGCCAGCAGATCGTCCCAGAACTGAAGATAACCCTGCACGTGCAGGTTCTCATGTATGCCCTGGCGGTCCTCGGGTTCATTCTCGCGCCAGTGCTGCAGCGGCGCAAAGTTGTGATCCTGTCTGTATATCTTTACTCCGTTGTCCTGAATCAGACTGCAAAAGTGATCCGTAAGCCATTGGCGGCACTCCTGGTTGCCAAGGTTCAACAGCCCGTTGTCGTCGCCCTGGGCTTTGAGCAACCACTCCGGGCGCTGCACGTCGATTTGAGTGCCGGGCTGCACTCTTTCCGGCTCAAACCAGAGCAGCAGATCGGCGCCGCTCTCGGCAGCCCAATCGGATATGGGCTTGAGACCGTTGGGGAACCGATCAGGGTCAGGCTCCCATTCGCCGGTGCGCCACCATCTGCGATTGCCTTCCCCGTCACGGCAGGGGTACCATCCGGCATCGATCCACCAGACATCAGGGTGAATGTCGTGTGTGCCGAATTTGCTGATACAGGCAATCTGGTTGCCTTCAGTCGCCTCCGTGAACTCCTCGCCGTCATCGGTTCCAGAACACGCAAGAAGAGGTCTCAACGGTTGGCCATTTGGTCTGGGAAGGATATGAGCCAGATACCAGCGTCGCCACAAATTCACCGCTCTGGAATCATCACCGAACCAGCACAGCATGGTAATCCGAGGCGTTCGGATGCGCTCTCCCGGCATCAGCCGCAGATTTGTCCTGCCCTGACCCGCCACAAGGCGCAGGCCGCCTGTTTCGCAGATGAAAGATGCCGCCCACTGAGCAGGCCATCCGATGGCGAGGGAGAGTCCCCAGTTGTCGAATTTGACGCGGTAGTAGGGGAATGCCCGGTCGCATGATCGTCCGCCGTCGGGAGCGAAGTCGAGTTTGTCGCCGGGCCGAAGGGGACTTTGGAATGGCGTGTAGCCTTCCTCGTGGTAGAAGTCGCCGTTCCAGTGGTGCACGACCGGTGACGCGTCGTCGACTGATCCATCCAGAGCCAGAATGTCGCTTATGACCGGCGTGGGTTTCTCGCTCGTGTTGGTGAACCACGCCACCCATTCAATGACCGGATAGTCCCGATACTGCGTGAACTCAATCCGCAGGTTCAGGCCGGTTTTGATGTCCGTGCCATCGAACGTTGTCTCAGTGATGTTGGCATCGATAAGACGCCTGTTTACGGTTGGGTTCCATCCCTACGGGATGCCATTGATGACTTCCCCGTCGAGCAGAAATGAGATTGGAATGTCTCCCGGCCCGGCAAACCAGCGTCGGAATAAATCGTGGCTCACCTGCATATCAGCGGCTTGCGTAATCTGCGATTGTCCAAACTTATTATTTTCGTGTTTCATCCTTTTATCCCACTCATAGTCATCCCCTGTATAAACGTGCGCTGCGTGAAGAAGAATAGCACGATAATCGGGATAGTGACGACTGCGGACACCGCCATCAGCATGCCGTATTCGTTGCCATATTGACCGGTGAACATAGCCAAACCCAGCGACAGCGTATATTTCGACTCGTCGAGAAGATAAATCAACGGCCCCATAAAGTCGTTCCACGCCGCCATAAAAGTGAATAACCCGACCGTGGCCAAAGCGGGCTTGGAAAGCGGCATTATCACCCTTCTATATATGCCAAACTCTCCACACCCGTCGAGTTTCGCTGCCTCGGAGAGTTCCTTCGGTATCCCCAAAAAGAACTGTCTGAGCAGGAAGATGAAGAATGGAGTTCCCAAAAAACTCGGCACGATGAGCGGCAGAAACGTGTCCACCCAGCCCAGTTTAACGAAAATCGCGAAGACCGGGATCATAGTCACCTGCGCAGGCAACATCATAGTAGACAACATCACCACAAACAGCACATTGCGACCCTTCCAGTCGATCTTCGAAAGCCCATAGGCCACCAGGCTGCAGCTCAAAATTGTGCCGATGACGGTGAATATCGAGATTATCAGCGTGTTTCTAAGCTGCTGGAAGAACGGGATGAAAACCAGTCCCCGCGTGTAGTTCGACCACTGAAACCCCGGGCGTATGACCGGTTTAAGCTGATCTCCGTCCACGATCTTCGTCTTGCCGCCATCCAGCGGCTTAATGCTTGCCTTCCCGCCTTCGAGCCGCTCCATCAAGGCGACTTTAGCGCCATCTGGAGTCAGGCGCACCTCGCGTTGCCTGCCGTCGAGCTTGACCTTGACAGGCAGCATCGGGATGATATCCGGCGGCCATTGCTGGATTCGTGAATCCGGTTTGAGGGAGGTCGAAAGCAGCCAGAAAAACGGCAGCGTAAACGCCGTGCCGAGAACAACAAGCGCAATATAGGTTATAACCCGGGGGAATCCGCCTCGATTTTTCATTATTTTTCTCCCCCATAATATACATATCGCGCTGATGTCTTAAACAGCAGCAGGGTAAAGAGCAGAATCACAACGAATAATATCCACGCCATCGCGCAGGCGTAACCCATCTTCCAATACATAAATGCGTTCTGAAACAGATACAGCGAGAAGAAACGCGTTGAGTCCACCGGGCCGCCTTTGCCGTTGGTCATAACGAACGCCTGAGTGAAGTATTGCGCCGCGCCGATAAATCCCATCACCAGCGTAAAAAACAGGTGCGGACTCATAAACGGTATCGTGATATGCACCATTCTCTGCCAGGCAGATGCGCCGTCAATTTCGGCGGCCTCATGCAGATCAACCGGCACGTCCTGCAGCCCCGCAAGGTAAATCAGCATCCATCCGCCGACTCCCCACACGCTCATCAGCACCAGCGCAGGCTTCGACCATTTCGGATCGGCCATCCATCCCGGTATCAACGCAGAAGGCAGATGCATCGCGCGCAGAATGGTATTTATCAAACCATAATCCGCATTTAACAGCCACAGCCACAGCACCGAACCCGCCACCATCGGCACAATCGACGGCACAAAGAACATCGTCCTGAAGACCGCCATGCCCTTCACCTTCTGGTTGAGCAGCAAGGCGAGCAGAAAGGCGGTGATGATACCCAGCGGAGTCGCAAGAGCCGCATAATACGCCGTGTTTGCAAGCGATTTATAAAAGACCGGATCGGCGAATAAAGTCTTATAGTTAGCCAGCCCTACCCACACAGGCGGTTTGAGCATCGGATAGTTGCAAAAGCTGTAATAGAGGGACGCCAGCACCGGATACAGGGTCAATCCCACAAGGCCGACCAGCAGCGGGGAACAAAAAAGCAGCCCGTTTCGCAGATTTCGCCTGTCCGTGGCATTGGCTTTAGATTTTTGCATATTTACCTCCCCGCCAGCCGCAGATCAAGCTCAGTCTGAGTTTCGAGCGCAGACGCATCCAGGGCCTGCTTTGGAGTCATTTTGCCGTAGATGCAGTAATCCACAGCCCTCTCCAGCGATCCCATATAAAAAGACTGCGCAGGCATAACCGGCCGCTGATGTCTGCACGCTTCCAATATATCCAGAAACTGCGAATAACCGCGCCGCTTGCGCACTTCATCGAGAAACGGCGATTTTCGATATCCCGGCAGCAGGGACTGCAACCTGCCGACCGCCTCGGTTCCTTTGGGGTCTCGACAGCACCATCGAATAAACTCCCATGCCTCTTTCGGGTGTTTGGAGCCTTTGGGAATCCCCAGACACCATCCGCCCACCCACGACGAATGCATCTCCCCTGTTGAAGGGGCCGGAATGAATGTGAGGCCGTAGTTGAGGTCGGGCGCGTAGGTGTTGATGTCGTCGATCTGCGAAATATGCAGGCACTGCATCGCAATACGGCCTATATAGAACGGGTTTTGATCTCGACTGCCGAAGCCCTGGGTGAATGCGTTGATCTTATTAGGGTCATATTTTCTGGCGTAGCTGGTCATCCACTCCATCGCTTTTACGACTTTGGGGTCGTTGGCAGTGATTTTATGTGCGACAGGGTCGTAGAAACCTCCTCCGAATGCCCATCCCCATGTGAAAGTCGCGTTGGCGTTGCCGAATTGCGCCCAGGGGATGATGCCTATGCGAATGATTCGGCCGCTTTCTATTTTGGTGATACGATCGTTGAATTTATCGAGTTCTTCGATGGTGGTCGGTGGTTTCTCAGGATCAAGGCCGCAGTCTCGAAAGACTTTTTTGTTCCACGCAAACGCGAAGTTGGGGTCGGCGCAGTAGGTCATCGCCCATATCTTGCCGCGATAAGAGGTCTGTTCCCAGCACGGCGCAAAATAATCCGTCGGCTTGATCGCGGATTGCGCAATATAATCGTCGAGTGGCTGAATCGCTCCCTGTTCCGCCCATGCCGCCACCTGCGGCCCGTCCACGAAGATCGCGTCAGGGGGCTTGTTGGCTGCCACTGAGGTAAAGAACTTCTGGTTGGAGTCGAGATCGTTGGGAGTAAACACCGCCCGCACTTTAATGTTGGGATGAGTGCGGTTGAACTCCTCTACTACCTCCGCCAGACGCTCCTTTTGAGAGCCTCCCCACGGATGCCATACGGAAATCGATACGACGCCATTACTGCTGCCTGTTGGCTTTTCCCCGCAACCCGCCAAAAATGCGGCCAGCGTCAGCCCTAATATAATCGCGATTATGCAGCGTGTTTTCAAGTGGTTTCGGCTCCAGCTCATCTACAATGAACATATTATAGCAGACTCAAAAGCCGAATGCAGGGAAACGCGAAAATACCCAAACAACTCATCGACCAGACAGATGCACATCGCCGACTCAACACCGATCTAAATCAGCGTTTTTATATATTTGATGGTCTCTTTCAAGCCTTCTTCGATGCTGACTATCGGCTGCCAGTCGAGTAGTTTTTTCGCCTTGGAAATGTCCGGCTGTCTCTTGGTTGGGTAATCTATCGGCAGCGGACGAAAGACTATCTCGCTGGTTGAATTCGTCAGTCTTTTCACAAGGTGCGTGAACTCCAGCACCGTCATCTCATCGGGATTGCCTATATTGACAGGCTCGACGCAGCCGGACTTGAAGAGTCGATATATGCCCTCTACTTCATCATCGACATAGCAGAAACTGCGCGTCTGTTTGCCGTCTCCAAAGACCGTCAGCGGCTCACCTTTCAACGCCTGGTATATCATAGTTGGGACCACTCGACCATCATGCAGCCTCATTCGCGGGCCATAGGTGTTGAATATGCGCACAATGCGGGTGTCGACTCCATGAGCGTTATGATATGCCATAGTCAGGGCTTCGGCGAACCGCTTGGCCTCGTCATATACTCCGCGCGGCCCTATCGGGTTCACATTGCCCCAGTAGTTTTCGTTTTGCGGATGCACCTGCGGGTCACCGTAGACTTCCGATGTCGATGCCAGCAGATATACCGCTTTGTGCGCCACGGCCAACCCCAGGGTCTTGTGCGTGCCCAGCGAACCAACCTTGAGCGTGGGGATAGGGAACTGTGCATAATCGATAGGACTTGCCGGCGATGCGAAGTGAAAAATCGCGTCAACGTGTTCATCGAGGTAGAGATAGTTGGTTACGTCGTATTTTACGAACCTAAACAGGGGATTGTCGACATTATGCGCGATGTTGTCTATGCTGCCGGTGAGCAGATTGTCCATCGCCGTGACTTTGTGGCCATATTTCAGCAGCAGATCACACAAATGCGATCCCAGAAACCCGGCGCCTCCGGTTACTAAAATATGCTCCATAAATTGATCTCTCCATTGCAGACCCGCTTCGGCCTGTTCTTATTGCGATTATAAGCAGATTTCCCGCACATCGAAAATGACGTTAGTATCGTTCGGATTCCTGCCGCAGCCGTTCGCGCTCGGTATCCCTCTGAGTGATGGACTCCCTCTTATCCCATAGCTTCTTGCCGCGCGCCAATCCTATATTCATTTTGGCATAACCGCGGCTGAAGAATACCTTCAGAGGGATGAGTGTCAGGCCTTTTTCTGCGAGTTGGCGGCTGATGCGGTTGATTTCACCTCTGCGCAGCAGCAGTTTGCGAGGGCGCAGCGGATCGACATTGAACCGATTGCCCTGCTCAAATGGAGCCACGTGCATGCCGTAGATGAATATCTCCCCGTTCTCCATCTTGCAGTAAGCCTCCGTTATGCTGGCCTGTCCCGCTCTGATCGATTTGACCTCGGTTCCGACCAGCACAAGCCCTGCCTCGAAAGTTTCCCCAATATGATACTCATGCCGCGCTTTGCGGTTGGTAATCGAGATATTTTTGTGTTTTTGTTCATTGCTCACGATGCTAGATTATACCATAATGGAGCTTGTCGACAGGCAAGAAATTGCTGTGAACTGCGGTCGGATAGTCCTGCGGTGTTATATGTATGCGGGTTAGGGCGTGACTTGGATTTTGCCGGACTTGTCGTCGATTATTTCGCCGATTTCCGATGCGCAAAGCGCTCCCGCGTCAATCAACGCGCGTCGCAGAGGCTCGGATTTGTCTGCGGATACGCTGATCAGCAGTCCGCCCGAGGTCTGAGCGTCGCACAACGCGAGTTGATCTTCCTCGGATACGCCTTCACTCCACGTCACCGCATCTTCCTCGTTCAGATGGTCGCGGTTAGTGTAGGTTCCGCCGGGAGCTTCGTCGAGGTCCAGCAGTTGTCTGACTCCGTCGATCAACGGCACATCGCGCATACGTATAATTGCGCCGACTCCGCTGGCCGATGTCATCTCGTGCAAGTGTCCCAACAGGCCAAATCCGGTGACATCCGTGCAGGCATTTATCCCTGTCTTGAGAGCAGCTTCCGAGGCAGGGCCGTTGAGCGTGGTCATAACTCGAATCGCTGATTGAGCGACCCGGGCAGGTGCGGTATCGTGTTTTATGGCTGTGGTTATGATGCCCGTTCCTATGGGTTTGGTCAGAATCAGCCGATCCCCGATACTTGCTCCTGAATTTGTGACAATAGATGCCGGGTTCGCTATTCCCAAAACGCACAACCCATATTTTGGCTCAGGGTCGTCTATGGAATGGCCTCCGACTATGCTCACACCCGCCGCCGTGGCCTGATCCGCTCCGCCTCGCAGTATTTCCGCAAGGGTATCGAGAGGGCGGGTGCGTGATGGATAGGCGACCAGATTCAAGGCGAGCACGGGCCTTGCGCCCATCGCGTAGATGTCAGAGAGGGCGTTTGTGACCGCTATCCTGCCGAACTCATAGGCGTCGTCCACTACCGGAGTAAAAAAGTCCACAGTGAGAGCCACCGCGACATCGTCAGATATGCGATATACGGCGGCGTCGTCCGATGTCGACAGGCCGACGAGTACGTTAGGATCAGTTATTAAGGGCATTTGACGCAGAACCTGCGCAAGAGCTTGTGGGCTCAACTTGCAGGCTCAACCGGCTCCATGCGACAACGATGTCAACTTGAAATCATCGCTCGCCATCCGACCTCACCTCCCATCTGCTTATAATGCCGACAATATCATAACGTTTTCGAGCAGGGTTGGTCAAACAGAGGATGAACTGAGACCTGCGGAAGCCGATCTTGGAGCGCCTGCTTTCTTCTGCATCCGAAGCGTGATATGATAAATTCAGAGCCTTGCTACAGCAGGCGCTTTCATATTTGCATAAGGAGCAACGACGATGAAAGTTACAATTAACGACGACTGCATTTCATGCGGTTTGTGTGCTGAGATTTGTCCGGAAGTGTTTGAAATGCCCGACGAGGGTATTGCGATTGTGAAGGTCGAAGTTGTGCCGGCATGGCTGGAAGATAAAGTCAAAGAGGCCTGCGAATCCTGTCCGACAGAGTCGATTGTGATTGAGTAGTAGGCGTAACCTTCGCCGATAGGAGGGCGTTTACGAAAATGAGACGCCCTCCGCTTTACTAGGCAAGCTATCAATGGTATTATTTGTCCGGTGGAGGTAATTTGTGGGAAAGTTGATTGCTTTCGGATGGTATGGCGGCAAGTTTAGCCACGCTGAATGGCTTCTTCCGTTGTTGCCCAGAACGAAGCACTACTGTGAACCCTTCGGTGGCTCCGCTGCGCTTCTCATCAATAAACCACCGTCCGAAGTGGAAACATACAACGATTTGGATGGCGATGTCGTCAACTTTTTTCGTGTCTTAAGAGATGAAAAGGATGCCTTGATTGAGGCTATTGCTTTGACTCCTTTTTCACGAGAAGAGTTTCAACGCGCGATTTCCGAGCCTCAAAATGACTTGTCTTCATTAGAGAGAGCGCGTCGCTTCTACGTTAAAGCTCGCCAAGTGCGTACGGGATTGGCTCAAAAGGCCACTAGCGGGAGATGGGCGCACTGTACACTGACAAGCCGAGCCGGTATGGCCGGGGCTGTGTCCAGATGGCTGGGCTCAATAGAGGATTTACCCTATATAGTGCAACGAATACAGCGCGTGCAGATAGAGAACGCGCCGGCTATTGAAGTGATAGGTCGTTACGATACAAAAGACACTCTGTTTTATTGCGATCCTCCGTATCCGCACAGTGCGCGTGGAGACTGCAATGCTTACGGATATGAAATGACCGACGAAGAGCATCGTACGCTTGCGGAGGTCTTGCATAGCGCTCAGGGGAAAGTAGCTTTGTCCGGCTATCATTGCGAATTAATGGATGAATTGTATTCAAGTTGGTCTCATATTGATGGTCCGCTTAAGCTTTGCCATTCCGTCAAAACGCCTCGCCAGGAAGTTCTTTGGGTCAATTATGACTTTCAATCACTTAACAACGGAACGGTGAAATGCCAGAACCAAGACAAATCCTTGAGATCGCATTCGAAAGAGCCAGAGCATCCGGTTCTGCTTCCATAATTAGCGACAAATCGATCACATCGT
Source organism: Armatimonadota bacterium (assembly GCA_012522575.1). GTDB lineage: Bacteria > Armatimonadota > UBA5829 > UBA5829 > UBA5829 > DTKD01. The sequence continues at coordinate 53,952 of JAAYKE010000067.1, read as the reverse complement.
CCGTATTATATGTAAGTCGGTGTCGTACGCGTGCAGGTATTCGGTTATTAATTGCTTGTCTGCTGGCTAAAATTGATCGTCCTGACACTGATATACGTAAACCTTATACCGAAATCGGCAGCCCGGATTGTTATTCGGGGCGGATGTACGATGAGACATATATCGGCCCGTTCATACACGAAAAGAAGCTTCCATGCAATCCTTCAACTGCTTTTTTGACCCCTTGTCTGCGTAATATTAATATCCCGTTGCTTTCTGGCACAGCATTGCTGGGCAAACCAATGGAGTTGTATGAAGCTGTAATTCAACTGCTCGACCACGTGCAAAATGGAACCATTGCGGCAGATGACTTGCTCTCTGAAGCCATAAGGTGTTTGATTGTATATAAGAACGAGCGCGAAGAAGAATTGAATGCGGCGCTTAACTTATTTAAGCCGGATGGCGATGCGTTGCCGTTGTCGGCTGGAGCAATAGTCCAACTGATTGAACAACATTTGAAATGCCAGTGGTCCAGCCGCCTGCCTGTTCTAATCATAGCTGCTTGTTATAACGCCGCAGTTGATAATCTTGAGCAACAAATATTGCCTATGACTGCTCATAATGCCGCCGATAAACAAACTCTAAGCCTTGGAGATGTCAGCATTACTCTTCGCGATGACAGCGGCAAAGTAGTAACCTCTTATGAAATGAAACAGAAGTCTGTGACGCAAGAAGACGTTGACACAGCTTTGAACAAGACGCTCCGCTGGCCATATCGCATAGACAACTACGTATTTATCACAACCGACAAAACCGAAGACAAGGTGCATGAATATGCCGCTGGTTTATATCAGCGTACGGGCGGCATCGAATTTTCTATTATAGACTGCCTTGGTTTTCTCCGCCATTTTCTGCACTTGTTCCACCGTTTACGCACAACATTTCTTGATGAGTATCAGAAATTGGTCCTGTCAGAAACAGACAGCGGAGTCGGTCATTCGCTGAAGCTCGCCTTTCTGGCTTTGCGTCGTGCAGCAGAAGATGTTCAACCGGATGAAGAAGACGTCGTTTGATCCGAGATGTTTCGCCTGTTTACCCCTCATCTTACTCCGGTTTCGGCATCCTCTTTTTTGCGTTCGGCCTGCGCTATTTGTCGTCCCGCGTGTCGTTCCTTCACCTGCCACATAAAGCTGACTATTTTTGCTTCGCGGCTGGCGTCGATGAAGCCGTCGTAGTCCAGGTTCAAAAATGGAATATTGCCGTGGCGTCGGCGCAGCACCTGACTGAGCGCGCTCACCGTGTTGCCGGGCATGCAATTAAATGGAATCACGCTCACGATTCCGGCCAGCCCGCGTTTGGCGAAATCCTCGCTTTTACCCATACTGCAGATGGCTTCGCCTCCGAAATTGTAGTTCAGATACTTCGAGCCTTCGTCAACGACCTCTTCGGACCCAATATCGTCATAGCCGTCCATAAAGGGCAGAGTCGCAGAAATCAGTGCGTGCTCTTCTTTGTTGATCAGCCTGGCGTTTATCGCGTGGCCTGCAAATTCACCGAGTTCTTTTACGCTAAATCCCTCATCGCGAAGCCTGTCACTCGAAAGAACCTTGCCTATATAGTTCGAATAGCTGAAAAACTCGGTCATCGGGGCCAGCCAGGTCTCCGCGCCTTCGGATTCCAGTTTGCGCAGTATGTCCTGATTCGCGCCGTCATGCAGCCTCACATAAAACTCCCCGACAACACCCACCAGCGGTCTGGTTTCCTTGCGCATAGGAATCGTAGAGAAATCCTCCGCAGCTCTCCTCAGAAGCTCCCGGTATTCGTCGAGGTGTCTCGTGTTCATCAAGGCCGCCAGTTTATTGGATTCCACCTTGCGGTTATGTTCCGGGATAAGATCGATGACTTTGCGCAGATAGCTTTCGAACAGCGCTTCGCTGATACCCTTTTCGATCTCATAGGGCCGTGTGCGCAGCATCATCTTAAAAAGCAAGTCGTGGCACGTGATCGCATCCCACGCCACCAGTGCGAACATCGTCCCAAGCCCGCCGTGCTCACTTTTCGAGCCAAGCGTAACGATGTCGACGTCTTTGTGGTCGAGTTTATCGAGAATCCTGCGCTGCAGCATGCTATACATGCCAAATCGACACGGGCCTTCCGCATTGCCCTGGAAAAACGCCTCTTTGGATGGGTCGAAATCCGGGTGATTCACCCGTTTTAGCATATCCTCGGTCGTCATCAACGCCGGCAGGCACACGTCCTCAGATATCGCCTGCCTTGCCAGGTTGAGTCCGGCATCAGTGGAGCGCGGCAGCGCCTGGGCATCTATCCCATAAGCTCTAATACAGGCCGCAAGCATTCTGGCAGCCTCGCTTGCATACGGTATCCACAACCGTCTGCCGCCAAGTTTTGTGATTGAGGCATCGTTGGTGCGGATGGGGTCGGACTCCTTGACCCTCACCTTTGCCGCAGTATCCGCGAACGCCTCTATGCGCGTTATAACTCCTGCATCGGCGGTGTGTTCGTCTATCTGCATCACATAGCACGGCTCGCCGATCTCATCTTTGAAGAACGGATTGCCGAACGAGTCCGGCCCGCACGCGAAATATGTCACCACAACCGCACGCAGACGAGAATCCTGCCGAATCAGCCTCGCCGCCATCAACTTCTTCTGAATCTGTCTGGAATATGCGTTCGGCCAGGAGTCGGTGATATCGACGCTTTCCAGCGGCAGAAAGTCCTGCGGGATTGCGAGTATCCCGAGGTCCTGTATTTTTTTGCCTATGTCCATATTAACTGCGGGATCCCACAGCGTGTATGGCCTGCCGATCACCACAAAGGCCATCTGATCCGGCGACATATTACGCAGAGCCTCAGCTCCGCGCTCATCAATTTTGCGGCGGAACTCGCTTAAGGTCCTCAGGCCGACATCTAATGCGGCCTTCGAGCGCCGAGCTTTGATGCCAAACTGTCTGCCAACGCCTACAAAAAGGTTCTCCAGGTGTCTTCTGGCGCGCTTGAGGTGCAGCGTCGGGGACAGATATCGTATTCCCCTCTCGGTGACCCCAACACACGATGCGATCACATCCGGCGCAGCCTGCAGATACGGGCAGGTTTGCGCCTGTCTCATATTAGAGTTCGGCTGCTCGGTGGAGATCACGCGCGGCGCGAAGATGACATCGACGCCCTTATCGATCAAATCCATATAGTGCCCATGCGCAACCTTGAACGGGAAGCACGGCTCCCCTATCGCGACATCCAAACCCATCCCTATTATTCGTTTATTAGTCGGGTCGCTGGGCACGACCTCGAAGCCGAGTTCACCAAAAAACGCATGGTAGAGGGGATAAAGCTCCGAGAACATCAACCCGCGCGGTATGCCTATTCTTATGCCGTTTGCGGGTCGATTGTCTTTGGGCTGATAGGCGTTCATCATCATCTCTTCGCGTTCCGCAAACAGGTCCGGCAGGTGCGCGCCAAGGTTCTTCTTATGCACCGCGCTGAACTTCTCGCATCGATCATTGTAGAAGTACTTAGGCCCGTTTTCCATCTGGAATGTGTTCACATCGCAGCGGTTCGCGCAGCTCTTGCATTCAAAGGAGCTTATTTCATATTTGGCATCTGCGATGGCGTCAAATCCTCTGAATGTGCTGATCTCCGGGTTTGCCAGGTAGGCCAGACGGGCTGCTCCAACCGCTCCTGTGATGTGCGGATACGGAGCGACCGCGACCTCGCGCCCGAGCACCGTCTCATACGCGGCGACCATGCCCTTGTTGAATGCCACCGCTCCCTGAAATGCGATCTTTTTGCCTATCTCACGGCTGCCGACATTTTTGTTGAGGTAGTTTTTTACGCTGGCCAGACAGATGCCCGCAGCGAGGTCCTCGATGGGGACATTATTTTGCTGGTAGTAGACCATCGCCGATTCGCTGAAGACCGTGCAGGTCCAGTCCAAATCCGGCGGGCGCGTATTTTGCAGCGCCACATCCCCGAAATCCTCCAGAGCAATCCCCAGCCTGTCCGCCTGTTTTTCCAAAAATGCTCCGGTTCCCGCGGCGCAGGCCTTGTTCATCTCAAAGTCTATAATTACATCGCCGTCGAGGCGTATATATTTGCTGTCCTGTCCGCCTATCTCGAAGATCGTGTCCACGTCCTTCGAGTATGCCTGCGCTCCGCTGGCCTGTGCCGAGATTTCGTTGCGGACAAGCTCCGCTCCGATATAATCCGCCGTCAGATATCGTCCGCTTCCCGTGGTCGCAGCAGCAATTTTGCCTATAATCAGCCCGCGTTCATCTATCCGGGCTTTGATGTGCGCCAGCGTATCGCGCACAGCCGACAGCGGGTCGCCATCGGTGCGTCGGTAGTAGCTTGCCAGCACGACAAACTCCCCGTCGATCTCAGTAACCAAAGCCGCTTTCGTGCTCACTGATCCGATATCGACTCCAAGGGCGGCGCGGTCAATGGCAAGCGGGACATCAATATCGGATAGCGTATCCCCGCTGTCGTGTTCGCTGGTTATGCTGTTATGAATCTCAATCGGATCGCATCCCGGATATTGCAGCGGTTGTTTGAGGTGTGTTTCAAGGGTGTCTATTGCGTCGCGGAGGTCGATTTGGACCTCTGCCCGCATAGCGGCTCCGATTGCGCCGAGGGTGCGATTGTGTTCCGGCACAGACAGCCTTGCGCCGAGCTCCAGTTCCTCGCTCAAAAAACGCACAGCCGCCGGGTTCTCAGAGACGCCGCCGATGAAAATAATCTTGTCCCGAAACTCCTTGCCGCGAGCAATAGCCGAGCGGTAGTTGCGACTGATGGCCTGGTGGATTCCGGCCGCAATTCTGTCGCGCGGGGTTCCTTTTTGATAGAGATGGGTTATATCCGACTCGGTAAACACGGCGCATCTGCCTGAAAGGCTTGCCGGGTTCTGAACGTTGAGAGCAACCTGCGCGAACTCCTCAATGCCGGAGTAGTTCAATCGCACCGCCATGTGATCCAGAAAAGAACCGCTCCCGGAGGCGCATTTATTACCGAGGTTAGAATCCTCCACAAGCAGCCTGCCGCTCACGGCATCGCGCTCGAAGAGGAGGTATTTCTGAGACTCGCGCCCCATCTCGATAACGGTGCGCACTTCGCCATAGAGCTTGTCAATGGAAGTCGCCAGTGCGTTAGGCTCGTGAACGGAGTCCGTGCCGATCAGGTCTCTGAGGGTGGACGCTCCGGCTCCTGTCGCTCCGCAAATGACGCTCTTGTCGCCATACTGCGGGGTAATCTTTTCCAGCATCTCCTTGACGCGCAGGATTGGCTGGCCTTTGATCGGAGTGATGCCAAGGAGTTCAATTGAACCGTTCTCGGATATGACAATTGACTTGACCGAATCCGATCCTATATCAAAACCGATTCTTATCATGTAGTACAACCCCCTTCTCCGAAAGGTTGTAAGGAAGAGACATACGGGGAAGTATACCCAGGCTCGAACGCTCTTAGAACAGTATATTATGCTTGTTTACCAGAGTCAAGGCGATCTAGGTTAGAGGTTGGAGGTTGGAAGTTGGAGGTTGGGAGGTTGGGAATGGGGTTGTGATACTGGATCGAACTTCGGACATCTGACCTCGGACATCGAGTCAAGGCGACGTAATGCGACTGCAGAAGGATAAATCCGAACATTTCTATAACCGCATCCATGTGCAGCGGCAACAATTAATCGCAGCGGGGTTTGCGCTATGAAATCATTATTTGCTTTACTCTGCATCCTTGCCATTCCCATGTGCGGCTTTTGCGCAACTACTCAGAAAGAGCAGCCAAAGGACATGAAAATCTACATTCACACCGATCTCGAAGGGATCACCGGCATCGATTCCTTCGAAATGATCCAACGAGACAGCAAGCAGTATCGCGAGTGCTGCGAGCTTCTGATGGGCGATCTCAATGCGGCCATAGAAGGCGCCTTTGAGGGCGGAGCTACGCACGTAACAGTGCTGGACAGCCACGGCGGCGGCGGCAATTTTGTGCTCGATCTGCTCGATAAAAGGGCGGATAACGATCTCAAAACCAATAAAAAATGGTGGGGCAAGCTCGACGACAGCTACTGCGGCACGTTTTTTATCGGCGCGCACGCGATGGCGGGCACTATCAATGGTTTTCTCGATCATACTCAGTCGTCCCTGCATTGGTATAACTACTACATCAATGGCCGCAAGACCGGGGAGCTTGGCATGTGGGCGCTGGTAGCAGGCAACTTCGATGTGCCTATGCTTATGGTGAGCGGAGACGAGGCGGCTTGTGTCGAGGCGAGGCAGTTTTTTAACCACGTGGAAACCGCCATTGTCAAAAGAGGCATTGGGAGAAATCGCGCGGATTGCATCGACAGCGACGAAGCGCGCAAGCGAATCCGTGAAGCCGCACGAAAGTCGATGGCTCTGGTTGGCAAAGTTAAGCCGTATAAAGTTACCATGCCTATGGAGGTCGTATTGGAGCTTAACCGGGCGGATTTCTGCGAAGGAAGGCTCAAAGACGGAATCGAGCGCATAGATGCGCGCACTGTTCGGAAAATAACAAGCGACCCGCTGGAACTGTTTCCGTAAATTGCAGGTGATACAATGAAAATCTATATTATGACCGACCTCGAAGGAATAACGGGAATCGATTCTTTTGAGATGATTCAGCGGGACGGCGATCGTTTCCGCGAGTGCTGCGAACTGCTGATGGGAGATTTGAACGCGGCTGTAGAAGGGGCTTTCGAGGGCGGAGCTACGCATGTGACGGTGCGTGACGGACACGGCGGCGGCAGCAACTTCATCGAGGAACTGCTTGATAGCAGAGCGGAGCACGATCCCAGGACAAATAAAAAAAGACAGCGGAAAATAGACGGCAGCTACAGCGGCACGTTCTTCGTAGGCGCGCACGCGATGGCGGGCACTATCAACGGGTTTCTGGATCATACGCAAAATTCGAGGGAGTGGTACAACTACTCCATAAATGGTCGAAATACAGGGGAGATTGGTCGATGGGGCCTGGTCACGGGCAGCTACGATGTGCCGGTGATTATGGTGAGCGGAGATGAGGCGGCGTGCGTGGAGGCGAGGCAGTTTTTCGGCAATATCGAAACCGCGACCGTGAAAAAAGGCGTTGGAAGAAATCGCGCTGATTGCATCGACATCGACGAAGCCCGCAACCTGATCAGAGAAGCAGCCCGCAAATCGATGGCTCTGGTCGGCAAAGTCAAGCCCTATAAGGTTACAATGCCGATGGAGATCATATTGCAACTCTATCGCTCGGATTTCTGCGAGGCCAGGCTCAAAGACGGGGTGGAGCGCATAGATGCTCGAACCCTGCGCAAGGTCACCGACGACCCGATAGAGTCGATTCCGTAAAATATCCAGGTGATCGGCAGTGAGCTATATTATCGCAATAGATCAGGGCACTACGGGCACAAAAGTGTGCGCTTACGACGCTGAGGGCAACGCAGCCGCAAGCGCATACCGCGAATTCACGCAGCATTTTCCGCAGCCGGGCTACGTGGAGCACGACCCGGAGGAAATATGGCAAAGCGTGATCGCGCCGCTTGAGAGCGTGCTGCGACAACTGCCGGATTGCTCAATTGCGGGAATCGGCATCACAAACCAGCGTGAAACCACAGTGGTGTGGGATAAAAATACCGGCAGGCCGATCCATAATGCTATAGTCTGGCAGTGCCGCAGAACCGCGCGCAGATGCGATGAAATCCCGCAAGATAAACGCGACCGCATTCGGAGCCTGACCGGTTTGCCCGTCGACGCATATTTTTCGGCCACCAATATAGAATGGATTCTGAGAAATGTGCCATCGGCTATGGATTCTGCCGAGCGTGGAGAGCTTGCGTTCGTAACGATCGATAGCTGGCTGCTTTGGAAACTGACCGGCGGGCGGGTTCACGCCACCGACCCTACCAATGCCTCGCGCACAATGCTGTTCGATATCGACAGGCGCGAATGGGCCTCCGAGTTGCTGGAGATTTTCAATATCCCCGCGAAAATGCTGCCCGATGTTATGCGGTCATCAGGGGTGTTCGGCTCCACTGATTCGATCGGCAGCCTGCCGTCCGGGGTTCCCATCTGCGGGATAGCCGGGGATCAGCAGGCCGCGCTGTTTGGCCAGGCATGCTGCGCTGCGGGCGCGATGAAGTGCACCTACGGGACCGGCAGCTTTCTTCTTCTCAACGTCGGCGATACCCGACCGCATTCAGATCACGGTTTGATTGTCACCATCGCGTGCGGGGAGGATGGCCGACCTGTATATGCGCTGGAAGGTTCGGTATTTGTGGCCGGAGCAGCCATTCAATGGCTTCGGGATGGATTAAAAATATTGTCATCCGCCGCAGAATCGGAGGACATGGCCCTTTCCGTTCCCGATACCGGAGGGGTCTATTTTGTGCCCGCCCTGACCGGGTTGGGCGCGCCATATTGGGATCAGGAGGCGCGAGGGTCGATTTACGGGCTGACCCGATCAACCGACTCCCGGCACATCGTGCGAGCCGCCCTTGAAGCGATGTGCTATCAGACAAAAGACGTGCTGGACGCTATGGCCAAAGACTCCGGGCTTGAAGTCAATGAGCTGAGGATAGACGGCGGGGCTTCGGCAAATGAGTTCGTATGCCGGTTCCAGGCCGATATTCTCGGCATAGACGTGCTGCGTCCGAGCATAATCGAGACTACCTCCCTTGGCGCGGCCTGTCTGGCAGGTCTTGCAATCGGCTTTTGGAACCCTGACGATATAGCCCGACGTCGAAGCGGCGATCGGGTGTTTTCACCTCAAATGCCGCCTGATCAGGCCGACAGGTTGTATAGAGGCTGGCAGGACGCAGTGCGGCGGACTCTCTCGTCAAAAGCACACCCTCATTGATCCGGTTTCAATTCTTCAACAAGCGCGGACAGGCTCGCCACGCATTCGTCGCATATCTGCTTGCCGAATTGCGCGCTTGATCCGTGATAGTCGCCGAATACTCCCACTTTAAGCGCCGGATTCTGGGTTATTCTGGCAACCTCATACCTGCTTTGGGTGCGCTCAGATTTCTTGGCATACGCATCCTGATCCGCCCGCGCTTTTTCCAGTTCATCGGGGTCATCCAGCTTAGCCTGATCCATCTTTACTAACTCCGGCTTCCAGTAGAGCATCATCGAGGTTTCATATTTGCCGGCGTGGTAGTCGTGTTCCTCAAAGGATTTCATATACGTTTCCGACAGTTCCCAGAACGGCACAAGATGAACGGTAAGGCCGTCCGCTTCCGGCCGCAGGCGCTGGAAATAATCCGCCGCATCGCGCGCCGCAGCGATGCTTTCCGTGCCGCCGTGTCCAAGCAGGATTATTATTGTTCGAAAACCCTGCATCTGAAGGCTCTGCATAATCTCGCACAACAGCAGCGAAAAGACGGCCGGGCTGATGTTAATTGTGCCGGGCAGAGTGCCGCCGGAGAAATTGTAATGCACAGTCGGAGCCACGAAACAGCCCGTGGCCTGCGAAGTTCTTATCGCGATCTGCTGCGCATTGTGGATGTCTACGCTCAAAGGCAGGTGGTAGCCGTGCTGCTCGACTATGCCCACCGGCAAAATCACCGTGCGAGTCTGCTCCAGGCCATCGAGCACTTCTTTTACGGTCATATCATACATTATGCGTGCCTGTGTCATTGCGTGTCCTCTCGAGGGAAAGTTGATTCAGTATACCATAGTCGGCGGCTGGCGATGATGGAGATTTGCGATCCGCTCCGCTGCGCAAATAATGAATCAACATTCACCAAAACATCGCCTATTGTTAGCCGCAAAGGGCCTCATTTGACGCCTTGTAATTATGGGAGCGATAGTCTCCATCGAAAGGAGGGTTAATGAGGGCTAAACATCGTGATGCAATCGAGTTGCTTCTTTGTCATCCCGATACGGTTGTGGCTGAAATGATCGGGGTGCGTCTTTCTACTTTAAGAGGTTGGATGGAATCGGATCGTTTTGCGCGCGCTTTGAGGGTTCGTGAGCGTGAGCAGGAACTCGGGGCCAAAAGGATAGCGCGGCAGGCAGTGGTGAACTCGGCCGCTCGGCTGTGTCAGTTGGCGTCCAATCCGGACAAACCGGACACCAAGGTTCTCGTCGATGTGCTTAAAGTGAGCGGGGTTTTCGATGCCGAAAGTGAGGATCCCGGGGCGGCTCTGGTCGATATGGTCAAAGCCATTCACGACAAAACGGAGGGCGACAATGCCCGCGGGGACTGATTCATCGGTTCGCCTGACGCTGGCCGATCATATCTGGGGATGGAAACCGCACGAAACACAGAAGAAATGGCTGCTGACCGATGCGGGAGTTAAGGTGGCATCCTGCGGGCGTCGATGGGGTAAAACCGAGGCCGCCGCGGTGGACGCCGCCACCCTCGCCATTTTGCATCCCGGCTCAAAGCAGATCATAGTCTCCCCGACTTACGATCAATCCAGGCTCATCTTCGATCATATCGAACGACTGATGACAGGCTCGCGGCTCACTCGCGGCATCACCAAAATCACGCGCACTCCCTATCCGAGGCTTGCTCTCGGCAGCAGCCTGATAATGGCGCGCACCGCCGATGAGGATGGGCGCAATCTGCGCGGACATTCCGCAGACAGGGTGATAGTCGATGAGGCCGCGTTTGTTCGGGACTCCGTTATAAGCGAGGTCATTTCCCCTATGCTTGCCGATCGCAACGGTCGGCTGGTTATGATCAGCACTCCATTTGGCAGGAATCATTTCTATCGCGCATTTATGAGGGGCGCAGGGTCTGATGACGGCGCGGCGTGCCGGTCATTCAACTTTCCATCGTGGGCAAACCCGCATATAAGTCGTCAATATATCGAAACTCAGCGGCAGGAGATCAGTCCGAGGCAGTTTGCGGTGGAATATGAGGCGCAGTTTATCGACGATTCCAACTGCGTTTTTGCATGGGAGGACATCGAGGCGGCGGTCTCCGATTCGCACGCAGCGGACGCGGACGGCGTGGTGGTGGCGGGAATAGACTGGGCGAGATATTCGGACTATACCGCCGTGGTCGCGATGGTATCGGATGAACGCGGCTGCCACATAATCGGCATCGACAGGTTCAATAAAATGGGCTGGGACAGCCAGATCACAAGGGTTGCGCAGTTCCTCAAAACCCATCGAGTGAGTTGCGCGCTCGCCGATTCTACTTCGATAGGGGATCCCCTGCTCGAACAGCTTCGCGCCAGGTTATGGGACTTCGGCATCGATGTGGCGGTGGAGGGCTATACATTCTCAAACCGATCCAAACGAGATCTGATAGAGCATTTGTCCCTCAAGTTCGCGCACCGTTCGATCACCATTCTACCCGACGAGCAGCTTCTGCGGGAGCTTCAATATTATGAATACGAGCTGACCGCCTCCGGCAATGTGCGTATGAACGGCAGGGTCGGTATCAACGACGACCTGGTGATCGCCCTCGCGCTGGCCTGCAAACAGACCGAAGGGTTTGCGCACAATTCCGCATATTTGAGTCAGGCCGGCAGAATGGCAAGGCAAAGCTGGTAGACCGCCCAACTTCCAACAACCAATTTCCAACGTCCAAACCCGAGGTGTTTTATGAAGATTCCACTGCTTTCCCGGTTCAGCAAGCGGCGTTCTCCCGGGCTGAATGAGACGGCCGCTGCCGGGTCTTTGATTAACGATATCGACTCATACAACCCCGATGACCTGATCGGCAGAAGAGGTTATGCAATATATGAACAAATGCAGCGCGACGCTCAGGTGCAGGCGTGTTTGACTATCAAAAAACTTGCGGTTTTATCGCACGGATGGGAGGTGCACCCGGCGACGCGCGATCCGCAGGATGTGGAGGTCGCGGACTTCGTGCGTTTTGCGCTGGCGGATATGCGCGGCTCGATACTGACCGTGCTATACAATGTGCTCGATGCGCTGGCAAAGGGCTTTTCCATACTGGAAATCAACTATAGCATTTTCGAGGACGGCCCCCATAAAGGTCGCGTGGGAATCGCTTCCATAAAGGCAAAGGACCCGTCGACTTTTTCCTTTGAGGTCGATGAGTTTATGAACGTGCGGGCGTTGAAGCGGACGGGGACAGCCTCGGTCGAGCGGACGCTTCCATCGGATAAGTTCGTGATATATTCGCACATGCCCAGGTATGAATCCCCCTACGGCACATCGGATCTGCGCGCCGCATATAAGCACTATTGGAGCAAAGACGTGCTCACCCGGTTTATGAATCTGTATCTGGAGAAGCACGGCTCCCCGACCGCTAAAGGCTCCTACAAGCGCGGAACTCCGAAGCAGGCGCAGGAAGAACTGCTGCGAGTGCTGGACAAGATTCAGCAGCAGACCGCCATCGTCATCCCGGATGACGTGCAGGTGGAACTGCTGGAGGCCGGACGTGGCGGGGAATCGGGGTATTTGCAGGCCATCGAATGGCACGACAAGCAGATATCCCGCGCAATTCTCTGCCAGACGCTGATGACCGACGAGGGCATTCGAGTGGGCAGCTACGCGCTCGCAAAGGTGCATCTCGACGTGCTCAAGATGTGCCTGCATAAGCTCAAACGCGACCTTGAGGAAGCCGTCATGCGTGAGCAGGTCATAAAGCGTCTGGTTGACTTCAATTTCTCGACAAAATCCTATCCAACCTTCAGCCTTGGGCCGCTGGAGGATGCGGATGTCGCCGGGCTTGCGGAGGTCATCGGAAAACTGGTGAGCGGGCAGATTATCAAGCCTGACGAGGAGTGGATCAGGGGATATCTGGGTCTGCCGAGCTAGTTTTACACGGAACATAAAAGCGTATGGGACTGCCATATATTTCTCACATGCAAACAAATTCAGGAGGTAATTGTGATCGAACGTGAGGCTAAATTGTTTGAGGCGGGCAGCTATCCGGATCGAGGCATTGAGATCACCGAGGAGGACCTCGATCGAATCATTGCCAACACATCCGATGCGCCGCTGCGCATTGAGCACTCCTCGACGCCTTTTGATGGCGCGCTTGGGGTGCTGAAAAACGTTTATCGTAAAGGCAAGGAGCTTTTCGGGAGGCTGTGTTTTACCAAAGCAGCCTGGGAACTGGTCAAATCTGCCAACGCAAGACGGCTTTCGGTGGCCATTGTCAAGGACAAGAGCCGGATATCTGAGGTATCCCTTGTTCGTGAGCCGAGGATAGCCGATGCTGCCGTGTTCGGGGAGGCGGATTGCGTTCGGCTCGACGGAGAACTCAGCTCGGTATTTGGCAGTTCCGATGAAGCTCTGCGCCGCGAAGTAGCCGAAAAAGATGCGCAAATTGCCATAGATCAGCTAAAAAGAAGCGGCAAAATTGCGCCCGCAGCGGAGGTCTTTGCAAGGGCTATTTTATGCTCGCAGGATTCCGACACAATCGCATTTGCCGACCGACCGACTCCGATCTCTCAGGTTTTCAGATGGTTTTTGGAATCTCAGCCAAAGGTGATTGAGTTTTCGGAGGTCGCGCCTGCAGCCGGGGAAGTCGAAGAGCCGGAGTTGTATGCAAAGCTCGGCGTGACCAGCGGGCTGGTAGAAAAATACAGGAGCAGATAACGGAAAGGAGAATCTTATGACAGCAACCACCACAGCCAGGGAGTCCAAAAGAAAGGATGGGGCGATCATCTGCTATCCTATGGCAAATGTGAAAATTCCCAAAGGCGCGCTGGTGAATATCAACGCCAGCGGCTATGCGACCAACGCGAGCGACACCGCATCCGAAACATTCGCCGGAGTCGCCTATGAGACCGTAGACAACTCCGGCGGCAGCGCAGGGGATATCGGCATTCGCGTCCAGACCACCGGCACGTTTGTATTTGTAGACGGCGGCGCGAACGGCGCTCAGACCGATGTGGGCGTGGGGTTCCATATCGTGGACAATCAGACCGTCACCGATGCCGCAACCACGGCCAATATTACCGCCGGGTTCGCAGTCGAGTCCATATCCGCCACTGCGGTGAGGATCAGAATCGACAGGTATGCCGCCTAGCAGGTAATAGAGCAATTGATGCCGAAAAAATCGGTATGAAGATTACTTTTTATGAAATAACCGATATCAACGACGCTCTTTTTATGCCCTGGCTCGATTTGTATGAGACCGCGTTTCCTCCCGAAGAGAAGATACTGGTTTCCGGTTTTTTTCGGTTCCTCAACCCGGATATCAAGGAAGACGGGGTGGAAAGTCGGCTGATCGCCGCATTGGACGAGCGCGGGGAGTTTGCCGGGCTTATGTTTTATCGCACCAAGCCCGAAATAAATGCCTTTGCGCTTTGGTATCTCGCCACTTTGCCGGCGCTGCGGGGCAGCGGAGTTGGGGCAGTGTGCTACGACGAGGTGGTAAGACGAGCAAAGGAAAGCGGTGCGAAATTCGTGGTCTTCGAGGTGGAAGTGCCGGAGGACTCGCCGGATGCAGATATCGCACGTCGGCGCATAGAATTCTACCGCAGACGAGGCGCAAAACTGCTGAGAGGCATTCGCATGCTGCAGAAAATCGGCGACCACACGCGCACGGTGCAAATGAACATCATGGTGCATTCATTTGAACCCATTTCACCACAGCAGGCCTTCGAAATAGCGGTCAAATATGTCGACAACGAAGGCATAAGCCAAATCGGAGAGTTATCGCTGGAGTAGGTTCGCCTGCCAGTGCAATATCATCTATCGGCCCGGTGTTCTCAGCGCCGGGCTTTCTGCTTTGAGGCTGCTTTGGAATGCGACGGGCAGATCATCGTCCGTCCGCATGCGCAGCCAACCATCAACCAATCACATCCAAACAGGAGAAAAATATGCCGCTTACAAGATCAGATATGCCCAAACTGCTTGAGGATGGGCTTAAAACCGTATTCTTCGAGGCCCTTGATGCCACCGCCGGCGAACATTCCCGCATCGCAACAGTGATAAGCTCCGGGTCAGATCAGGAAACTTATTCCTGGCTGGGTGCGGTTCCTGCAATTCGGGAGTTCGTCGACGAGCGCATGCCGCTGGGCTTGCTCGAACACGATTATTCGATACGCAACAAGACCTGGGAGTCCTCGATAGCCATCGAGAGGGCGGCCATAGAGGACGATAAATATGGCCAGATCAAGCTGCGGGTGGTGTCGCTGGCCCGCGAGGCGAAAAGGCACATGGACGAACTAGCGTTCGGCCTGCTCAAAAACGGATTCACCGGCAAGTGCTACGACGGCTAGGCGTTCTTTGCTACAGATCACTCCGAGGGGGATTCCGGGTCTCAATCGAACAAGGGAACCGCAGCATTATCCGCTTCCGCGTTGCAGAGCGCGATTACCGCGATGATGAAATATCGAGATGACCGCGGCAAATTGATGGGAGTAACTCCGGATTTGCTGGTAGTGCCGCCGGATATGCAGTGGGTTGCTATGGAACTTCTGGAGAGTTCATATTGGCCGGAGGAGGGTTCCACGACATCAAGAGCCGCTTCAAACGTGCTCAAAGGCAAACTCGATTTGCTTGTCTCGCCATATCTGACCGATGTCAACGACTGGTTTGTGCTTTCGACTAAAGGTGTCGTCAAGCCGATCATCCTCCAGAGCCGAACCCCGGTTGAGTTTGCGGCCCTCGAAGCGGATTCGGAGAGCGGGTTTATGCGGGATGAGTTTGTCTATGGCGTGCGCGCCCGGTATAACACCGGCTATGGCCTCTGGCAGATGGCCTACGGCAGCCAGGTGAGCTGACAGCCACAGCAATGAAGCTGAAAAATAACACCACGGGTGGCGGTTTGCGAATCGTCACCCAGACTTCTGACTCCATATAACAAAGACCCAAAGCGGAGAGCCATACGATGAACAATCTGAAAAATATAATGCCGGTGGCGGTGCATATCGCATCCGGCGGAGATGCCAGGACGCGAACCGGCGGTCTGGTGCACTCCCTCGATGGAGAAAGCGACGGCAGCTTCCAGGTGACCGGAGGAACCCGTTTTCGCTTGTTCTTCAGCGCAAGAACGATCTCTAATGTGTTGCTGATTATTGGTTACAAAGACCCGATCAGCATATCCAATGCAGCCTATATTCTGTCGGATTTGCATTCAATTGACGACGATGTGCCGGAGGGGACTACGGTGTATTATGCGATCCTGGACGTCGATGATTTCACTCCCGTGCAGGGAGGGCAAGACGATACGATTCATATCTCATTTTACGGATAGGAGGCGCAAATGGCGATTACCCTGACTGTCGCAGATATCAAGCGCAAAGCAGGCATTGACTCCGCAGTAACTGACTACGATACGGCTATAGCCGCGCTCATTTCCGAGATGCAGGCTCCGATCGAATACTCCATCGCGGATATGTATCTTAACGACACGCTCAACGCAGGGTTGCAGGGCACGCTCAAGTTGGGGATTCTCGAAATCATAACCGGTGAATTCATCGAGCAGATGCGCAGAGAGACCGGCGCAACCGAGCAGTTCGGCGTGGCGGGAGTCACCATCGGGCCATCAGGAGTATCCGGAGTCGACCTGACTCGGCAAGGCCACGCGCGGCTGGCTCCGTATCTTAAAAGCGCCATGCCGATGGACTCCGAGACGCATTGCTCCAGCACAACCGCTGATGCAGAGCCTATATTCAGCATCAAAGAGGAGGTGTAGCAGATGCGATTTGCCGAGCGGTTCGCCGAAAAGCTCCGGCGTTTCGGGGAGGAATATGTAATTAACGGCAATACCGGAGCCGGGATGTTCAAGCTCCTCGATACGGGCAATATGAGCCTGTATTTGGATGATATCGAACGAATGGGCATAACTCATCCTGCTCTTATGCTGGCCACAACGCCGGATGTAGTCATAGGCGTGGGAGATACCCTGACACGCGACGGCCGCACCTATGCCGTCCTCAAAACCGCCGTCCACCGCATAGCCGGCGAACCGGTCGTGAGAATCGCCATTCTCAATTAAGCATTTGGATAACCGGACTTATCGGCGGCGGTTCGCGGGCCGTCACTCTCCTCAGAATCAAGAACCCACAATCAACTATAATATAAGGAGCCTATATGATCACACTCGATACTGTTTCTACCCGGGATTGGGTTACGCTTGCTCTCGGCGTGACGGGCGCGCTGACCACATATTTGAGCCAGAAGGACAGGCTGCCGAGCTGGGCGCGCAAATGGCTAAAGAGGATCGGCGCAAAGAGAATCACCGACGCCATCGAACGGGCGGGGGCGATAGCGGAATTGTCCTCAGACGAACGTCGCCAGCAGGCGGTCATCTATCTTCAGAAGATATGCATAGCCGAGCTTGGTTTTCCAGTGCCGCAGAGCATCGCAAACCTGCTGGTCGAGCACGTATATCAGCAGTGGAAGAGGGTTCGGAGGTAATCAGCGTGAATGCGAAGGACAACAATCGCATAATCGCGCTCGATGCAGGCCACGGTGCAAATCGTGGTCTGCACCACACCGGATGCGCGGCAAATGGCCTTGTGGAGGACGAGCTTGCCCTGGATTTTGTCATCAGAATCGGTCATAATATTCGCCTGGCCGGAATCAAAACGATTGTGACCAGGCCGGATAGCAGGCTCGTGACCCTGGAATCACGTGGAAAGAAAGCAGTAGAGGCCGACTGCGATTTGTTTGTTTCCATCCACATAAACGCAGGGCCGGCGACCGCAAACGGAGTGGAGGCTTTTGTGGCGGAAGGGGACAGGCGAAGCTATGCAATCGCTCAACAACTCGTCAATCGACTGGCAAAACACGATTTGCGCAACCGGGGAGCAAAATGGGACTCGCAGAGCCAGTATTCCCGCCTCAGAGTCCTGCGCGATACATATCGTTATATGCCCTCCGTGCTGCTGGAGATCGGGTTTTTGACCAATTCCCATGATGCTGCGCTGCTCAAGGATAAGTATTGGAGACAAAGGGTTTCCATCGACACAGCCGAAGGTATTATCGCGTCTCTGGCGAAGTGATATTGGAACAATGGGCGCGGGCGGATCGTAGATATTTTGATGGTCGATATAATTGAATCCGAAACTGGCGAAACACAGACTACGCGACAGATCAGCGTCAAGGTATTGTGCGCGATAGTAACGGGCGTATTGCTGCTGATGTGCGGCATTGGCGTACGCATTTTTCCTATGACCGCTCAGATAAGATTGCTGCTTGTCTTGACGCTGCTTAGCTGCATATTCACCGGTTTTGTTTACCTGTTTTCCGGCATAGGCAAAAGAAACGCGGCTGTGTGGCCGACGGTATTTTTCAGCGCGCTCTTTGTGGTTTGGGCAGTGCTTGGCAGCAAGCCACCTGACACCGATGCGCTTCGGCAGGTCTACTATAAACGATTGCGGGCGTTTGTCGGAACTCCATATCAGGTCAACGGCGAGACAGATATCGGAATTGACTCCGCCGGGCTTGCGAGGGCCGCGCTATGGCACGCTATGGTGCGGCAGGGAGCAAAGGAAGTCAATCCTCAGTTGTTGGGCAGAAAGTTGTGGTCGTTTTGGTGGCGCGATATCGACGCAAAAGATATAGCTCAGGATAAATACGGGTATACAAGGCTGATAGGCAGCGCCGAAAAACTGGCGGGATTCGATACAAATACGATCAAGGTCGGAGATATGGCCGTCGCCGACGATAAACACGTTATGATATATTATGGAGACGAGCGTTGGATAGAGGCCAGTCCGGTAGATGGAAAAGTTGTAGTGAGAAAGGCCCCGGCAGGCTCAAAAAGAAAATGGTTCAATGTGCCGGTGAAGATTATGCGCTGGCGCATTTTTGATGAATATGATTCCTGAATATCCACAATCAAGACAAATAACTCTGCGAGATAAGCCCTTCTTCGATGCGGTCTTTGCACAAAGGCCGACGGAGATCTCCGCGTACAGCTTCACCAATATATTCGCCTGGCGCGAGTCTCAGCAAACGGAGCTATCCCGCATATACGACCACATTTTGCTGATCAACAACCAAAATGAGCACATTTCCAGCCTTGAGCCGCTGGGCGTCGGCTCGATTAAGCCGGTTGTCGAGGAGATGATCCGCCGCAGCGACCGTCCCGTGATATTCGAGCGCATATCCGGCGAAGCGGGCGGTGAGATGAAAGATATAGGGCTTATAGTCGAGTATGATCCCGACAATTCGGACTACGTCTACGCCGCGCAGGACCTGATCGAGCTTGCCGGGCGCAGATTCGACGGCAAGCGAAACTTCATTGCGCGAGCCAGGTCTCAGATAGAGTATGAATATGTGAAAATGGATGAGTCGGTGGCTGTCGAGTGCGAGGCTTTCGCTGATTTGTGGTGCGAGCATAAGATGTGCGAGACAATCGAGGGTCTGCGCAAAGAGCGGTGCGCGGTGAACCAGATGCTCACCAATTTCGACTCACTCGGCATAGTGGGCGGAGCAATTCGCGCCGGTGGAGCGATCGTCGCTTTCTCGCTGGGAGAAAAACTGAACGACGATACTCTGGTCATTCACGCGGAGAAAGCCCACACGCAAATCGACGGCCTGTATCAACTTATCAACAATGAATTCTGCAAGGCAGAGGCGCAGTCATATAAATACGTCAACCGGGAGCAGGACCTCGGAATCCCCGGCCTGCGCAAAGCCAAGCAATCATACCATCCCGTACGATTAATCGAGACATTCACAGCAAAATCCCCCTGAAGCTTTCGGCCAAATCTGCCGACAATGCTTGCTGTAGCCACACAATCCCAGCGCGCGATTCGCCGTTGATTGGGCCGGTGTGCAATAAGGAGGTTTGTGTAGTGAGTACAGAATGGTTTGACTACATCGAGGACGACCCAATAAGCGAAGATGCGGAAAATACGCTTTATTGTCCATATACCAACAGCGACCAGTGTGCGCTGCTTGTCAAGGGTTTGCAGCCTCAGGAGTTATGCGCCGTGCTGGAATGTCCCCAGCTCAAGCTGTTTCAGCGCCATCGACCGCGAAAAAAACGACACCAGGCGGCATAGCAGAGCAAACTTTTTATCTTTTCGGATCACCACCGAATTCGCGGCAGGCATCATATAAAGCCACGATATTCTCCCACGGTACATCCGGCTCGATCACGTGGGTCGGCGCGATGAACAAGCCGCCGTCGATCCCACACTGATCAATCATCCTCTTAACCGTCTCTCGCACATCAGATGGCGTGCCGAACGGCATGGTTGTCTGTGTGCCGATAGTTCCTCACAAGGCCAGGTCACGGCCATATTCGCGCTTAACCCACGCCGGGTCCATACACTCCGGCTGCACCGGGTTTAGTATGGTGACTCCGATCTCAATGAGGTCCGGTATAACCTCCCGACAATCGCCGTCGGAATGGTACCATATCTGTATATCCGGCTTTTTTGATCTGGCCGCCTCATATATGCTTGCCAAACGCGGCTTGAGCCATTCTCTCCACATTTCAGGGCTTATCATCATGCCGCGCTGCGTGGCGATATCATCCCCTGAAATAAACACATCCGACCCGCATTCGGCCAGAAAAGCCGCGTTGGATATGGCCATTTGCGTCAGCCGATCCAGATGATATGCAGCGATTTGAGTGTTGCAAAGCATATCGGTCAGCAAGTTTTCCAGCCCGCGCATATACCACGCACTCTCAAAGATCGTCCCTCCGAGCTGAAGCGGATATGCTATCACAGGCAGTTGCAGGTCGTGCAGTTCCCTCACGCGCTCACGCACTCCGTCCAGTCGATACGCTGCGTCAAGGTCGGGATATGGATACGCCTCAAACTCCGCAAGGCTGTCAAGGGAATGCATCGGGTGGATCATATCCTCAAAATGAAGCAGCGATCCCGGAACCCATCCCACCCCCCATTCATCTATGCGATACTCCGATATATGATCCGGCAGAACATAATATTTGTGATAACTGGAGAAATCGACTCTGCGCCTGGTCGGGCCGAGGCCAATGCCTCCCAGATTATCCATCCCAAAATATGCCGCAATATCGCTCTCTCCCGTTCTCTCTTTGAACTGTCGAATCTGATAGGGAGTAAATGAGCCGCTTCTGGGGACCCATTGCGGTGTTTTGTGATTCAAACAAGCCAGCAGATTTTCTCGTGGTGTCATATCTCGCCTCTGCTATATTCTTCCCCGCCAAAATGCGGCTTCCTCCAGATATTACAAAAATAAGCCCGGCCTGCCGAGTTGATTTTCGGCTATGGCCGGGCCACAGAGAGATTGTAAGTTATGCGCTCTATTAAACTGTGGGTCAGTTCCTGTCTGCGACCACCTCCTTGATAGCCTTTGCTACACTACAGCGGTGATTTTGGTCACCCGATCAAGCCAGATGTCGTCGATATCGCCGACTAAACACGCGCCATACATCGGCACGAAGCTCACGTCGTGGATGTGCAGGGTTTGGGTATGCACCTTTCCGTGTCTGTCACTGAAAGTGACTGCGCAGTCTTTGCCAAGGTAGTTCTTTGCTTCGGGAATAAACATTTTCTTCGCCTCCAAATAACGGTAATGCAAAGAAGCCGAGCCACCTAAGGCGAATCGCCTGAGATCAAAGACCGCCGCATTTGGCCAGCCCATAGTATCTGGGCCTTTCGCCGGATAGTCTGAATCCGACAGTCTCTGGTCACGGGCAACTCCTACTTCGGCGGCTCGGCCAACATACCGTGGCGGCATTCAGAACGGGTATTTTATGGACCACCCTTGCTGCCCGGCTTAGTCCCGATAGCTTTGCGCCCCCCGGTTTCCCGAGGTTTGCCTTTATCAGTAGTTGCTTCCATATAGGTTATGCCACGCCTGCGCCTGCGCCCAACTGATCATATTACGGGTTTTACGGGCAGGAGTTTTCTCGTTATTGCTCCCAGGCTCGGAGCCGTTTGAGAGCGCAGTGAATCGAGCCGTTATGTTTTCTTGACCGCAGCTTTAACGCTGTGATAGACTTCCATCGGTAAACGAAAACAGAGTTTTGCGGCGCAGAGGTGAATATGTCTGTTAAGGCTGATGTCGAGTATGATCTGAGAGAAAGAGTCATACAGTTCTCCACGCAGTTTCGTGTGGTTCTGATGATGATTGCGGTGGTTGCTCTCGCCGGTTTTATCCACAACCTGAGGGCGTTCTGGTATGGCGCGCCGCTGGTAATAATCGGCGAGTTGATACAAATGTGGGCCAGTTCGCAGGTTCACAAAAACCTTCATCTCACCGTGTCAGGGCCGTATTCTCACGTGCGAAACCCGATGTATATCGGCCGGTTTTGCATTGGGCTGGGCATCATGATAATGACCGCCAACGTCTATTTAATTGTCGGGTTTCTCATCGCGTTCTTCGGATATGGCCGCCTGAGGGTAGGGCGCGAGGAGGCTCGCCTCAGAGACCTGTTCGGAGAGCAATACGAGCATTACTGCACCGAAATACGCCGCTGGCTGCCCAGGCTTAAGCCATACTCCCGCTCGGAATCCAAAAACGCGACCTGGGAACAGATATGCGTGAATCACGAAAACATCAATCTCATTGTGGTGCTGCTGGCGCTGATTGGCCTGTATTTTCGCATCACCAAAATCCCCTGGCATCTTTGACATTTGTTTAGACCGTGGTTCAGTTGAGGTATAGCCCTAATCAGAACCCTGCCTTTTCTTGAACCGGGACTCAACGGTGTCGCAATGATGCCCAACGATGACGCTTTTACAACCTGGATATCAACCCTCGACGATGCGCCGGTGGCAATCGTCTACCTATGCGGCGAACTGGATACCGCGGGCGTCACGCTGCTGCTTGCCGACCTCAAGGAAGTAATAAACGGAAACCGCAGCATTCTTTTTGACGCTCATTTGCTGTCTTATATCGATGCTACCGGCCTGAGCGCTCTCTCTTCCGTGCAAAAGGCCCTCAAGGATACCGGACGAGGAGCCTGCATTGTGGGTGCGCACGGGTTGCTGGAAAGAATCCTCGTTCTTTCCGGCGCAGAAGGTGTGTTCAAACGCTATGAGACCGCAGACGAGGCGATAGCGGAAGTCGGAAATCCGGGATGGTAGACAGGCCGGGGACGTCACCCGGCCTGCAGGTTAAGCTGTTTAATAATCAGTTATGCCGTTTCACGACATAAGCGTTCAGCGTCGGCGGATTTGAGCTGACATCGACCGCGCCTCTAGCTGAAACGTAGTCGGTGTTGCTGAGGTTGTGGTTTTTGTAGTGAACCTTAATGAACTTGCCTGACCCGTCGTCGACGAGGAAGTTGTTCGGATCTCCGGTCACGGTGACTCTTCCCCATACCGTGAAGACGAACTTATCCGAAGCCGCAGATATAATCGGGTCGGTCAGTGCGCGGTTGGTTAATCCTACTGCGCGTGCGGTTTTATAGGTCCAGCCAACGGATCCGGAGTTGCCGGCTTCGTCGTAGGCAAGCACATAGACCGTATGGCTTCCCAGAGCCTCCGCGGTCACCACATTGCCCGTCCATACGCCGTCATCGCCCTTAGTCAGGTAGACTCCATCGGCGATTACGTTGACAACCTCGAAGTTGTCGGTCGCCTCGACTCTGGCCGCCATCATATCTCCCGCCGATACCAGTGACGGGCTGTAGCTGAACGACAAGATTTGAGGCGGAGTCTTGTCGTAGGTGAACTGTGCGCTGGCTGCAGGGCCGACGTTGCCTGCAGGGTCCAGCGCTCTCACATATATGGTATGAACGCCATCGTCGAACTTGAGCGGCACTACCCGGCTTGGGCTGGTCGCGGCCTCGTAGTCACCGTCATTGACCTTAAGTTCATAGCTGACTCCGTTGGCATCGGTCGATCCGTCGAATGTTGCAATAACATCCGGGCCATTGGTAATAGTCTTATCGACTGACAGGTTTACGGCCGTCGGTGCGGTGTTATCCACGACAAAGGTGGCGCTCGGGCCGACTGCTGCCGCAGGGTTTTGCAGATCGTCTGCAGCAGTCCCTGCCGCTATTGAGATGCAGATGGTCCCGTCTCCGGTTATATCAGTTATGGTAACCGTGCGATCGGTCAAACCCGTGCCTGAGACCGATGCCGTGCCCTGTGCCGTGCCGGTCAAATTCAGGGTTATGTCCTCATCGGAAAGGCTCACGGAGTCCGCGTTGTTATAAGTGATTTCGAAGGTTACCGGCCCTGCGCGGGTGATTTCCTCCGAAGGCTCACCTATCGTCAAACTCGGAGCGGTGTTGTCAACGTCAAATGTATCGCTTGGACCGGCGGCAGGGGCCGTGTTGCCCAGATCTTCGGCAGCGGTGCCCGCGTTTATGGATATGCCGAGCGCGCCGTCCCCGGTGATATCAGATATGGTCACGGTTCGGCTGCCGGGGTCGCTGCCAGTCACTGACACCGTGCCGTCCGCAGTGCCGGTCTTGTTTAGAACGACGTCCTGCTCTGAGAGGGTTATCAGGGTCGCATCGGAATAGGTGACCTCAAATGTCACCGGGCCGGCGGATGTAATTGTCGCTGACGGCTCCCCGATCTCGATTACCGGCGGGGTATTATCCACCTCGAATGCATCGCCGGGGCCGACTGCAGGGGTATGGTTGCCTGCCGTGCTGTGTCCTGTTTCGGCGGCGATTGAGATGCTCAGAGAGCCGTTGCCGGTTATATTGTCTATGGTCACTGTGCGCTCGGCAAGCCCGGTTCCGCTGACCGATACCGTGCCGTTGGCAGTGCCGGTTTTGTTGAGCGTCACATCCCCTTGTGCAAGGGTGATTGAGTCGCATCCGTCGTATGTTATTGTGTAGCTCACAGGTCCCTGACGGGTAATCGAAGCGGAGGGCGCGCTGATATTAATAACAGGTGACAGGTTGTCTACGGTAAATGTCGCGCTTGGCCCTGCTCCCGGCGCATAATCATCAGCGAAATTGCGGGCGGAGCCTGCGGCTATTGATATGCCTATCGTTCCGTCGCCGGTTATATTGGATATGGTCACGGTTCGGGCAGAGGTTCCGGTCCCGCTTACCGAGACGGTTCCATTAGCCGTGCCGGTGACATTCAAACTGACATCGGTGTTGGAAAGGGTGACGAAATCCGCACCCTGGTAGGTGATTGTGTAGCTCACCGGCCCGACATTGGTAAGTGACGCCGACGGGGCGCTGATTCCAATGACAGGCGGAGAGGAGTCCGGATTGACCATAGCCTCGGCAGCCCATGCGGACGCCATATACCCGGAGTCTACGGCCTGAACGCTCCAATAGTAGTTGCGCGTGACCAGGTTGCATAGTTTCCAGGTCAGGTTAAATCCGGCATTGCCAGGCGCCAGAACATTCCTGCGCCCGGTCGACAGGTCTGCCATGCCGGAAAATACATCGTCTGCGCCGGGCGAAGTTCCGACTCGGATATTATAAGACAACCCGTCCGCCGGTGTGTTCGGATCGATGGCGGCGCTCCAGGACATGGTAAGAGTATTGTTGTCAAATGTAGCCGACAAGCCGCTCGGCGCGCCTGGGGCTGTGTTTGCGGTTGCGGTCACATTATTATATGTGAGTGTTCCGGCGTAGGAGCCGTTGGTCTCCGCGCATAATATCAAATCGAGCTTGTTATCTTTGTTGAAGTCGGTCCAAACCATCTTGAGGCCGGACAGCCCGATTTCGCTGTTGGTTATAGGGTAGACGATAAATGTGCCGTCCCCATTGTTATGACATATTTTAGGGGCGGTTTCGGCAGGACCCTGCGGACCCGCCAGGGCCAGGTCCAAATGTCCGTCGTTGTTATAATCCCCCCACATTATCGTCCCTGTGACGCCGGGCAAGCCGAGGTCCAGTTCATCAAATCCCGATCCGGTATTCCGGCAAATGCGGGTGATCTTCACAGAGTCGGCGCGCTCACCGGCGATTGCCAGGTCAAGCAGGCCGTCGTGGTCATAATCCCCCCAGCTTATCGAAGCCGAGCCGACTCCCGTTAGCCCGGCGTTTATATCAGAAAACTGTCCTGCGCCGTCGTTGCGAAATATCTTTGTGACAGGGCCGCTGTCCGAGTTGCCTGCTATGGCGAAATCCATTCGACCGTCATTATCGAAGTCCGCCCACGCAACAGAGCATTGCGATACGCCGGGCAGCCCAGAGACGCCCAGTTCAGTAAATGAGCCGTCTCCATTGTTGCGAAATAGCTTAGTTATTCGTCCTGACGCAGCCTCCCCTGCTATCAACAGATCCGGTTTGCCGTCGTTATCGAAGTCCGCCCAGGCAATATCCCCGTGTTTAACCCCGGGCAGAACAGCCTCAGTTACAACCGGCCACGAATTGTCATCGTTGCGATAGAGCCTGGTTACCAGGGCAGATCCGGTGTCGCCCGTGATGATCACGTCGAGCTTGCCATCGTTGTCATAGTCCCCCCAGGCCAGCGCGGGATTCTTAACCCCGGTCAAGCCCGCCACAAGTTGAGTAAAACCGGACGCTCCCTCGTTGCGCCATATATTCGCAGATGGCACGAGATTGCCGGTTTTTTTGTCGTGTTCGAGGCCGGCAACGACGATGTCCATTTTGCCGTCGCCATTGAAGTCTCCGCTTGCTATATCGCCTTGCTTAACGGCGGTTAAAGAGTTGCTGTAAAGCATATACAGCTTGGGAGATGCTACAAAATCCTGGTCGGTTATATTGGTAGTGACGTTGTTGTATTCATGTCTTTGAGGCTGCATCAGGTATTGTCCCTCCGGAGCGATGGACCCGCTCCAGCCGCCGGGCAAACTGAGGCTATACGTGCCGTCGACGGTTGTGCTTGTCGTCTGGCCGTTGCTTGCCCTTATCGTTATACTGCCGACGCCTGTCCCCGTCACAGTGCGAACCGTGCCTGAGATCGTAATATTCTGCGCGCAGGTCAAGCCTGCCGAGAAAATCAGAAATACTGCTATCAAGCACGAAATAATCCATATTCGGCTGAGTTGCATCCTGTTCATATCCTTCCTGCTGCATACCCACTAGCGAAAATCAACAACACATACTGATTGGTGATTCCATAGGTAGTGTAGCATGATGAGGTATTAAAGTGCCTTGCTGCGCAATAAATCAGGTAATTATACTGATTACAAAAGTATTTAATCTGAGAATGCGGAGACCACCGCGACTTTATCCGGATTTCGAGGCAAGGCAGGGCGGCTCTTCATAATTTCCGACCGGCTCGGATTCGCGGCGTTGTTTTGTCGAGTAGCCAAACATTCGCGCCACATAAACACTCACGACCGTGCCCAGCACAGCCCCATATAATACATCAAATGGGAAATGCACCCCCAAATATACTCTGGAAAAGCCCACCAGCCCGGCAACGGCAAAAAATACCCAACGCATTTTTGGGATAATAGCCGCCCACATCGTCCCTGCCGCAAACGCGATGGCCGTGTGTCCGGAGGGAAAACTGCGAATAAACAGGACGTTGTCCGGCAGACGAACGTCGAACAACAACAGCAACGGGCGCGGTCTTTCGCAAAAAACCTTCGCAAAAGACGAAAACAATAGCGCCCCGAAGCAGGTCGCCAATACCGCACATCCCGCTTTGCGAAGAGCCGGATTTCGTTTGACGTACCCTGCCGTCAACACAATAAACCCAATCCCCACCTGAGTAGCCCCGATTCCCAGGATCGTAAAAACAATCATAATCGGGTCAAGCCAGGTTGTGCCGAGACCAAGGTTTATAGATCTGAAAATGGATTCGTCACATGCGGCAATGGCATCGCGGATTGATTGAATATCTATAATGGCCCATAAGCAGTGCATCTTTTAGATTATAACGTACCCCACACAAGAGCGAAAGCAGGGACGCTTATCGCATCAGCTAAAAGATATAATAAGTAAAAATCAGAAAAAACAGACAAACCACTTGACAGCATAACACGCAAGTGATATATTAATACCGAGGTAAGGTAAGGTGACACTAAAAGTGCTCATTACCCTGTTTAATCGAACAACAATATCGGGTATCGAGTGTTTGCGGAGGTGAACTCAATTGGCTAAGACTGTAGGCATAGACTTAGGAACCACCAACAGCGTGGTGGCGGTTATGGAAGGCGGGGAGCCGGTAGTCATACCGAACTCTGAGGGCTCCCGGACGACCCCTTCGGTCGTCGCGTTCACTAAGAACGGGGAACGGCTTGTCGGCGTTACGGCAAAGCGACAGGCGATTCTTAACCCGGATCACACCATCTCATCAATTAAGAGAGAGATGGGCACTGCTCATAAGACCGATATCGACGGCAAAATTTATTCTCCTGAGGAGATATCGGCTATGGTCCTGCAGAAGCTGAAGGCTGATGCGGAGGCGTATCTCGGCGAAGAAGTCACCCAGGCAGTTGTCACGGTACCCGCTTACTTCAACGATATGCAGCGCACGGCCACCAAGCACGCAGGAGAGGTCGCAGGACTGAATGTGCTGCGTATTATCAACGAACCTACGGCGGCGGCGCTGGCCTATGGTCTGGACAAAAAAGGCAACGAGATCGTTTTGGTTTGGGACCTTGGCGGAGGCACGTTCGACGTATCCGTGCTCGAGGTCGGCGATGGCGTATTTGAGGTCAAGTCCACATCCGGGGACACGCGCCTTGGCGGAGACGACTGGGATCAGAGGCTGGTCGATTATATCTGTGACGACTTCAAGGCTTCACAGGGGATCGATCTGCGCAACGACCGACAGGCTCTGCAGAGAGTGCGCGAAGCGGCCGAAAAGGCCAAAGTCGAGCTTTCCAGTATGGTGCAGACCAGCGTCAATCTGCCATACGTGACGGCGGACGCATCCGGCCCTAAGCACCTGGACATGACCATAACGCGGGCTAAATTTGAGGAACTCACCCGTGATCTGCTCGATCGCTGCGTGGGGCCGTTCAAAAGAGCTATGGAGGACGCCAAGATCGCCGATACGGATATCAATGAGATCGTATTGGTCGGCGGAGCTACTCGAATGCCGCAGATTCTGGAACTCGTCAAAAATCTGGCCGGCGGCAAGGAGCCTAACAGAAGCGTTAACCCCGACGAAGTGGTCTCAATCGGGGCTGCAATCCAGGCCGGAGTGCTTGGAGGAGAGGTAAAAGACGTTGTATTGCTTGACGTCACCCCGCTGACCCTAGGAGTGGAAACTCTGGGCGGAATAACGGACAAGATGATCGAGCGAAATACAACCATCCCTACCCGCAAATCCAAGACCTACACGACTGCGGCGGATGGGCAGACCGAGGTGGAGATACACGTCCTGCAGGGTGAGCGCGAGAGGACTCAATATAACCACAGCCTCGGACGATTCCATCTTACCGGAATCCCGCCGGCTCCAAGGGGCGTTCCTCAGGTTGAGGTTACGTTCGACATCGACGCCAACGGCATAGTCAACGTGTCGGCAAAGGATCTTGCCACCAATAAACAGCAGAGCATAACTATCAGCGGCTCGACAAGGCTCTCAAAAGAAGAGATCGACAAAATGATGAAGGAGGCCGAGCTGCATTCCGATGAGGACAAGCAACTCAGGGAGGCTGCCGAGGCAAAGAACAAAGCCGAGCAGATGCTCTATTCGACCGATAAGATGCTCAAAGACCTTGGGGATAAGGTTCCTTCGGCTGACAAGCTGGCCATAGAAAACTCTATGACCGAGCTGCGGACGGCTCTGGAATCAAACGATCCGGAAAAGATTAACGCTTCGGCAGAAAATCTGCAGCAGGCGAGTTATAAGCTATCGCAGATGCTCTATGAGCAGTCCGCGCAGCAGCAAACCGACGAGACCGCCGGAGCCGCTGCCGAAGAGCCGACAGCTTATGATGAAGACGACGGCGTGATAGATGCGGAGTTCGAGGCCGAGTAAGCGATGGCCTCGAACCCTCAAGCTGTTGCATAAACTTACTGACAATAGAAAGGAGCGAACAGTAAGATGATGATCAGTAGATGGGATCCATTTCGTGAAATGAGCGCACTGCAGGATAGGATCAACCGTGTGTTCAACGAGCAAATCAGTCGCGGCGAGGCCGAGGGAGCCGAAAAGACCTGGGCGCCGGTAGTCGATATCATCGAAGGTGAAAACGACTTGATTGTTCGCGCCGAACTTCCGGGAGTTTCTCGTGAGGATATGGACGTTGAGGTGACCTCGGAGTCACTTACGATATCCGGAGAGCGAAAGTTCTGCGATAGCTCGGATGAGAAATATCTGCGCGTAGAGCGGGCGTATGGCCCGTTCAGACGATCGTTCAGCATTGGCGTTCCGGTGCAGCCGGATAAGATCAAAGCGGCATTCAGAGATGGCGTGCTGGAGATCACCGTGCCCAAGGCCGAAGAGGTCAAACCAAAGAAGATCGAGATCAATCAGCAATAAAATACTGTCAGTATAAGGATGTCGGGAGCAGCCCTCCCGGCATCCGTTCCGTAAAAGATACCACCGGTTTATTATGGCCCGAAATTATAAAGACTATTATGCAATACTGGGAGTCGAAAGAGGCGCGACCGAAAAAGAGATAAAGTCCGCCTATCGTAAGCTCGCGCGCAAGCATCATCCGGACGTGAACCCCGGCGACAAGGCCGCTGAGGAGAAGTTCAAGGAGATCAGCGAAGCCTACGAGGTGCTTTCTGACGAGAAAAAGCGCGCCAAATACGATCAGTATGGCCAGTATTGGGAGCAGGCAGGCCAGCCGGGAGCGGGCGGGCCGGGATCGATGTGGGACTCGTTTACCTTCGACTATGGAGGAGTTGGCGAGTCGGTCGGCTCTGACTACGGCGGTCAGGGGTTCAGCGACTTTTTTGAGATGTTGTTTGGACACGGAGCGCGCGGCGGCCCGGCGGCAGGCAAAAGACAGGCGCCGCAAAAGGGCGCAAATATCGAAGCTGAGATGGAAGTCTCGCTGGAGGACGCATTTCACGGGACAAAAAAACCGATCACACTCAACGGGCGCAAACTGGATATCACCATTCCAAAAGGAGTCAAAAACGCACAAAAAATACGCCTTGCCGGTCAGGGACAGGATGGGCAGGCGGGCAGGGGTGATTTGCTGATAAAGATAAACGTGCGCAATCACCCGGTCTATGAGCGTCGCGACGACGACCTTTATGTTGAGGTGTCGGTAGACTATTTGCTGGCGGCTCTGGGCGGAGAAGTGCAGGTTCCCACTCTGGGCGGCAGGGTGACGATGAAAGTGCCGGAGTCGACCTCCGGGGGGCGAGTTTTTCGACTGCCGGGGCAGGGCATGCCAAAGCTTAAAAACGAAGGACGAGGCAATCTGTTCGCCAAAGTCCGCATAACAATTCCGGAAAATATAAGTGATAAGGAACGCGAGATTCTCGAACAATTGAGGAGACTCAGGCAACCTGAGGCGGCGTGACACACACTGAAAGCGAGGCCGATGCTATGAGACAGATTAATAAAGACGAACCTGTCTATATGATAGGCGTCGCAGCACGGCTGTGCCGATTGCATCCTCAGACGCTGCGAATGTATGAGCGACTGGGATTAGTACAACCTGCAAGGATCGGTTCCAAGAATCGTATGTATTCCGAAAGGGATTTAGACAGACATCGCCAGATACAACGATTGACCCAGGATATGGGTGTAAACCTTGCTGGAGTTGAGGTCATTTTGGGGCTGCTGGAACGAATGCAAACTATGCAGGACGAAATGGATACAGAAATGGAACGAATTCAACGCCAAATGGAGGAATTACTTCAACGATTGGAGAAGTAATTGTTGCGTGTGGGTCAACCGGGTTGAACGGGCTAAACTACGCAGAGAGTCGCTGGTTCAATTTGGCGTGCAAAAACATACGACAAGATCGTGTAAGTTTAGAGCAGTCCCTTTGCCGATAGGCTGATGCTCGGAAGGATGAGCTCGGATTTACGCGCAATAGGCAAAGGAGGGTGAAGTTCTTGCAAAGCGGTGTTGTAAAATGGTTCAACGATGCCAAAGGCTATGGCTTCATCGCTACAGATGAAGGCAAGGATATTTTTGTGCATTACTCTGCGATTAACATGGATGGTCGCAAGACTTTGTACGAAGGCCAGCAGGTAGAGTTCGAGGTTGCTGACGGGCCTAAGGGGCCGCAGGCCGCGAACGTTCAGTCTGCAGGATAGCTGTAAAGACGCTGTCAATCTCTATTGCCCCATGCTTTTTTTGCGTGGGGCTTTTTTGTGTGTGTTCATCACAGGCTTCTTGACAGGGTATAGGCGACCACCGATGAAGCTCCTGCTTCAAGCAGCGCACGCGCCGCCTCATCAAGGGTCGCCCCTGTGGTCATCACGTCATCTATCAGCAGCGCTCTTTTGCCCTGCAGCTTATGTGCATTTCGAACGGCAAATGAGCCTGCCACATTGGTCAATCTCTGCTCAAACGGCAAGTCCGCCTGATGCGGAGTTTTGAAAGCCTTATAAAGCATTGCGGTTTCAAGGCGAATAGACAAATGCCGGGCAATCCCGCGCGCAAGCAGCTCAGATTGATTGAATCCCCGTTCGACTATCCGCGACCAGTGAACGGGAATCGGTATGATCATATCTATTGAGTTGCGGTAATTGTAAAATGGATAGGCCTTATTCATAACCTCGATCAGCGGATCGGCGACGGCCTTGAGGTTGCGGTATTTCAGTGCGTGGATCGCCTCCCTGAGCGCGCCTTCAAACACAGCGGAGCTGCGAGCTTTCTCAAAATGGAACTTTCGAGTGCGGCAGGTCCCGCAAATGTGGCGATCGGTTGGCAACCCGCATCTTGCGCAGACCGGAGGGACGATGTGCGTTATCTTATCCAGGCATTGGGCGCATACGACGCTGTGCCACGACCGGCGGCACACCACGCAGTGAATCGGATACGTTAAATCAGCCGCGCCGAGGCAGATATTCCTCAGAATTCGGATTGGCATGGATCAGGTCGGCCTGCTCACTAATCGACCCACACCATTTGCCTGAACTCCTCATAGCGGTTGGCTATTTCGGTTCTGGTGAGGTTTCTGAAGCGATTGAGGCTGAACTCCTGGACAGTATAGCTTGCCAGCGTGCTGCCGTAAATCACCGCCCTGCGCAGGTTTTCCTTGACCAGTCGGCCCGAACCGGCGAGATAGCCCATAAATCCGCCCGCGAAGCTGTCCCCGGCTCCGGTGGGGTCGGCTACTTCCTCAAGCGGGTATGACGCAGCCGCGAAATGCATCTTTTCGTCGCAATACATCATCGCGCCGTGCTCCCCTTTTTTTACGATGACATACTTGGGACCCAGGGAGCGAAGATGCGCGGCGGCTTTTGTGAGGTTGATTATGCCGGTGAGCAGCCTTATCTCGGCATCATTTATAAATACTATGTCAACGCGACGAATCACCTCCAGCAGCGCTTCGGATTTGCCGGTGATCCAGAAGTCCATCGTATCCATCGCCTTGAGCTTCGCGTCTGGCACCTGGTCGAGCACTTTAAGCTGTAGTTCCGGGTCGATATTGGCCAGAAATACATATTGCGAGGACTTATATGCATCGGGCAGTTCCGGTCTGAAGTCCTGAAACACATTAAGCTCCGTCGCCAGCGTGTCCGCCTGGTTCAAATCCCCTTCATAGGAGCCGGCCCAATGAAACGTCTGGCCTCCCGATATTATCTGCAGCCCCTGCAGGTCTATATCTCGCGAGCGGAGGAAGTCTATGTGCTTTTTGGGGAAATCCTCCCCGACTACTCCTACAATCCGCACCGGAGCAAAAAAACTCGCTGCTACCGACGAATATACTGCGGCTCCTCCGAGTGCGCGCTCGGTGGTTCCGGAGGGAGTCCGAACCGAGTCCAGCGCGACGCTGCCGACTATCAATACAGGGTTTGATGACATATACTTCTCCAGATTCTGCAATCACAAAAGTTTTTATTATTTAGCCCGAAACGAAGCTTTCATTATCCGACGACAAATCACCATCGCCGCGAATTTCGGCAGGGTGGCGGCTTTTTTTATCTTGGTAGGGTCTTTTACGAGACGGTAGAACCACTCAAGCCCATGTTTCTGATACCACTCAGGCGCACGTTTCACTTTGCCGGAAAATACATCGAACGACCCTCCGACGCCCATCGCCACGCATACTCCCAGCTTTTGCATATTTTCATAAATAAACTTTTCCTGCCGTGGAATTCCCATCGCCACCAGCAGCGCATGTGCGCCGGAGGCCTTCACCTGCGCTACGATCTCGGAGTCTTTGGATGCGTCAAAATAACCGTCGTGCACTCCCGCCACCTGAAGCGCCGGGAATCTCTTCTTCAGGTTTTGTGCGGCAAGCTCGGCCACGCCGGGGGCTGCTCCGAGGAAATATACCGAAAACCCTTCCTCGGCGGACATCCTGCACAGTTCTTTGGCTATCTCCACCCCGCTTACCCGCTCAATCAGCGGAGTTCCGAGCATATCCGCCGCCTTTATCACTCCAAACCCATCGGGCGTCACAAGGTTCGCCGCGTTGATCAGATATTGAAACTCGGCGTCGTTTTGCGCGCGCACCACGCTTGATGCGTCCGCGGTGACGATTATATGGGGCTTGCCGCTGGCGATATACTCGCGAATGAGCGCGAGCGTGGCGCTCATATCAACCCTATGAATCTTGACCCCAAGCAGCGTAATATAAGGCACGTCAGACATTGTTCGACTCACGACTGTCATCAATATTAAACTCCGCGCTAAAAATAGTGTCAAGGGAACAGGCGGATAGTAACAGCTCACGAATGATCAGTAATCCTGTCCGTAGTGTCCGATCTCCGTCTCGGACTGGGCTAGGACAGATGCCAGCTACCTACAACACTTAAATGCGCCAAGTAAATTGTCATTCCGAGGCAAGTGCTGAGGAATCTGCTTTTCCCTTCTCTTTTCTGGGTTTCGCTTCCTTCGAGCTTTCGCGATTTACGGAAAGCAGATTTCTCACTTCGTTCGAAATGACATAGTTTGTGTGACTGGGACAGAGACCTGTCACTGCTATCACTCACGAAGAGTCGGTTGTTACGGCGGATGGGTCCGACCGCTGCGCTAAACTGACTCCTCCCTGAGCCACACCTTCATAGCGCCGGCCCCTCTGTTTGCCCACGTGCAATACGGAACAGCCTTGATTTTGCACGGAGTCATCTTTGGGGAGTCCCCGTATAGTTTGCGCTCCCAGCCCTCCGTCGATGCCGCCAGGGCGTCCCCTTCTATCAGCGTCACTCCTCCCAGCACATCTTTAGCATATCGCGCCGTCAGTTCGCCGTCCTCAGGCATGGCGATGCGCCAGATGTCTTCGGAATGATCCGTCTGCTCCAGACAGTACACGATCGGGCCGCGCTGCAACGCCACATATCCGAAATTTTGTCTCACCGCGGGATGCGCATATACCCGCTCCACCGGCATTGTAAGGTTCAGCTCGACCACGTCTCCGGAGTTCCACGTGCGCCCTATGGCCGCATATCCCTTGCGGACTATGCCATCGAGGTCGAGTGTGCTGCCATTGACCTTCAGGGTCGCCTTTCGGCACCATCCGGGGATGCGCAGTTTGAGGGTAAACTCGCTTGCGTCCTTTGGAGGTTCGACTGTGATCTGCACTCGTCCATCCCACGGGTATTCGGTTTTCTGCTTGAGCGTCAACGTCCCGCCGTTGACCTTCATCTGAGCTTCGCCCTGGCCATATAGATGAACCATTGCTTCGCTGCCGCCCACGGAGTAGACATATTGTCCCACCGAAGCGATCAGCCTTGCAACATTAGGGGGACAGCACGCGCACCCAAACCATTCCGACCGACCATAGCCTCCCCGCGTTTCCAATGGGTTGCCATAGAAAAACGTTTTGCCGTCCAGCGATACCCCGCTGACAACGCCATTATACAGCGCTCGCTCCATCACATCGGCATACTTTCCGTCGCAATCCAACTGCAACAGGCGATGACTCCAGAAAACCAGGCCGATGCTGGCGCAGGTTTCGGCGTAGGCTGTCTCATTTGGCAGGTCGTAGTCGAACGTGAAGCCCTCATTGCTCGCCGTCTGGCCTATGCCGCCGGTGATATACATATTCTTTTCGCTAAGGTTCTCCCACAATCGGTCGCACGCATCCAGCAGAGACTGGTCGTCGGTTTCTCCGGCCAGATCTGCCATAGCCGCGTAGATATACATCGCCCGCACCGCATGGCCGGCTACTCTTGCAAGTTCGCGCACCGGAACCTGAGCCTGGCAGTAGTCATAGGTGCGGAAATGGAAGTTTTTGGGATCTTCGCCGCGTTCCTGCGCTTCTATATTGAAATAGTGCGGCTCTTTGCCGCGCTCATCCACAAAATACCTCGCCAGCTTCAGATACTTCTCGTTTTTGGTCTCATGGTAGAGCTTGACGAGGGCAAGTTCGATCTCCTCGTGGCCGCAATAGCCGCGCTTTTTGCCGGGTTCGACTCCGAATGTGGCGTCGATATGGTCGGCATAGCGACACATGACATCGAGAAATTTGCGCTTGCCTGTGGATTGGTGATAGGCGACTGCGGCTTCCATAAGATGGCCTGCGCAGTATAATTCGTGCTCATCGCGCAGGTTTTTCCATCTTTTTTCGGGCGCGACGTTGATAAAATAGCTGTTCAGATATCCGTCCGGCATCTGCAGCTTTTGCATCATATCGACTATGTCATCTATGCGTTTTTCCACTTCAGGGTTGGGATGGGTGGCCAGACTGTATGCGGCCGCCTCGATCCATTTCGCAAGATCGGAGTCATAGAATATATGCCGGTTGAGCTTGGAGGCGGAATCCCACGCATCGACCTGCCCGGTTTTCTTACACTCGCCATACTCATGTTCCAGCGTTATTATGCGGTTGACGTCCATTCGTGGTGCCCAAAACCGATCGCTGAGCTTCACATCGGTAAATGGAACCGCGGCATAGTTGCGTTTGACCATTTCAGCCTCCTGACAATTCGGACCGCACACAGAAGTCTCTTTGCGCTTCCGACCATACATAAGTTAGCCGCATCCATAGTATCATCCTTCGCATTATAACGCCCAAAAAACCTTGCGAGCCGACTATCTATATGCTAAACTCACTCCAGTTAACTATCGGAGGCAAAAAATGGCTTTCAACGGTCTAGGAATGAATATGGGGAACCTTTCCCGGCTGTCGTCGGCTAAGAGCCGATCGATCAGCGCGGAAAACTTCAACGGAGAAAAAGGCAAAGGCGGGATGGCCGCCGAGGGTCTGAGCACCGCCGCTGCAAGAGAGCTTGGACAGGGCTGGAAAGTTTCTCCGGCTATTGTCATTAAAGCGGGGGAGTGTCGGGAGATCGCCGATATCGACGGTCCGGGAGCGATTCAGCAGATATGGATGACTCCCGGCGGCCACTGGAGGCATCAGATCCTGAGAATATATTGGGATAATCAGGAGCAGCCCTCGGTCGAATGCCCGATAGGGGACTTTTTTGCCTGCGGATGGCAGAAATTCGCGCAGGTGTCCTCGTTGGCGATCTGCGTAAATCCCGGCAGCGGGCTGAACTGCTATTGGGAAATGCCGTTTCGCAAACACTGCACGATGACGCTGACCAATATATCCGATGAAGATATGGTGCTGTTCTATCAAATCAACTACACCCTCACCGATGTGCCGGACGACTGCGCATATTTCCACGCGCAATTCAGGCGCGAAAACCCGCTGCCATATAAACATGACTTCACTATTATTGACGGAGTCAAGGGACAAGGGCAGTTTGTGGGCGTATATATGTGCTGGGGAATCAATAATAACGGCTGGTGGGGAGAGGGCGAAATCAAGTTCTTTATGGACGGCGACACCGACTATCCAACCATCTGCGGAACCGGAACCGAGGACTACTTCTGCGGGTCATACTGCTTCCTGGCAGACGGCAAATATGCGGAGTTCACCACGCCTTATGCAGGCATGCCGCAGGTCATAAGGCCGGACGGCAATCTTCAGGCTCAGGAGCGATTCGGACTCTATCGATGGCATATTCTCGATCCCGTGCGCTTTGAAGCCGACCTGAAAGTTACCATGCAGGCGCTGGGCTGGAGGTCTGGAGGGCGATACCTGCCGCTTCAGGACGACATCGCATCGTGCGCGTTCTGGTATCAGACGCTTCCGACGGCCCCGTTCCCCGCGCTGCCGGACAAGGACTATCTCGAGATAATATAATTCCACATCTCCTTATATCCTCGAATTCTTCGACCGCGTTCGCAAAATGAGCGCGGTCTATTTTTTCGGCAAAAATCCACCAATATTTGTTGACAACAGGTAGTGAACATAGTAGACTAACGTCTGTTATTATATACCGGGCCGACCGGAATACCCCACCGAGGTGAGCATTATGAACAACGCTTTGCTGCATTCTCCTGTGTCCTCCCCATCGCAATGCGCATTAGATCAGTCGAAGCTCAGCTATGAAGAAATGGAACTCCTGTCAGATGAGTTGCTTGCCGGATGTGTTCGTCTCGGAAAGGCCAGCGGGATTTACACTCAAGCTCAACTCGACCGAAAGGTGCGCAACGAGCGAAAAAGGATTGAAAGAGTCACTGAGGACTGTGCGTCGGCTCCGATGATAGAAAGCGTCATCGACAGCCAGCTCAACGATTTGATCGACGCGGCCGGTCTCAATGCGATTGAGGAAATCGTCTGCAGGCTCTATGTGGCGGGCTTTACCGGCAGAAGAATTGCGCAGGTGTTGGGGATCAGGCGCAGGGTGGTCAAACAGCGGCTGAGGATTGTTAAACGCAGAATACGGGCGGCCTATCTGCAGGGGCCGTATGCCGGATGGTATGA
Source organism: Armatimonadota bacterium (assembly GCA_012522575.1). GTDB lineage: Bacteria > Armatimonadota > UBA5829 > UBA5829 > UBA5829 > DTKD01. The sequence continues at coordinate 15,409 of JAAYKE010000067.1, read as the reverse complement.
GGTATATTTGAGCGAGGTGAATCGACTGACCCGTCGAGCGCAGAGATATTAATTTTATAAGCACGTGATCCGTACATGAGATTGACCGGCCGGTGTCGGTCGGCCGGTCAATCTGGCAGCGGTAGAGAGAGAAGAGATGCGATGAGTTTTGATAAAATTGTGTATTAGAACATGTTTAAGGCAACAGTAAGCACTGTAAAAGTAGTAACATACAGCACTATAGCAGTGCGACAGATACGTCTTGCGAAAGCAGCGTTGTGCTTCCGGTAGATTTCGACAGCAACAACAAATGGCACAAAACTGGCGAGTTTTACGAGCACAAACACCCACGGGCCTTGTCTCAGGCAAGCTGCCATTATCGGGTTTTGTTCGACTGCGGATCCTCTCAAAACAAAGAAAAGGGTTGATAGCATATCCGCCAAACAAATCAGGATGAGGACTATGCTTTCTCCGCTGACTCTATACTTCATTCATCTTCCTTTCTGCTGGGCTTCTGATCATAATATCTTCAAGAAGTGTGCCGAGTGAGGCTGTGTGAATTGCCAGTTTAGGGTTACAGTATGCCAAATGCTGCTCGTATGCCGCATTGTCGGATGCATTTACGGCTCCGTGGAAGTTGACACAATCTGCCTGGCATAGGACAATTACTTCAGGACAGTTCGGATTGCAGCCGAATCCGGCGATAATGGTCTGCGCTGTCTGTTTACAGGAGGTCTGTTTGTGAGTGACATCGACCTGCGCGATGATGGAGATCAGCCGACCGCTGAAGAGCGCAAAGAAACAGGAGCCTTGGAAGCGTTCCGGAGTTTTTTCAGTTCTACAAAAATGGCCATTGGGCTGTTGTTAAAAGCGTTCTGGAGTTTTTTCAGTTCGATGAAAACGGCCATTGGGCTGTTGCTGTTGCTTGCTTTGGTCTCGGTGCTGGGCACGGTCCTCGAGGACAAACGGGGAGCCATAATCTATCACACGCCGTGGTTTTCGGCTATGCTTGCTATGGTTGGGGTCAACCTCGCGGTATGCAGCATCAACAGGTTTGGACTGGCGTGGAAACGCACTTTTAGCCCAAATGTTGAGACTGACGCAAAGGCCGTTGCCCGGATGTCCGTATCCGAGGAAGTGGAGTCTGCCTGTTCGGCTGACCTGGCCGCGCAAAAGCTTGTCTCGGCGCTTAGACAGTGTTCATATAAGCCGTTGAGCCAATCCGACGAAGACACAGTGTCGATCTACGCATCAAAGGGCTGGGCTGCGATCTGGGGACCGTATCTTACGCACCTCAGCATTCTTGTCATATTCATTGGCGCGATATTCGGAGGAATCGTCGGAACCGACGGAGGCGTCATCATCGTGGAAGGCGAGCGCGTAAACGGCTATTTTCCGAGTAAAAGCAATACCTCAAAACCGCTCGGCTTCGAGGTGGCTCTCCGAAAATTCGAAATTAAACACGACGGCAAGGGCAATCCCACGGCCTATCGCAGCGATTTGCAGATATATGACGAAGGCAAACCAGTCGCGCAAAAAATCATCGACGTCAATCATCCGCTGTCATATAAAGGCATGACATTCTACCAAAGCGATTACGGCCTTGCGGGGCTTACGATCAAGGTGACGACGGCAGATGGCGGCGTTGCCCGTATTCCGTTTGAGATCGGCGTTGAGGATCGCGGCGGCGCAAAAATCTATCAGATCGCCGAGGAGCCGTTCAAGACTTTCACCCTTGACGGCAAGAAATGGACCCTGTTTGTCCACGATCTGGTCCCGGATTACGTCGGCGGATCGGAGCTTAACAGGAGCCTGCTGCCCGTTAACGTCGCAGTAAACGTGATGCTCAACGACCGATTCCCAGAATATAAAGGGCTGGACGCATGGCGGAAGATTGGATGGGTTCCGGTGTCGCAGTCCGTCAAACACCAGGACCTGACCATAACGCTCGATAATGTGGTCAGCTATACCGGCCTGCAAGTCGCCCGCAATCCGGGGCTGCCGGCTATCTATGCCGGGTTTATTTTGATGGTGCTGGGCTTGTTTATGTCGTTTTATGTGACACGCAAAACCATAAGAATCAGCATATCGGGAGCCGCTGACGGATCCAAAGTCGCCATTGGAGCCACTTCAAGAGCGGAGCCGTCTATATTTGAAAAGGACTTCAAGCGTCTGCGCGAATCAATATCTTAGTGCAGCACGGAGGATCAATCTGATTATGACCGAACAACTGGGGCTGAGCCTCTTCAAGTTTTCGTTTTGGATATACCTGGTCTCAGCGGCCTGTTATCTCAAGGCATTGATACAAAACCGGGCGAGCGACGCTCGTCTGGGTCGAGTGTTTTTGTATGCGGCTTTTGCTTTGCACACCGCCTCCATTGTGGTGATTTCGATTGTGATAGGCAGGCTGCCTCTGCTCAATTTGTATGAGTATATGCTGTCCTTTACGTGGGCTGCGACGCTGGTCTATCTTGCGGTGGAGTTGCTGACGAAAAACTGGTCGCTGGGAGGCTTTTGTGTGCCTCTGATGTCGGCATTTGTGCTGTTTGCGATGAGGCTGCCGAACGCAAAGATAGACAGCAGCGTAATGCCCGCTTTGCAAAGCGCCTGGCGGACTCCGCACATTGTCAGCGGGATTCTGGCCTATGGCGCGTCGATGGTCGCTTTTGTGCTGGCGATAATGTATCTGCTGCGCGAGAGGGCCGATTTACGCACCGCCGCCGATGAAAAGGCCGCTAAAACATCGTTCTGGATAAGCAGGCTGCCGGCGGCCAAATTGCTGGATAGATCGATATATCGCACCGTGGCGTTTGGATTTCTGATGCAGACGCTGCTGGTCGTGATAGGGGCTGTATGGGCGCAGATCGCATGGGGCCGATATTGGGGATGGGATCCTAAAGAGACCTGGTCGCTCATCACGTGGCTTATCTACGCTACCTATCTGCATACTCACACTACTATGGGCTGGCGGGGGCGCAAATCGGCCTGGCTTGCGATAATCGGCTTTGGCGCGACGATTTTCACGTTCCTTGGAGTAACATATTTCTTCCAGGGTCTGCACAGCTACGCTACGGGATAGAGCCTATGGCACACTATTCGATTAGTATAAATCTTGCCGGCAAAAAATGCGTGGTTGTGGGCGGAGGCAACGTTGCCGAGCGCAAAGTTGAGACTTTTTTCGACTTTGGGGCATCGGTTGTGGTCGTCTCCCCAAAATTGACCTCCGATCTTTGTGATATGGCGCAAAAAGGGCTTATTGAACATATCGCGCAGGAGTATAACCCGTCGCATCTGGACGGCGCATTTCTGGTTGTGGCGGCTACTGACGACATTGAGATCAACAAGTCGATTTCGGCGCAGTGTCACAGCCGCCGCCTGCTGGTCAACGTAGTCGACGTGCCTGAATTGTGCAATTTTTACGTGCCTGCTATTGTGCGCAGAGGTGATCTTGTTATAAGCGTCTCCACATCGGGTAAAAGCCCGGCGATGGCGCGTCGCATTCGAGAGCGTCTGGAGTCCGAGTTTGGGTCGGAATATGCAGCCCTTGCCGCGCTGCTCGGCGAATTGAGGGCGGAAATCAAAGAATTTTATCCGAATATAGCCGACCGCAACCTTGCTTACAGGCGTATATTGGATTCAAATGTCATTGACCTGCTGGCGGATGGGCGCGTAGAAGAAGCTTTAGAGAGGGCGCGAGAGTGCATCTTGTAGTCATCGGCCTCAATCATACTACCGCTCCGGTCGAGCTTCGGGAAAAACTGAGCATATCCGACGGTCAGCTTCCCGATGCGCACCGTGACCTGGCATCGCGCGATGCGGTGTTGGAGTGCGTCATCCTCTCCACATGCAACCGCACGGAAGTCTACGCATATACTCCTTCGAGGGCAGATGATGAGGTTATCATCGAGTGGATGAGCTCCTTTTTCTCGGTTCCCGCCGGGGACTTCCAACCTTTTTTATACTCCCGTGCCGGACACAAGGCAATAGAGCACCTGTTCAGGGTCGCCTCAGGGATCGATTCGATGGTGCTTGGAGAAGCTCAGATATTGGGACAGGTGAAAAGCGCATACGCGGCGGCGACCGCTGCATCGTCGGCTCATACCCTGCTCGGCGGCCTGTTTCAACAGGGGATTTCCGTGGGCAAAAGAGCGCGAACCGAAACGGAAATCGGACGAGGCGCGTTCTCCATTGGCTCGGTGGCGGTTGGAGTTGCCAGATCCATATTTGATGAATTGAAGGGCCGCAGCGTGCTTCTTGTGGGCGCGGGGAAAATGGGAGAGCTTACTGCTACCCACCTCACGGCATCGGGAGCATCGGCGGTGCTGGTGGCAAATCGAACTCACCAGAAGGCGATTGATCTTGCTGAGAGATTCAACGGCCAGGCGGTGGAATTCAGCCAACTGCAGTCGGCTATGATATCGGCTGATATCGTAATCACCTCGACCGGCGCAGCCGAGCCGATTATCGATCGTGAAATGGTGTTGTCGGCGATGAAGGCGCGTCGAGGCAGGCCGCTGTTTTTTGTGGATATCGCGGTTCCGCGTGATATCGAGGCCGATGTCGATTTGCTCGATGGCGTATTTGTCTATAATATCGACGATCTGCAGGCCGCCGTCGAGGCGCACGCCAAAGAGCGTCGCGCGGAGGTGCAAAAGGTCGAGGAGATCGTGCGCCTGGAGGTTGCTGAATTTATGATTAAATTCAGGACACTCGACGCGGTGCCCGTTATTAGTGCGCTGCGTGAAAAATTCGAGGACATCCGGCAGCGGGAAACCGACAGGCTTCGCGACAGGCTCAGACATCTTTCACGAGAAGACCTTGAGTTGATCAACCTGACCACCCGCTCGATAGTAAACAGGATATGTCACACTCCGATGATACAGATCAAAGACTACGCCGGGCACGATGACTCCTCCGAAAAGCTCGATATGGTCTGCGATCTGTTCGGAATATGTCGCGTGGAGACTCCGGAGGAAAATCCGCCTGATTCGGTTCAGGCAAGCAATCAAGGGGACAAAAAGCCATCATAGTCGACATTGCTCTAATATCATATACGTGCGCGGCGGTGTTGTATCTATGGAGTATCGCAGGCGGAGCCGACCGCGTCTCTCGCTGGGCGAGTCTGCTGGCTGCGCTTGGCCTGGTGGCTCAGGGCGTCGCCATTGCGCTCGACTGCGCGCATGCACACAGGGTGGCAATTATCAACCTTGCCGAGTCGCTGATGTTTATTTCCTGGACGCTGACAGGGTTATATTTGCTGATGGAGCGACGGTTCAGGATGCCCGCGCTTGGAGCGTTTGCCACGCTTGTGTCGGCTTGTTTGATAGTTGTGGCGTCGTCTCTGCCGGGCAGCATCAACGCGGCTCTGCTGCCTGCTTTGCAGAGTCATTGGAATGCCGTCCCCACTATCACATGCCTGCTCGGATACAGCGGCTTCACGCTTGCTTTCGGCTCGGCGGTGGTGTATGCGATCCAGGCGCGTATGCTCAAAACAAAGCGCATAAACGTTATTCAGCGGCGTCTGCCGTCACTTGATGTGGCAGATCGATTCGCCTACAAAATGGTTTCGATAGGGTTTCCTATGCTGACTTTGGGTATAATCACCGGGTCGCTGTGGGCGCAGACGGCATGGAATTCATATTGGAACTGGGACCCAAAGGAAACGTGGTCGCTGATCACCTGGCTGATATATGCCGCCTATCTGCACGTCCGAATTGTCAGCCGCAGACGGGACAAATGGGCCAACAGGCTGCTGATCATCGGTTTTCTGTGTGTTCTTATCACATTCATTGGCGTCAATTTGCTGGGTTCGGGGCTGCATATTTACAGTTGGTAGGTTTTAGGGAGCGGCGATTGGGCGCGGCGCTGGCCTCGATATGACGTTTTTTTGGCGCGCAATGAGGCGGATTATCTGACTTCTATTTACAGCGTTACGCCGAATATGTTATGCTCTAATGGATTAAGCTCAGGGGGTTGGACCAGGTGATAGTTGTCCAAAAATACGGCGGCAGTTCAGTCGCAACAACCGAAAAGATCGCTGCAGTAGCGAAGCGGGTAGCCGAGCGGGCCAAAGAAGCCAGCGTGGTGGTGGTCGTTTCGGCTATGGGTGATACTACCGACGAGCTTATCAGCATGGCCAGGCAGCTTTGCTTTATTCCCGACGAACGTGAAATGGACAAGCTGCTGGCTACCGGTGAGCAGGCATCAAGCGCGCTGCTGGCGATGGCAATACACAAACTGGGTCTGGGAGCGGTCTCGTTGACGGGCGGTCAGGCGGGGATTATCACCGAGCGCACTGCAGGCAGAGCCAGGATTCTTAAGATAGATGTAAAGCGACTCCGCGAGGAACTCAACAAAAAGAACGTGGTAGTTGTCGCAGGATTCCAGGGGATCACAGAAAATGCAAGCTGGGCGGATATTACCACGCTTGGCCGCGGCGGTTCGGACACAACTGCGGTAGCCCTTGCTGCAGCTCTCAAAGCGGATAAATGTGAGATATTTACAGATGTTGACGGGGTTTACACTGCCGATCCTCGAGTGGAGACCGAGGCCAGGAAGCTCGATTCGATCAGCTATGAAGAGATGCTGGAGATGGCCGGTCAGGGCGCGCGCGTGATGCACTCGAGGGCGGTCGAACTCGGAGAACTATACGATGTCGATATCCTTGTTGCCAACAGCACAAAGGACGTTCCCGGAACCCTGATTAAAAAGGAGGACCACGAAATGGAAGTCCGCAACCCGGTAAGAGGGATTGCTCATGATACCGATGTGACGCGAATCAGCGTGAGCGGAGTGCCGGATCAGCCCGGAATCGCATCGAAGATATTCAGCACGCTGGCGGCGTCGAACATCAACGTTGACGTAATCGTGCAGAACGTGGGCGCTGAAGGCCTGGCTGACGTCTCGTTTACGGTGCAGGACGCTGACCTCGAAAAAGCGAAGAAAGCGATCGAGCCTGTCACAAAAGAAATCAAAGCGCGAGATGTCGTGGTTGACCAAAACGTGGCCAAGGTGTCTATTGTCGGCAGCGGAATACGCAGCAATCCCGGCTATGCAGAAAAAATGTTTACGGCGTTTGCCAAAGCAGAGATTAACATTTTGTCCATAACGACGAGTGAGATCCGAATCACCTGTCTTATCACCAGAGATCAGGTCAAAAACGCTGTAAGAGCGCTGCACAGGGCGTTCGAGCTGGAGAAAGCTTGATAATATTTTATTGCACAGGCCCGTCATCCGGCGGGCCTTTTTGTTTGAGTAGGGGATGGCAGGAGTTGTCAATCTAGTCTGAAGCTGCATTTTAATGCGTCGCATGGCCTGCTCGGATCGGCAAATTGGTACAATATTTGCAACAGTAATTGTACTAGGGTGGGTCTGCATGACGTTTAAGCACATTGTTCTGATCATAGCAACGCTATCGATATTATTGGGCATGTCGGCAGGGTGTTGCGCTGATATCGTTATAGAAAACGCTTTCTGCCGCGGCGGGCAGGTGTTTTTGCATTGGTCCGATCCGGATACGCAGTATGTCGGCTACAATATCTATCGCAGCAGCAGCCCGATCGACAGCTCTTCCCTGGCATTTGCCGAATTAGTGGAATCCAACTCTCCATTGCACAGCGCAAAGGATGCGGCGGCAACCTCGGCCGCAACAAGGCAAAATAAGCAAGACCCAAACAGGGGATATAGAATCTTCGACCTTGCCGAGCCTTTGAACCCGGCTGACTGTTTGAAAGTTATGACAGTCACTCAATCGGCATCCCGCTATTACGCCGTCACGGGCGTCAATCCCGACGGATACGAAGATTGCGAAATCACGATTGGGCAAAACAGCCTTGCCGCGCCGATCAGCGAGGAGTCCGGCCCTGCGGTTCCGGCGCTCGATGAACAAGGGGTGCAAACGATTTCGGGATATGACTATCCCTGGAAGACCTATACGTGGTTCAAACGAGCCGATGAGACCGCTTTTGACGGCGAAGCTACCAAAGTGACCGTCACCCTTCCCAAGCCAAACCTGTCCGGGCTGTATTCCACAGTGCTGAATCTGCACGCAATAAACGGCTGCAACAGGATTGCGACCTGGTGGAATATTATTATAGTCTCCCCTATGGACTGCTCCCCAAAGCTTCCTTATGGCGGCAATACGTGGTGGTATGGGTATGCCAACGGCTACCCAAATGCTGGTTCAGGGATCGTATTCAACTACACCGAGAACATGTTGCTCAATATGCTGCAGTGGGCAAAGTCGGCGTTTCCGATCGACCCGGACAGGGTCAGCGTGGCAGGTGGTTCTATGGGCGCAACGGGCGCGCTTTCCTTTGGCCTCAGACATCCCGACCTTTTCGCCGCCATCAGCGCAACTGTTCCGCAGGTCAATCCGGGTCTTGAGGGCATCGGGTGGTCACAGAGTCAACTTACGCATATTTGGGGATCGGTGCAGGACAACTTGCCGACAAATGACGGCGCAGGCGTATGGGATCGACAAAATACAACCGCCTACGTGGCCGACAATTGCTGTGACCTGCCGTTTATAAAAGTGCAGAATTCCAAAAATGACGAGACGCTGCCGTGGTTCCAGGTTCCCCAATTCTACAAAAATCTCAACGCCAACAGGCACGGGTTTATGGCTGCCTGGGGCCAGGGTGGCCACGTAAGCAGCTCGACAGGACTGCCGTCCGAATTCGTCAACTGGGACATATATAACAAGCACAGGAGAAACCAGAGCTACCCCGCCATAAGCAATTCCTCGGTCAATGACGATCCCGGCAACGGGGATCCGATAAACGGCGACAGCATCGGGCAGATGAATGCCGGGTACGACTGGCGCATAATCTCCGACACTGAGGACAAATGGGCGGCGGATATCAAATACACCGTCGCCGGAAGATCCCCTACTGCCGATGTCTCGGCGCGCAGGCTTCAGAATTTCAGCTTTGCAGCCGGCCAGCGTCTTGCATATTCGCTGACCGATACTGCCACCGGCCAAGCCATAACGTCGGGCTATGTTACGGCTGAGCGCAATAGATTCTTCACGGTGGCCGATCTTCCATTCGACAACAACTATCGCACACTGACCATACGCAAGGTTTCCGGGCAAAGCATCGCGGATGTGATCGCCCTGCCTGAAGGCAGCGAAGTCGATGTAGATGAGGTGATTGTTACTGCGACCTTTGAGGATGTCTGTTACGGTTGCGCGTCGAATCGCATACCTGCAATTGCCATCCTGGGAGCCAGTGATCTTGCGCCGGGGAATGTTATTCGTCTGCGTGGTGTCAAGAAAACTCATTGCGGCGTGGCAGCGGTTGACATATCTGCGGGAAGCATCTCGGTGCACGGCAACTGTGCTCTGCGACCGTTCGGGCTTACACGTCCTTTCTTCGGAGTCGGCAAACCACTTGAACTTGGATTGCTTACGAAAGTGTGGGGAGTCGTGCGCGATATATTGCCCGGCGGATTTGAATTGGATGCCGGCCTGCGTGTCACCGTATTCGGCGATTGCGCCGCAGATGCGGAAATCGGCTCTTATGTATCTGTTTCCGGAATATGTTCGGAATTGCCGAGCGGGTCGGATTATGGGATACGGATGAGCGATCCGACCGGCGTGATATATTATCAGGGATCGCCCAATCCATAAATGCGAAAAGCCCGGCTTTCACCGAGCTTTTCAACTTCTTCGTGCTATTCACTTTTCCAATTTTGACGATGGGTTGTAAACATCTTCTCCGGAAGCCCAAAAAATGATAATGACTACTATCGCACTTCACAAGGCTTCGTCGGAACTGCCTATCCAACCATACGTATATTACCCGCATACATACAAGCTGTCGATTATCTCTTGTACCTAATTTTAATACTACCAAAGTAGTATAATGTGACGAGTGCGGACAGGGAACCCGGCGCGGGTTTATCGACGTCAGAATTAGTGTGACTGCAAGCGTTGTGCGCACTAAAGGAGCATTTCAATTGACTTTACTCAAAACTCTGTTTGTAATAACCATAACCACATCGAGGCTTTTCTTTCCGTCGGTCCCCGAAACAGGAGAAGCCGGCAAGCCATTGGCCTTCAGGTCGCTGCATATAGAACTTGCCTCCGATATGCCCGCCGATCGCGCAGCCAAAGCCAGCGTGGTCGTCCCGGCTGCGCTCGGGGTCGGCAATGAAGTCAAGCTGACTATAGATTCCGCAAACAGCTCCGCAGCCAAGCCCGAAACAGCCAAATTTGAGCTTAGAGAATATTGGGGAAGCGGGCGAAGCATAGCAGCCGATCAGCCAAAAATAACCGGTTCCGACAAAAATGTGGAAAGCGAAGCCCAGCAAATTATTCCCGATAAATCGTTCGCATTCTGGCCGGCAATCGATCCGAAAGCATACGAGGATACCGCTAAACTTGAGGGCGCATATAAATTGAATACAACCTACTGCGGAGCTACCTCGGTGGAGTTGACCAGTGACCAAAACTTTCTTCCTCCGATCAATATCACCACCGCCGCGCAGCACGATCTGGAAAAGCCGATTTCGCTGAAATGGATGCCAGTACCGGGTGCGGTGGGCTATATTCTCAGAGCATACGGAGGCAATCAAAAAAGAACCATCACGTGGACATCGAGCGCAAAACCCGATCTTGCGCATAATATAGAAAACAGGCCGGTAAGCTCTTCGGATCTGGCGGATTATATAAAATATGGCGTGCTCATCCCGCCGCATATAGTTACGAACACCATACCTGCAGGAGTTTTCAAGGGATCATCGAGCGTGATGCTGATAATTACGGCTATCGGCAAGGATATCGTGCAGGATAAAGACGGCATCACCACCTGGGCGCTGGTTCGATCAAGCGCGAGCGTTCCTCTATACAGCACTCCTCGTGAGAGCAACAAGAAAAAACCCTGAACGTAATAACTCACTCTTCGTGAGTGGTCGTGGCTGGCCTCTGTCCCAGCCACATATACTATGTCATTTCGAGCGCAGCGAGAAATCTGCTTTTTTCGATGTCCGAGGTCAGATGTCCGAAGTTCGAGCCGGTATCGCCACCCCATTCCCAACCTCTAACCTCTAACTTCCAACCTCTAAACCGTAGTGGCTGGTCTCTGTCCCAGCCAGGCAAGCTGTGTCATTTCGAACGAATTGAGATACCGTCTTGTCTAACCTCTAACTTCCAACCTCCAACCTCTAGATATCATCACTCGTGAGCTTTTACGCAGCCGGGTCGTGCTTGAGAATGTTGGGATGCTATGGTAGACTTGCCATAGCTGTGCAGTCCCACTTGAATTGCGCTAATGCGGGAGGTCGCCAATGAGAATCAAGCTTTTAGTTGTTTTATTGTTGCTATCAATTCCGGCTTGGGGAAGCGAGGTCAGGCAGGCCCCTTCCAAAGCGCTGATGATGGTCGGCGGGCCGCACCACGATAACCCCGATCTGTATCCGATTCTGAAAAACTTTATGGAAGCCACCGGCGACTTCACCGTCACCATATCCAGAGACCTCGATCAGTTCAAAGCGGATAACATCAAAAATTACGATTTGATTATTATGTATACCACTCGTCTTACCCCGACTCCGGATCAGGAAAAGGGACTGTTGGATTTTGTCGCCGGAGGAAAGGGATTTGTGGGCATTCATTGCGCCACTGATACGTTTTTGGAATCCGACGCCTACTGGAAAATGGTGGGCGGCCGATTCACCAGACACGGAAATGAGCTGTTTAAGGTCAATATAACCGGCAAAAGCCACTCGATTGTGCGCACGATGTCCGCATTTGAGGTCAAAGACGAGACCTACTGCGACGATTTCCACCCTGAGTCCAAACTGATAACGCTGGCGCGGCGGGATAAAGACAGCGAGCCGGTGGCGTGGGTGCAGTACTACGGCAAGGGCAGAGTGTTTATAAATACCCTCGGCCACGGCAGGGAAGCGTTCGAAAATCCCGGCTTTCAGCAGCTTGTGATCAATGGGTCGAAATGGGCGACATACAGGCTCAATCCGTAGAGTCGAGAGGCGGATATGATGAGAGTCTCCCGACCCGCTATGGCGTGTGTGTTTGAGATAATATTTGAGGAGACGGAAAGGCAGGCTCTGCGGGACATCGCGAATCTGGCTTTCGATGAGATACAGCGGCTGGACAGGGAACTGAGTTGTTTCAGGGCGGCATCAGAGGTCTCTCATCTCAACGATGAGGCCGCACACAGGGCGGTTATGGTGACTCCTGAGTTGTTCGATATATTGAGCGTCGCAAAGGATATATGGCGCGGCTCGGATCAGGGGTTTGATGTCACGGCAGGGCCGCTGATTGACCTGTGGAGAAACGCCGAAAACACCGGAGTCGCGCCGGATAAACAGGCTGTGGAGGATGCGCTGGAAAACGTCGGGATGGGCTATGTTCTCCTCGATGAACAAACCCATGAAGTTCGGTTTGACAGGCCGGGGATAAAAATAAATCTGGGCGCGATAGGCAAGGGCTATGCGGTCAGACAGGCATCGGCGATTTTGCGCGAATACGGCGTGACGTCGGCTCTTGTCAGCGGCGGACGGAGCACAATTAAGTCGATTGGCAGTTGGACCGTCGGCATAAGGCATCCTTCCAGGTTTGATGAGCGCGTTTTCGAGATCGAATTAAACGATCAGGCAATGTCGACCTCAGGAGGACCTGACCAGCGAGATCCTGATGTGGCCGAGTGTTTTGAACATATAATCGATCCGAAAACCGGCGCAATGGCGCAAAGCGCGGCGGCTTCGGTGAGTGTGATTACGCGCGATGCTATGATTTCGGATGCGCTTTCGACCGCGTTTTATCTGCGGGGAGCCAGATTGATTGATGATTATCCGGGCGTGCGAGCGGTGTTTGTCAACGCCGAAGGGCGCGTCAATGATATAAAAAACTAAAAGATCGACAGGTGGCGAGCCACCCTGTGCAAATCAACGGAGATAACTATGACCCAACAGACAGATGGATTGAGCAGAAGAGATTTTTTGAAGGGCGCCGTTGCTACTGCGGCGACGATCGGGATGGGCAGCATTGGCGTGTTTACCCATGCGCAGGCCGATATGATCGGGCCAAACGATACCATTAACGCCGCGCTCATCGGAGTCGGCAGCGAGGGCGGAATGCTGTTGTCCAAGACCATCAAAATACCAAACGTCAAGGTAGTTGCGTGTTGTGACATTCAGCCAAAGCATCTTCAGCGCGGCCTTGACATCGCAAAAGGGGCCAGGGGATATGCGGACTACCGCGAGATGCTGGACGACAAAAGCATACAGGCCGTGATAATCGCCACTCCCATCGGGCTTCATGAGTCGATGACGGTGGACTCATTGCGCGCCGGCAAACATGTGCTGTGCGAGAAAATGATGGCCTATTCCACCGAAGGCGCAATACACATGGCGCGCGTTGCACGTCAGACCGGCAGAAAGCTCCAGATCGGCCACCAGCGGCGCTATAATCCCAGGTATCGACACGCGCATAAGATGATTCAGGATGGGCTGCTCGGTGAGATTACCCACGTTCGCTCACAGTGGAACCGCAACGCAAGCTGGCGCAGGCCGGTAGCGCAGGACTCCACCGAGGAACTCACCAACTGGCGGCTTTATAAAAAGTCCTCGCAGGGCTTGATGGCCGAGCTTGGCAGCCACCAGATCGACGTGGTCAACTGGATGATCGGGCAGGTTCCGTCTGCGGTGGTCGGCATAGGCGGGCTGGACTACTGGAAGGACGGCAGAGATATATTCGACAACGTACAGATGGTCTTTGAATATCCCAACGGAGTCAAATATACGTTCCAGTCACTCACAACCAATCAGTTCGATGGCGCAACCGAACAGATTATGGGAACCAAGGGCACGATGATCCTGTCCGAAGGGCCGTGCACATTCTACAGGGAGCCTAAAACAGACGAGGAGATATGGGAGAGCATGGCCAAAAAGGAGGCAACCGACGGCAAGGGAGGAATCACCCTCGACGCCAGCAAGTCTCCGCGTCTGCAAAAAGAAGCAGCGGAAGGCAGCTCCATAGCCGACGAGATCGCCAACCTCAAAAAAGATGCATATACTCTGGAGCTTGAGGACTTCTTCCAGACCTTGAGAGATGGACATGAGCCTATGTGTTCGGCCAGGGTCGGATTGGAGACTTGTTTAGCGGCGATCAAGGCCAATGAAGCGATGGAAAACAGGGCGTGGACCGATATTCCTGCGTCACTTTATAAAATATAGGATGACTTTGCCATGACTGAAAACGGAATCAGCAGGAGAGAATTTCTGGCGGGCGCGGCGGCGGGGATCGCGCTTGCGGGCGCAGGGCTGACAAGCTCCCGCGCGTTTGCCGCAAACGATCGGATATCTATCGGCATGATCGGCGTAGGAGTTCGCGGCAACCAACTATTTAATGACATCAAAGCCGTCGATAAAGCCCTCAATGCCGAGGTCACTGCGATATGCGACACCTGGCGCGTGAGACGAGAGCAGATGGCCGCAAAGGTCAAAGAACGCTACGGGGCCGATCCGAAAGGCTTTTCAAACTATGAAGACCTGCTTGCGCTGAAGGACGTCGATGCGGTGGTGATTGCCACCCCGGACTTCTCACACGCGAGGATTCTTGCGGATGCGATCAAGGCCGGCAAGGATGTATTTATAGAAAAACCCCTTGCAAAGGACCTCGATCAGGCCAACGCCGCGATGGATGCGTTCAAAGCGTCCAAGTGTGTCGTGCAGGTAGGCACTCAGCGAAGAAGCGAGGGCAACTGGAAAGCCGCGGCAAAGCTGGTGCAGTCCGGCGTGCTGGGCGCGATAAGCAGGGTAGAGGTTGGCTGGAACGACTGCGGCCCGCGCTGGCGGCAAAATGTGAGCGGCATCAAGGCGGAGGACGTCGACTGGAAGCGCTTCCTGATGCACCTGCCTGATCGACCGTTCGATCCTCATCATTATGGTGAATGGCAACTCTATCGCGACTACACCAACGGCCCGATAGCCGTGCTTGGCGCGCACTATTTCGACGTGGGACTTTGGCTGACCGATACGCAATTTCCGTCAAACGCAGTCGCCAACGGCGGGCAGTATGTCTGGAAAGATGGCCGCGAACACGAGGATACAATCTACGCCATATTCGATTTCCAAAAAGGATTTGCCATGCGCTACCTGACCGGACTCGGCAATCTGGCGCAGGCCGGGCTAAGCATCTACGGGACCAATGGCGTCTTCAAGGAATCGACCTGGAGCGCGAGCGGCGAGGGCGGACGCGGAGCCGATATGATAAAAGAAGAGATCAAGGTCTCCGGCAACCCAAACGAGAATCACATGGGCAACTGGCTGGAGTGCGTGAGAAGGCGGCAGAAGAGCAACGCGCGGTTTGAAGTCGGCTATCAGCATTCCATATGCACCATGCTGGTCGATCAGGCGCTGGTGACCGGCGGAAAAATGAAATATCTGCCCACTTTGCTCAGAATCG
>JAAYKE010000182.1 GCA_012522575.1 Armatimonadota bacterium | reverse complement strand
TGCTCTGTGAGATGGTATGCTGCCGCTAGCGGTGGCGCTTCTGTGAGCATTGCTAATCCATATACAAAGACCCTGTCCGAGACGACGACTCTGTATGCTGCAAGCGTAAGCGCTGAAGGCTGCGAGAGCGCGACTAGGACTGCTGTAACTGGCACTGTCAATGAAGTGCCTGCGGCTCCGAGCAACGCCTCTGAGAACTCTATATGTGGTTCTGGAGAAGTTGAGTTCGAGGTGAGCGTAGACGAGGGTTGCTCTGTCAAGTGGTATGACGCAGAGACTGGTGACAATGTGATTAGCACTGCAAACCCGTATTCTGCTGAACTGTCTGAGACTACAACTCTGTATGCCGCTGCCGTAAGCGCTGAGGGTTGTGAGAGTGAGAATAGGCTGGCTGTAACCAGCACAGTCAACGACCTGCCCGATGCTCCGGCCAATCCGTCTGCAAACGCAATTTGCGGCGAGGGTTCGGTTGCATTTGAGGTAAGCGTTGATGAGGGTTGCTCTGTTGCCTGGTATAACGCTGCTAGTGGCGGCAACCTGCTGAGCACAGCTAATCCGTATTCTGCTGAACTCTCTGAGACTACTACTCTGTATGCTGCCAGCGTAAGCGCTGATGACTGCGAGAGTGCGACCAGAACTGCTGTTACTGGCACTGTCAACGATATACCTGATGCTCCGACTGATGCTTCCGAGAACGCCATCTGTGGCGCGGGCGAGGTCGACTTCGAGGTAAGCGTTGACGAGGGTTGCTCTGTCAAGTGGTATGATGCAGAGACCGGCGACAATGTGATTAGCACTGCCAACCCGTATACTGCTGAACTGACCGAGACTACTACTCTGTATGCTGCTACCGTTAGCGCGGATGGTTGCGAGAGTGAGTCGAGGACAGCCGTAACCAGTACCATTAACGAGGCTCCTGACGCTCCTGCGAACGCATCGACTAACGTTCGCTGTGGCGCTGGTGATCTTGACTTCTCCGTGACAGCCGGCGATGATTGCACAATAGCCTGGTATGACGCGGCGACCGGTGGTGATCTGGTCAGCACGGCTAATCCTTACACGGCAAGCCTGTCTGAGACGACTATTCTCTACGCTGCCAATGTCAGCTCTGCTGGCTGCGAGAGCGAGAGACTGGCTGTTACAGGAACCGTGTTCTTTGACGAAGGTTCTATTCTTGCTGCCAAGCAGGCCGAAGTGGGCGCGCCGATTGAACTCGGCAACAAGACGCTCTACTTCAAGGGCGATGGTTTCGGTTATATCGAAGAGGCCAACCGCATCCACGGTATTCGTGTCGAGGGTGCGATATCTGCTGGTGAGGATTCCATCGTCAATTTGATAGGTACACGAGGCGTCACGTCTGAAGGCGAGCCGTGCATAACGGTCAACCAGTTGACGGGCGCGGGCGAGGGCACGATTGCTCCTTGGGGAACCAACGGCAAGTCGTTCCAGTTCGACCTGCTTGACGGCCTCTGCGTTAAGACCTGGGGTCAGGTGAAGTGGGGTTCGATTGATGGCAACTCTTATGTTGTCACGACCGGCTCTGCAGACACCGAGATAAAGGTCATAACCAAGTCCGCTCCGACGGTAAGCGAAGGCGACTTCGTAATCGTGACAGGAGCAGTCGGATTCGGCAACGTTCGGGTGATCTACGCCAAGTAACACCCAAAGCCGACGACAAACCAACCGGCCCGTTCAAGTTAGAACGGGCCGGTTTT
>JAAYKE010000066.1 GCA_012522575.1 Armatimonadota bacterium | reverse complement strand
CGTAGACCAGGCCGACCGCAAGCGTGGCAATAAACAAAACCGCCAGCGCATAGCCCGGCCATCCGAGCGTGCGAGCGACTATCGCCCAGGCGAACAATATGGCGACTTCTACATCAAATAACAGAAAAAACAGCGCGATAAGATAGTATGATATTCCGTAGCGAACACGCGCGGAGGTGGTCGGATGTATGCCTGATTCGTAGGGTTGATCACGTCTCGAAGCGCTATGACGTGTCCCAAGGAAAAAGGACATCGCCACAATACCCGTCACTAAAACCAGCACCATGCCTCCGTAAGCAAGCACCGGCCAGATATCCAATGTGGCAGCTAAGATGAACATACTCTGAGACTACTCCAAAACCTACCCTTTTACCTGCCACAATTTCAGTCAATATAGTAAGCGGCCTGAAAAGCGATACCCGCATTGCAGAGCATCAAAACATTGCTGCGCGGCAGGTTCGAGGCAGAGTCGGGTAGAATTAACACTGCGGAGGGCAATAATGATTCTAATCGGGACATCCGGGTTCAGCTATGAGGACTGGAAAGGCGTCTTTTATCCTGAGCATATCAAAAAAACCGATATGCTGCCCTATTATGCGCGCTCATTTTCTGCAATCGAAATAAACGCAAGCTATTATGCAATCCCCGGCGCGGCGTCCTTTGCAGCAATGGCGCGAAAGACCCCGGATAATTTCGAATTCGTGGTCAAGGCGCACAGGGATATGACCCATATAAAACAGCCGAACGCCCGGGTATTTGAGATGTTTCTCGGTTCGATACAACCTCTGAAGGATGCGGGAAAATTCGGGTGTATGCTCGCTCAGTTTCCGTGGAGTTTCAAGCGCACTGCAAAAAACGCGCAAAGGTTGAGGGATTTTAAGGATATGGTCGCGGACCTGCCAACGGTGATCGAGTTTCGCAATGCGGACTGGGCAAACGAGGATACCTTCGGGCTGCTCAATGAGCTTGATTTCGGGTTTTGTTCGGTAGATGAGCCGCATCTTAAGGGTTTGATGCCGCAGGTGGCTGCGGTGACATCATCCATTGGCTATGTGCGATTCCACGGCCGCAATACAGGAAAATGGTGGAAGCATGATCACGCATACGAACGCTACGATTATCTATATACCGAAGATGAACTCAGCGAGTGGACGCCTAGAATAACCGATATCGATTCGAAAGCCTCCAAAACTTATGTCTTTTTTAACACCCACTACAAAGCCAAAGCGGTGAAAAGCGCTAAAATGTGCGCGAAGATGCTCGGAATATCGCTGCCCATAGACGAAGCCGCAGAAACGCCGAAAATGGGCGAACTGCCGTTCTAGGATAAAATAGTATACATTTGTATGCTAAATCCGTTGACAAACATCTGTTCGATGCCTATAATCCCAATACCGGAACGCTGTGCTTTACAGCGCTGCGCAAGAGATAGTATAGCTTTGAGGTTTATTCTTGGACAGACATATACTACATATCAGGCTGAATAAGTTTTTTGCCACGGTCGAGCAGCACCGACAACCTAACCTGCGCGACAAACCTCTCATCGTCACCGAGCCTCGGGGAAGCGGCGGGGTTGTTATCTCCGCGTCTAAAGAGGCTGCAAAACTCGGCATAAACGAGGGAGATAGCGTCCGGCAGGCTCAGCGAATCTGTCCTGACGTGATGCTGTTCAGGTCTGATCACAGCACATATAGACTGGTTTTTGGAATATTATTGGACATACTTATACAATTCACGCCGCTTCTTGAGCCGGATGGCCTCGGCAGCGCATATATGGACATAACCGCAAGTGAAGCTCTTTTTGGGGAGCCATCGCAACTCTGCGCCAAAATCATATCAGAGGTCTCGGCTCGACTGGATATGCCGCTTACGATCGGCTGTGCGCCGAATAAATTGTTGGCTAAAATCGCTTCAGGCAGAGGCAAATGGTTCGTCAGGGTGAGGCCGGGCAACGAAGCCGCTTTCCTTGATCCCCTGCCCGTATCCTCCCTTGAAGCCGTAACCGGCAAAATAGAGAGGCGTCTAAGTGAGCTTGGAGTAACAAGAATCGGCGAACTTTCACGCATTGGAGAGCCTGTTATGGTGCGACAGTTCGGCCCTGCCGGCAGCGTGATCCACAGACAGGCTGCGGGGGTCGACTTCAGCCCGGTCAAGGCCGGTTATCCTGCTGAAGTTATTATTGCCGAACATACGTTCCCCTGCTTCCTTAAGGAACCCGTTGAAGTTGAGGCGTACATCAAACCTGTGGCGGCCGATCTCACTGGCAGGCTGCGTAAGAAAAACTTGCTTGCAGGGGAGATTATGCTGACTTTGGAGGGTTCGCAAATGCAGCCCGCCTGTTTTAAGTTCAAAAACCCGACTTGTTCCTCCTACAGCATCGCTCACGCGCTGAACAGACTGCTGCGGTCGCTGATGGAAGCAGGCACGGAGGTGCATAAGATGCGAATTGAGCTGTGCGGACTTACATCGGGGGAGAGCTTCCAGCTTACTTTGATGGGGGAAAATAAGCGCGCAAGCCGCTTGAATCGCGTGATTGATATATTGGCGGACAGGTTCGGCGAAGGCGTGGTATTTGCAGCAAATGCGCTGCGCTCCAATCATAAATCGACGGTTATATAGATATGCAGCAAGATATACAAGTTATATTAAACAGCAGACACGCGCCGATCGCGTTTGAATGGCAAGGCAGGATGCAGCGCGTGCGGGAGGTGCAGGAGTGCTGGAGGCTGATCGGGGCGTGGTGGGATGGCGACGGCGAGCGCACTTTCTTTCGCGTGCTGACCGAACACGGCGGGATATATGAGCTTTATTTTGATCACGTCGATTCGGCGTGGCGTTTAAGCGCAATACGAGACTAGCAATGGCATTTACTCATCTGCACGTCCATTCCAATTTCAGTTTTCTTGACGGCGGCAGCAGCGTGCAGGCGTTGGCGGATCGCGCAAAAGCTGTCGGGTGCAAGTCGCTTGCGATTACGGATCACAATGGGTTGTATGGCGCGGTGAGGTTCTATGAATATGCGCTTAAGGCGGGAATCAAGCCGATTGTGGGAGTGGAATTGGATGTTGAGCCTGGAGAGGAGATGCCGCGATATCCGAATTGTCATCCTGCCCGTTTGACAAAAGAAAAGCGCAACCATCACATCGTCCTGATTGCAAAGAATCTCAATGGCTACTCGAACCTGTGCAAAATTGTCACCCTCGCTCAGTTGTCACACGAAAAAGGAGAGGCTGCGGCTGGCGCAGAGGCGATAAAACAGCATTCTGAGGACATTTTTTGCCTGTCCGGGTGTGTTAAAGGGGAGATACCGTCGCTGGTTGCTGCGGGCAAGATTGATGAGGCGAAGAGGGCCGCTTTGAAATGGATAGAAATCTTTGGGCGCGACCGTTTTTTGATCGAGATGCAGAATAATATGCTGCCCGGCTCCGCGCTGCTCAATGCTCAACTTGCCGAGCTTGCATCGGAGCTTGGCCTGAGAATCGTCGCCACCAATAACGTCCATTACGCTGAGAAAAATGATTTTAAGGTGCACGACGTGCTCGTTTGCGTGCAGACCCTGACCACCCTCGACGACACTCATCCCCTGCGCAAACAAAACAGCGAATATTATCTCAAAAGCCCAAAGGCTATGGCGAACTTGTTCAGAAAGTATCCCCAGGCACTGAAAAATGCCGAATGGGTTGCGGATCAGTGCGACCTCAATCTCGGTTTGGGGACGTTTCGCTTTCCCGACTATCCGCTGCCGAAAGGTGAGACCGCCTATAGTTATCTGTGCAAACTTTGCTTCGATGCGCTGGAACGCCTGTATCGACCGATCACTCCGAATGTGCTGGAGCGACTTAATCACGAGTTGAAAGTGATAGACGACCTCGGGTTTGCGGAGTATTTTCTGGTGGTCAGGGATATTGTTCAATATGCAAAGTCAAATGGGATCAGATGCTCCGGCAGAGGGTCGGCGGCGGATTCGCTGGTCGCTTACTGCCTTGGGATCACAATAGCG
The DNA here is from genome assembly GCA_012522575.1 of Armatimonadota bacterium. Lineage (GTDB taxonomy): Bacteria > Armatimonadota > UBA5829 > UBA5829 > UBA5829 > DTKD01. The sequence continues at coordinate 41,858 of JAAYKE010000066.1, read as the reverse complement.
GACCCGATCGAGCATAATTTGCTGTTCGAGCGGTTTCTTAACCCTGAGCGCAAGGGCATGCCCGATATTGACATCGATTTCGACGCCGCGCGGCGTGATGAGGTGATCGAGTATATCTACAATCGCTACGGCGCAAAGCTTGTGCGCGATTCCAGCATCGAAACCACAAATGAGGATAAGGTCGCGATGGTGTGTACGGTAAGCTGTCTGAAAGCGCGGTCAGCGATTCGTGACCTCGGCAAGGCGATGGGATTTCCGCCTGATGATATATCCAGACTCGCCTCCGCCCTGCCCCACATCGGCGGTAAGCGCATTCGGGAGGCTATAGAAAAATATCCTGAGCTGCGAAACTCTAATCTGCCAATCAGTCGAATGGAGACTCTGATAGATATTTGCGAAAAAGTCGACGACTTCCCTCGTCATCTGAGCGTGCACCTCTGCGGGGTCGTAATAAGCAAAGACCCTCTGACCGACCTCGTGCCGCTGGAATGGGCTGCCAAAGGGGTGATCGTTACACAGTTCGATAAGGACGACATCGAAACGCTGGGTCTGGTGAAGATGGATATACTGGGTCTGCGCAACCTCTCAGCGATCGAGGACGCGCTGCCAATGATTGAGAAAAACTATGGCGTCAGCCTCGATATAGACAGCATCCCGCTGGACGATGAGCCGACCTATGAGACCCTGCGAAGCTGTAATACCGTAGGGTGTTTTCAGGTAGAATCTCCGGGGATGAGGGGGCTGCTGGGCAGGCTGCAGCCGCGGGTTTTCGAGGATGTTATCGCGCAGATATCCCTGTTTCGACCGGGGCCGATGCAGGCGGATATGATCAACCCGTTTATTGCGCGTCGTCACGGCGAGGAGGAGGTCACCTATCGTCATCCCGCTCTGGAACCGGTTCTGAAGGAGACATACGGCGTGATCCTCTATCAGGAGCAGGTGATAGCGGTCTCGCATGCGCTGGCGGGGTTCAGCTATGGCCAGTCCGATTCCCTGCGCCGCGCCATGACCACCGACCGCAGCCAGGAGGAGATGGAGAAAATAAAGAAATCGTTTATTGAAGGAGCGCAGAACAAGGGAGTGGATTCGCAAGTTGCCGAGGAGGTGTTTTCCAAGCTGCGCGCATTTGCGGCTTATGGATTCTGCAAGGCGCATGCGGCGTCTTTTGCCAAAATTGCGTTCCAGACTGCGTATCTCAAAACCCACTACCCTGCCGAATTCTTCGCCGGCATTCTAAATAACGAGCCAATGGGGTTTTATCCCGCCAACGTGATCGTAGAGGAAGCCCGCAGGCTGGGAATCGAGCTGTATGGGATGGATATAAACGAGAGCGAGGCGCGGGATGTCCCGTTTGCAGTTGTCGATAATAATCAAACTATAAGCGGCATACGCATCGGGCTGAAGCATGTTAAAAATATCAGCGAGGCCGAGATAGCTTCGATAACGCAAGCTCGCGCACAAAGGCCGTTTTCTTCGTTTGCCGACTTTTGCCTGCGGACGAAATGCAACCGATCGACCATTGAGAACCTTATAAACTGCGGAGCGTTTGATTCGTTTGAGGTTCCGACCGGCAAGCTGATGTGGCTGCTGGGAGAGATAGCTAATGCTGCCCGCAAGCCCAAAGCTGCCGACCAAAACTCTTCGCTGCTGTTCGACAGGCTAGCCGTCGATGACCTCGATGCGCGCCTGATGCAGCTTCCCGATGCCCCTCAATTGACCCTGCACGAGCGTGTGCGGATGGATTATGAGATACTGGGGTTGTCGACGATATGTCACCCGATGGAGTTCTATCGAAAGAAGTTGACTAAGGCGAGGGTGAGAAGGGCCGTAGATGTGCGGGAGGTTGCTGATAACTCCGTGGTAAAGGTGGCTGGAGTGGTAGTCGTTTGCATGCGGCCGCCGACCAGATCCGGCACAGTGGTGGTGTTTATAACCCTCGAAGATGAGACCGGCCTTGCGGACTGCGTGATATTTCCGAAGGTGTATGAGAAATGCGGCCCGGTGATTTTTAATAACCCTGCGCTGATAATCGAGGGCAAAGCGCAGAAGATGGGCAACGGGTTTTCGATAATCGCAAGCAGCGTTCGACCGCTGAGCGCGCATTATCGCACGGATAATAAGACCGAAATCAAGCCGTTCACGGAGCGTCGGCGCATTGCCGGGCAGCGAAGTTTTGTGAGGAGCGCGGGCGTGTGATTGATATTGTCCGCTCTATCTGGCCCTTCTCTCCTCAAGCCTCCTGTCCAATCCGGAAAGAATCTTTTTGCGGAACCGCAGGGCATCGGGAGTGACCTCCAGCAGTTCGTCGTCGCCAAGAAATGACAGCGCCTGTTCGAGAGTAAACTGCTTGGGAGGGGTGATAAGCACGGTGGCATCCTCGGTGGAGGCGCGCATATTGGTCTGTTTTTTGATCTTGCAGACGTTGACGACCATATCCTCAGAGCGTGAATTCTCCCCCACTATCTGCCCTTCATAGACTTCATCGCCGGGCGCAACGAACAGAGTGGAACGATCCTGGACAGGGGCAATGGCATAGGCAGTCGCCCTGCCGGTCTCCTTTGCGACCAGACTGCCTCTGGATCGCACGGCTATCTCGCCACGATATTGGCCGTATTCGAGAAATATCCGCGACATCATCCCCAATCCCATCGTCAAAGTCAGAAACTCCGTTCTGAACCCGATCAAGCCACGAGTTGGAACGTGGAATATGAGCCGATTCATACCCGTGGAATCTTTGTCGATTGAAACCATATCCCCTTTGCGAGCCGCCAGTTCCTGAATGACAGAACCCACGCAGCTATCGCCGATATCGATGGTGACCTCTTCGATTGGCTCGCAGAAGACGTGATCTATCGTCTTGGTGATGACTTTTGGCTTGCTGACGCAAACCTCATAGCCTTCCCTGCGCATAGTCTCAAGCAAAATAGCAAGCTGCAATTCGCCTCGACCCGATACGTTGAGCGAATCCGGCCTGTCGGTCGGCTCGACACGCAGGCTGATATTGGTCTTTATTTCGCGATTCAACCTGGCGGATATATTTCTCATAGTGACCAGTTTGCCGCTTTTGCCTGCCCACGGGCCGTTGTTTACGATGAAATCCATCGAGACGGTGGGCTCATCAATTTGCAGAGGTTCCAGCGCCTGCGGATTTTCGGCATCGGCGATCGTATCCCCGATATTTGCCTCGCTGCAGCCGGCCAGCATTATTATTTCTCCGGCGGTAACCTCTTCGACTTCTATGCGTTTGAGACCCTCATAGACAAACAATTTGTTTACATCGAACGTCTCAGTGGAGCCGTCGCGTTTTATAATCGCCAGCTTCTGAGATCGGCGCGCTGTGCCTCGGAGTATTTTGCCGCCGCACAATCTCCCAAGGTGGTCGTCATAGTCCAAACTTGTCACCTGAAGCTGAAACGGCTTGTCCATTTGCGCCGCAGGCGGTGGAACCTGGCTGATAATCATCTGAAACAGAATGTCGATGTTGTCGGATTGTTGTTGCGGGTCCGCAACGGCATAGCCTTGAGCGGCTGAGGTGAAAAGATAGGGAAAATCGAGCAGATCTTCGTCACAGCCGAGTTCTATGAGCAAATCGAGGACCTCATCCTGCACTTCTTTAGGTCGCGCGCCCGGACGGTCTATTTTGTTTATAACAACGATGGGCTTCAGGCGCAGTTCCAGGGCCTTTTTCAACACGAAACGTGTCTGCGGCATAGGTCCTTCGTTGGCGTCGACCAGAAGAAGCACTCCATCCACAGATCGCAGCACTCGCTCGACTTCGCCGCCGAAATCCGAATGGCCGGGAGTGTCGACTATATTGATCTTGACGCCGTTGTAGTGGACCGCCGTGACCTTGGATAGGATAGTGATCCCTTTTTCTCTCTCAAGATCGCCGGAGTCCATTACACGCTCCGCTACCTGCTGGTTGGCGCGAAAAGCTCCGCTTTGGCGAAGGATGACGTCCACAAGGGTTGTCTTGCCATGATCCACGTGGGCTATAATAGCCACGTTTCTAATGTCAAAACGCAGGTCAGCGCATACGGACGGCTGTTCGATTGTTTGCTGGGTACAATTCATAATCTCAGGCACAACACGGCAAAAACGGCCGGCGCTCACACACGAGACCCGGCCGCATGGGTGTATCGCTATATGGTAATTTTATTTTAACAGGCCAAGAGCGTAGAGGTCAATAAAATTATTCAATAATCTGCTATGCTTGAGATGCATAGTCTCAGAGGCGGTATTTTCGCAATTATTCACTATTTCCGAGCAATCGCAATATAAATAGCTCATTTGTTGTGCTTTCGACGTTGACGATAGCTTGCGGATGAGTCTACAATTGGGTGATAAAGCAGGGCGCATTCGGCGCCGGGAGAAAATTGATGGCCAAAATCAAAACTGATGCAACAAAGGCGGGATTCGATCCGGCGGGACTGGAGCGAGCCGAAGCGATCCTCAACGAAGGCGTAACTCGTAAATTATATCCGGGCGGCAGCGCATGGGTCTGGAGAAGAGATACCGATGCGATGGTGTGTTCGGCAGGCTGGACCGATTATTCTGAAAAAGAAAAAGTCGACGAGAATACGCTTTTTGATATGGCATCGGTGACAAAATCGATGTCCTGCGGGCCGTCAATTCTGATGCTCGCACAGGAAGGCGCAATAGACATATCGATCAGATCGGTCACAAGTTATTTCCCAAAGCGCGATATAAAGCATTTATCTGATATTACCCTGCACCATCTGCTTACTCATACCTCCGGACTGCCCGCGTGGCAGGACATGTATTCGAACGGGCAAACCCGCGATCAACTATTCGACGAGCTTTTTGGGGTTCAACTAATCAACCCGGTCGGCTCAACCCACGTTTATTCGTGTCTGGGCTATATTATGTTGTCTGCGGTATTAGAAACGGTTGCCGGAGAACGCATAGACTCCTACGTCAAACGGAAGCTGTTTGCTCCCCTTGGCCTGGAAAGCACAGGATATAACCCGGTTCAGAAACCCGGTGTTAAAATCGCCGCGACAGACAATTGCCCATACCGCAAACATCAGTTGGTCGGGGAGGTCCACGACGGCAACGCTTATGCGATGGAAGGCGTTTCTGGCAATGCGGGGTTGTTTTCGACCGCTCGCGACACTGCCCGGTTCTGCAGGCAGGCGCTGGATGCGAGAAGAGGGGATGGGACGTTCCCTCTCAACCCGCCCGTTCTTCATAGGATGTTCACCAACGCAATTTCAGAATCGGTGGGAGGTCATACCTGGGGTTGGTGCATTTGGCCAAACGATGGATTGGCTTCCGGAGATTTTGTAACGAAATCTGCAATTGGACATACGGGTTTTACTGGAACATGTGTAGCAATTGATCCCGAACATGATGCTTTCGCAATTCTGCTGACCAATCGTGTCTGCAACAACGACGACGGCCTTGCGTTTCGTCATTTACGCAGAAGGTTCTTCAATGCTGTATTCGGTTCCATTATGTGCTGAGAGACGTTTTTTGTGGGCTTTTTGTTTCACTCTTGACATAGTCGTCAGACTCACTTATACTTGATTAACGAAGCCAATTTGTAAGGCAATAAATCCATGAGGTAATTCTTGGAATGGACGTGCAAAACGCGCTAAAGACCGATGATACCGGTGTATCAAAGCCTAGAGTACTTGTTATAGATGATGAAGAAAACGTTTGTGACCTGATCACTCTTTATTTTGAAAAGGCAGGTTACGAAGTCATGTGCGCCGGCGACGGCAGCGACGGTATAGAGATAGTCCGTTCGGACAAGCCGGACCTGGTCATTCTCGATTTGATGCTGCCTGGGATGGACGGGCTGGATGTTTGCAGAGAGATTCGCAAGTTCAGCAATGTCCCCCTGATTATGCTTACCGCAAAGGTTGACGAAGTTGATCGTGTGCTCGGATTGGAAATGGGCGCTGACGACTATGTCACCAAACCGTTCTCACCGAGAGAGCTGCTGGCTAGAGTAAAGGCCGTCCTGCGACGTGCTGCCTATATCCCAAGCCCTGACGAACAGCAGGTTCTCAATCTGCCTGGCTTGACGGTCAGCAGGATTTCCCGCGAAGTTATCGTTGGCGATGCAAGGATCGATCTGACTCCCAAGGAGTTTGACCTTCTTTGGTATCTCGCATCCAATCGCAACCGCGTCTTCACTCGAGAGCAGCTTCTCGAGCAGGTGTGGGCGTATCAAGAGTTCTACGGCGATGAGCGAACAGTCGACCAGCACATCAAACGGCTGCGCAGGAAAATCGAGACCTCCGGAAGCCCGTGTCGAATTACTACGATATGGGGCGTTGGCTATAAGTTTGAGATCCGAGATTCCGGCGGAATCTAAAAGTAACAACTCACTCTTCGTGAGTGGTTGTGTTGGCTGGCCTCTGTCCCAGCCACACAAACTATGTCATTTCGAACGAAGTGAGAAATCTGCTTTTCCGTAAATCGCGAAAGCTCGAAAGAAGCGAAACCCAGAAAAGAGAAGGGAAAAAGCAGATTCCTCGGCATTTGCCTCGGAATGACAATTTACTTGACGCATTCAAGTGTAGTAGGTAGCTGGCATCTGTCCTAGCCTAGTCCGAGGCGGAGATCGGACACTACGGACAGGAGTACTCATCATTCGTGAGCTGTTACATCTAAAACCATACTTTAACTGTGATTCTCAAAGGCCGGGGGCGGGCATCGCGCGCGGCCTTTGAGCTTTTACAGTAGGACCATATATAAAGGCCGCGGGATTTTACTCTCGCGGCCTTTGTCGATTTAGTCTGCTGCGCCTTTCCGGCTTATTATTTGCCGGGAGGAGGCGGAGGGGCAGCATTAGGCGCAGGAGCAGGCTGCGGCCTGACTACAGGCTTTGGCTGCTGGGATGCAGGTTCCATCAGCTTATTGTCCATCTTGGACTTTGCCTGAAGCTCGCTGAACCACTTCTGCATCTCCATCGGCACCTGCCGCTCAAGAATCATCGTTTTAAGCTCGTTCTTCTCGACGGGACTCGCGTCCTTTCCTATGCCATCTACTTTTATGAGATGGTAGCCGTAGAACGTCTTGACCGGATCGCTGATTTTGCCGACCGGGAGATCGAATGCCGCGCTCTCAAACTCTGCGACCATTCGTCCCTTGGTAAACCATCCCAGGTCGCCGCCCTGTTTGGCGCCGTCCTTGAGATTGCCCGGGTCTTCGGAGTACTCATCGGCCAGTGATGCAAAGTCTGCGCCATCTTTGAGTTTGGCAGCAATTTCATCTATCTTTTTCTTGGTGACTTCTTCTTTTTTTGCCTGATCTTCTTCGTCCTCAGGGAACTTTACCAGGATGTGGCGGGCCCTGATGTATTCAGCGTATTCCGCATCCGTGACTTTCACCTGCTGGCGAACAATCTTCTCAGCCAACGCCGAGGTTCTGATGCCCGCAATAAATCTCGCCTTGGTCACTTTGAACTGCCGCAGGAGATCGTCCATAGAGGCGACGCCCATCCTCTTGATGGCCTCATCCTCTTTTTCCTTTTGCTCGGCAGGCGTAAGGGTGACACCGGCTTTTTTTGCGGCCTGCTCGACCATTCTCTGGTTGAGCACCTCTGTAAGCATCTGCGGCGCACTATAACTCCACAGCGATTTAATGAGTTGGCCTTTTGTAACCGAAGCGCCGTCTACAGTGCCCATAACAGTAGTATCCGGCAAGCCCCAGAACCTCTGCAGCTCTTCAGCCTGATCAAATGTTTTGGGTGCGGCGGGCTTGGCAGGGGCCGCCGTCGCCTTTGCCGGGGCCTTTGTTGTCTTTGCGGCAGGCTTGGCTGGCGCCGCTATTACCGCCGTGACTGACACCAGGCAGAACAGCATTGCCAGAACCGCCACCAGCGTTCTGTTGCGCATAAATGAATACTCCTTTCGAGTGTATGGTAGCGCTAGAATCTTACTATAATCCAGCATACTGGTCAACCACAAATCGCAACCCGAATAAGCGCATAAACAGCCCTGATACCGAGCGTTATCGGATATGTTTTGACCAGTTATATTAACGATTAAATCTCAGGACTAGTTCCCGAACGAAAAAGAATCAACCTCCGACCGAGCAGGCATAGAAATCTGCGCGCCGAGCCGGGTAACTACTATCGCCGCTACCCTGTTTGCGAACCTTGCCGCATCCGACAGATTCATCCCTTCGGCCAAAGCGCATGAAAGAGCGGCAGTGAAAGCGTCACCTGCCGCAGTTGTATCGACCGGCTTAACTATAATCGGTTCAATGAACTCATTTATGTAGCCATCGGTTACATAAGCTCCACGGTTTCCGAGGGTAATTACAACGCTTCCCGGCCCCATAGCCATAAGCTCCTTTGCGGCTGACGGCGCATCCAATTCGCTGCCTTCCCCTGCCCTGCCCGTAAGCTCCGCGGCTTCGTGTTGATTCGGAGTCAATACATCGACCATCTTCAGGATATCGCGAGCAAGCGGGCGAATAGGCGCGGGATTGAGCGTCACCCTTACTCCTGCGTTATGCGCCACCTCAATTGCATGAGCAACAGTCTGAGGCGGTATTTCCAACTGCAGGATCAGCATCCGGGCCTGCTTTATCTCCTGCGCGGCATTGTCTACGTCCTCCGGGGATAGCTCATAGTTGGCTCCCGGTGCAACCACTATTGCGTTTTCAGCCTTTTCGTCCACCGTGATAAGGGCTATGCCGCTGGGAGCGTTGCTGTCTCGTGTGACATATTGCGTATTTACGCCGGCTTGTCGGAAATTGGCCAACGAGCTTTCACCAAACAAATCATTGCCTATTCGGGCGACTAAAGCCACTTGCGCTCCAAGTTTGGCGGCGCATACAGCCTGATTCGCTCCCTTGCCGCCCGGAACCATAATAAAATCGCTGCCCAGCAAAGTCTCCCCGCCACGGGGAATCCGCCGGGATTTGACAACCATATCTGTATTTGAACTGCCTACAACGACAATCCGGGCATTCGACATTGACAACATCCTTTAGTGAATTGGGAAGACAAACCTATTGGTATTATACAGGCAATGGCTCACCGTGCAAGGAGGCATAGCATATCACGATAACAGCATATTGACCAGAAGACCGGTCGTATTATACAAACAGTGACATACAATGCACGGCAGCAGCGAACCGGCGCGCTCACGCAGCACAGCCAACACCATCGCAAGAGCAAATATAGGCAGCAATCCTCCGGGCAGAGGGTGAATGACCGCAAACAGAGCAGAGCAGATCACAGCCGATCCCCAGACGCCCATTCTCGACCGAAAGGCTGAATATAACACTCCGCGATAGAACGTTTCCTCCACAATCGGCGCGACTACCGATGCCGCCAGAAATACCAGCGCAATTTGCGCAGCGCCGCCTCCGGAAATGATCTCGCCAAAAGGCTGCTCCGGCGTTGGGAAATGCTTGAATATGGAGCGGGACAGGTGCTGCGACATATCGATGGCAACTATAACAACCGGCAAGGCCGCCAGATAACCTGCCGTCCCGCGCATAACATCGGTGAGGATTGAGTCGGTGCGAAAACCGATTGATCGCCAGTTCCAGCCGACTTCACAAGACCGGTCCCTAAGAAACGTCAGCCCTATAGCGCCGCTCAACAGGGCCGATCCGATCAGTGTAAGCATATAGAAGACGTCATTTTGATCCAGGTCGAATCGGGTTCCAACGATGATTGAGGCAACTGCGCCGATCCCGAAATATAACGCGCTATATACCAGAAAAGCCGGCAGCGCGACAGAGGGGCTTACGTCGTGACGTTGGGCGCGTGCAAACTTGGGAATCCAGGCGTTCAGGAAGATGAATAATATCACCAGCCCGCCAAGCCCGCCCACCAACAAAACAACGACTATTGCAATCAAGGCTGCTATATTTATTTTTGCGGCGACTATAGCCTGCCGGAGCCTCTGATCCGCCAGTTGACCAAGCCCTGCCCGGCGATATACATCTGACTCCGTGATGCGCTTAAACGGCCCTAAATCGAGTTGCTCGATCTGTTTGATATATCTGTGAGCCTGCTCGGGGCTTAGGCTGTCTTGCCCATAGATGTGCAGCCACATCTGTTTTTCTGTGCGGAGTTTTTTAACGACGTCTCGACCCAGCCCGCGCGTTACCTCCGGTGAATCGATCTTTTTAATCCACTCCAAACCGGAGATTCCCCACATAACTTGCGTCAATAATCCCATTCGACGATACGTGGCAGGACTTGGAGGCACATTGCTGTAGAAGTTGTTGGCCATAACCGCCGCAGCATCGCGATTATCATTGGAGCGCGAGGATGCAATCGCATATTTTGCGCTTAAATCGCCTATGATTAGAAGATTATCGTGTTGCAGGGAGTCGACTTGCTTCGCGCCCGACCATCCCGCCCATACCTGAGCAGTAACTATTGTCACCGTAAGCAGGATGAGCAGAGCCACGCCCAAACGATACGCGTAGTACTCGCCGTCAGTTGGCGAACGGTCGGAATTCAATCAAGCGACCTCGCTCCGAGCTGAGCTGTCGGATTCGCGTTTTTCCAGCCATTCGCTATAACTCGCAAGCATCGCCCTGAACTCTGCCTCAAATCGATCTCTGGTCGCCTGCAGCAAAGAGATTTCCGTACGGTGCTTTTCCGCTTCGACCTGAGCGTCGGCCATCAGTTTGACGCGCTCAAGCTCAGCCTCCCGGATAATCGCCTCCGCCTGCTTATGAGCGTTCAGTTTCAGTTCGTCCGCGCTCTTTTGAGCTACCGTAAGAGCCTCGGTGAGGGTAGTCTTGATTTGCCTGACCTGATCTACTTCTTCCTGCAAGTCGTCGAGCTTGCGCATCAGTTCCGCTTTATCTTTGAGCGCAGCCTCCAGAGACTCACCTACAGCCCTGCTGAATTCCTCGACCTGATTTTTGTTATATCCGCGAAGCGCGGTTTTGAACTCCACATGGAGAATGTCCACCGGTGTTATTGCCATTTCCGACTCCTTAGAAGTGAGCAACTATCCGTATGATCAAATTGAGCGCAATTATGACAATGAGCGGCGCAAGGTCCAAACCTATTCCGCCCGATCTGATAGATGGAATTATCCTGCGCACCACATCATACATCGGCTCCGTGATGTTGCGGATTGCGACAACTATTGAATTGCGCCTGTCGACTGATGGAATAAAAGTGAGCACACAGTCCACGATGATTATCCAGATTAAAGCCTGAAGCAAATAGACGATAAGCCCGGTTATTGTAAATACACTCATTAGAAAATCTGTTTTAGAACCTTATCACTCACTAAGCTCTTCTGATCGTCTTGCAGCAGCTTTAACCGCCTCGATGAGCGCCGATCTGAACCCTGCTTTTTCCAGCGCTTCCAAACCCGCTATGGTAGTGCCTCCGGGGCTGGTTACCTGGTCTTTCAGCACTGCGGGATGCGTTTCATGTTGGATCACCATACTGGCAGAACCGTAGACGGTCTGTGCAGCCAGCTTGAGAGCAGCAGGCCTTGGCAGCCCCATCCTTACTCCCGCATCGGACATCGCCTCGATCATTAGATATACATAGGCCGGGCCGCTGCCGCTTAGTCCGGTGACCGCGTCCAAAAGTCTTTCCGGAACCTCGATGGATATGCCTGTCGAGTCAAATATCTTCTGTGCTGCCGCGACCTGGTCGTCCGTGACTGCCTTGCCTCTGCTAAAGCCGATCGATCCGGCGCCGATTTGGCAGGGCGTGTTGGGCATTGCCCTGATAACGCCGATCCTGTCAGGAAGATTGCTCTCCATCGATCCAATGCTTACCCCGGCTGCGATGGAAATAATCAGCGCCTTGGAGATATGTTCGGCGATTTCTTCCAGCACGCAAGCGGTAAAAGATGGCTTGACCGCCAGCAGCACGATCTCGGAATTGCCGGCAACTAAAATATTGTTTGTCGTGACCTCGACTCCGAGATCACTGTTGAGCATATCGAGCTTGGGTTGGTCGACGTCAGCTATTATGATCTGATTCGGCTTCAACAAACCGGATGAGATCACGCCCTGAGCGAACGCAGCACCCATAGCTCCGCCGCCGATTATGCCCAGTTTTGACATATTGCCACCCCGTCGATAATACAAAGACCCGGCGCGCACCGGGTCTTTGATGTGTCAGTTATCGTTAAATGTGCCGTGTATTCTTCGGCCTCTTTCGTCGTCCTGATCTTCGAGTTCGATGTGGTAGTGGCGCGGAGCATAGAGATATACCCCATCTCCCACCTTCTCTACCGATCCATCAAGCGCATAAGTTACGCCGTTCAGGAAGTCCGTTATTCGGCTTCGCTCATCAAGCTCAGCCTGTTCGAGGTTCACAATCTGCTGATGGCCGGCTTTAAGCCCATCGGCAACCTGACGCACATTTTCCAGCTTGGTTAGAGTAGACCACACCGAAACGTGGTTTATCCGAGCCTGCTGTACGCGCAGCACAGAATTCCTTGTTCGGGCTGTCGGGTCGTCGAAATATTCCTCGTCGTCCTCATATTGGCCGAATCCAAGCCTGTCTTTCAAGCGGCTAAAAAAGCCCTTCGTTTGATCGTCATATTCTTCTTGTGGTGCAGCTTTCACGCTCTTGACCCCCTCATTAATGTTGTATGGTGCCAGCCATGGTTGGGTGTTGGGCGTCCACTCCTAATCCGTGACTCAGCGCACCGGACAGGCGGACGCTTCCTGCGTCCGCGATAAGTGTGACGACGACTCGCGCCGCCAAGTGGACATACGATATTCAATTATAGCTTTTGCCTCGCAGAGTATGACCAGATGCGCGTCCTGGCTCTGCTCAGCTTCGAATTACCGGGCTGGTTTTATCCCCTCGGACCGAAGATGGCCGTGCCGATACGCACCATATTCGATCCCTCTTCTATGGCGACCTCAAAATCCGAGGTCATCCCCATTGAGAGGTAAATCCGCTGCTCATCAGGCAGCTTATCCCAGAGTGTTTTCAGGTCTCTGAAGAAAGGGCGGGTATCTTGCGGGTCCTGCTCAAACGGAGCCATCCCCATCAATCCGCACAACTTCAGGCCGGAAACTTGTGCAATCTTTGACGCCAGTTCGAGTGATCTATCCGGATCCACGCCGTACTTGGTCGCCTCAGATGAAATCTTCACTTCCAACAGCACATCGATATGCCTGCCGACGGCCAAGGCTCTTCTGCCTATCTGCTCTGCAAGCTCGATGCTGTCAACGCTTTGAATCAGCGAAAAGAACTCAACCGCGTGCCGAGCCTTATTTTTCTGCAGGTGGCCTATCATATGCCACCGCACCGAATCGCCGATCTCGCTATATTTTTCCTGCGCTTCCTGGACGTAGTTTTCGCCAATATCCGTGGCTCCGCAGGCTATCGCCTCGGCAATCTGCTCCACCGATCGGGTTTTGGTTACAGTGACAAGGGTAATATCCTGTCGTCCCCTGCCCGACTTTGCCGCCGCCTTGTCTATGCGGTCTTCGATGCAGCGCAGATTCTCATAGATACTTGACATGTATTACCGCTACGAACAGTCAACATGAAATAATCACCGGTAATCACACTATTACCAGCGATCTTCCTCTAACAGCTTCTAAGTATTACATCTATAAACCTTCTTGTCAAGTAGATTATTGCATAAAATTTCCCATCTGTACTTTTACATCCTCTTTAGAGAAATCCAGCCGCCCATGCGCCCGGTTACGCCGTCACGTCTGTAGCTGAAGAATTCATCATCTCTGCAGCTAGTGCACTGCCTGCTCAACGCAACGTTCATTTCTCTTACACCGGCGCGCCTAAGTAATACGCAGTTGGCCATCTTAAGATCAACGCGCCATTTCGTGTTTTCACAGCGTCCAAGCACGCTTTTGTCGCCTGAAAACATCTCTTCAAAGTGATACGCGACATCGTCGCCGACCTCGTAGCAGTTACCTTCTATGGCAGGACAAATTGCTGCCAGCAGGTTAGCCGTATATGTGCCGAACTCGCATTTCATGGCATCGATCACGACCTGAACTATATTTGCTGCGGTTCCACGCCACCCGGCATGAGCCGCACCGATTGCTGAATTGACCGGGTCGAGAAATAAAATCCCCACGCAGTCTGCAAAATGCAGGGCCAGCGGCAAACCGACTGTGTTAGTGATCAACGCATCGGTTGCGGGAACTGCATCGCAATGGTCTATCGCTCCGGATCCCGCGTCGGATTGTGTGACTATGGCGACACGGTTAGAATGAATCTGATCAGGCACGACTATGGCGGCGGCATCTACTCCCAACCCGGAAGCGAACAGCCGGCGGTTTGCAAGAACATCGTCTCGATCGTCGCCAACCGCCAAAGATAAGTTGAGGCTATGATACGGCGGCTTGCTGACCCCTCCTGTGCGCGTGCTAAACCCGCAATTGACGAGTTGGGAATCCTCAAAGCGCCGAGGAACATAGCGAGGCAGACCTCCGGCATCAATCGTAAGCCAATCAGGATTGTTCATCGACCGCTCCACACGCACCACAAGCCGTGCATATTTGCGGCCTGCAGGGATCGGTGGACTCCCCTTTCAATGATTTTTTGTACTCTTTCCAAAGATAGCTTTTCTTGACGCGGACATCGATATGATCCCAGGGCAGCAACTCGGAGAACTCGCGCGCGCGGTGGAGATAGTATGAAATATCAAGGCCGGTCGAGCGCACCGCTGCCGGATAATCTATCCCGTTTTCTAGCGCAGCTTCCAAAACATCGCCAATTCTGCGATCCCCTATGGCGAGATAGCCCTGCACGGTCGCAAGCCTCGGGCTCTCCCCTGAAAACCTCACCCCTCCAATAGATAAAATCCCCTTTTTGAGCGCAGCAAACCTGCGTTTGAGCACATTTTCGCGCTCCATCGCACACCATTGGAACGGAGTCCAGGGCTTTGGAACAAAACAGCTTGCAGAAACTTGAAAGCTAATGGCCGGGTAATTTGAAGCCAGCCGCGCCGTTAATTCGCAGATGGCGGATATGTCATCATCCGTTTCCGTCGGCAGTCCGATCATGAAATACATTTTGACGCGACCGATTCCCGCATCCTGTGCAGCGGTGATGGCGCGTTCAATCTGCGCGTCGGAAGTGTTCTTATTGATGACGGCGCGGAGTCGTCCGGTGGCGGCCTCTGGAGCAATAGTGAGTGTCTTTTGGCCGCCTTTAGCCATCAGATCGGCGATATTTGGAGTGATGGTCTCCAATCTGACCGAGGACACGGAGAATTTCCCGCCCGCATTTACTATTTTCTCGCACAACATCTCAGCCTCGGGATGATCGAATACGGCGGCTCCGACAAGCCCAAGCCTGTCGTGATTCGGTATTGAGCTTATTTCACGCATCCACGGCGGACGATTTATATATCCCGCCACACAAAACCGGCAGTGTCGCCCGCATCCGCGCATAATCTCCGCCAACTGCATTTCTCCGAACTCAGCTTCCGAGGCGGTGACTGTCGAACAAATAGGATATTGAGCACGATTGGATGCAACCGCACGACGAACTATTGACGGCGCAGGAGCGCGATTTATCATCTCAGCCAACACACCATCATCGTTGAGAACAGGCTCATAGAAATGCGGGACATATACTCCGGGGATTTGAGCGAGCGCAGCCAGCGCATCCGCCCGTGAAGAGTCGCGCGTTGAATTGATGGCATCGACAAGAGCGGGGATGACATCCTCTCCATCGCCGACTACAAATGCATCGACAAATTCGGCAAGAGGTTCGGGATTGAACGTCGCACACGGCCCGCCTGCGATTATCAACGGCCTGGTCTCGTCTCGGTCGTCCCTGCGCAAAGGGATATTGGCAAGCCTTAATACGCGCAAGACGTTGATATAGTCCATCTCCCAGCTTATCGAAAACGCCACCGCGTCGAAGTGTGACAAAGGGGACAAGCTCTCCAGAGTGAAAAGCTCCGCGCCCGACCTTTCGTGCTCAATTAGATCGTTGGGATCGGGGAGGAATACTCGTTCGCAGGAGGAATCCGCATGGCCGTTTATCATCGCGTAGACGAGTTGGTAGCCCAGCGATGCCATCCCAACCGCGTATGTATTGGGAAATGCGAGCGCAAAGCGCACCGAAGCCGCCCTGTTGATCTCCACTCCGCCACGCTCTCGCGCTATCCGTGCGCGCGCTTTCGCCTGCAGGTCTATCGCCATACTTACATCTTATTCAGTGCAGCGGATTTGCGCAAGGGCAGCGGTCGAGTGCGACATCGATGCGACCTTGATTATCGAGCATTGAGCTTGGGTTTGCCGGTTTTCGCTATGTCCCTCCAGTCATAGATCAAAAAATTGCGTCCATTGCTGTTCATCACTACCAATGCGCCTTTGGGAAATCGCGGGCCGAGCGAATCGGATACTACCTCAATGCCGTCGGTATTGTTCGCCCCGCCCCGCACTGTTTTTATGGCCTTTCCATGATTATGCGGTTTGCCTGTCTGACCCTCTCTTGGATAAATCAAATAGTGGGAGTTCTTGAGCTGGTCGGTGCATACAACATAACCTTTGCCCCCCGGCAGGTTATAAAGCCCGATTCCCTCTCTGTCCGCCGAATATTCCTCTTCGCCAAACGTGCCGAGTTCTTTGCCCAGCGTACGATGGTCCGGGTCGGCGCTGTATTTGCGAATGCAAGTGGATTCATCGGCATAGTAGACATAGCCCAACTCATCGTCCACCGCCACCGCCTCTACCGTATCCTCGCCGCTGAAATGGCCGAATATCCTGACCTCTTTGAGGTCTATTTTTCCTGAACCATCGTCTTTGAGCAGGTATTGTCCGAGAACGCCTTCTCCCGGATCAGATCCTCTGCTTATAATGGCGTAAATGCTGCCGTCGGCGGGACGTTTATATAGACCGATCCCCATCGGCTGAGATTTGCCGCCGAACACTTCTGTGTGACTGCCTGATATTTCGGTGAGATGGCCCGATGCAGCTATTTCGTATATGCGAAGCCTTTTAGCGTGCGCCTCGGTGAGTACCGCTATATCGATATTCCTGCCACCAAGCTTGCAGCCATACTCCACATCGACGTTGTTGGGCTTTTTCAGTCCCGTTATTCTCTGGCGTATCTTGCCGTCAAGGTCGAAAACGTAAAGAGAGCCGCCTTTGTCGGTGCCAATTACCATGCTTTTTGCAGGATTCTGACGATTGACCCACACTGCAGGATCATCTGCGTCGATCTCAACGACTTCGGTAGCGATAACAGGTTTTATATCAACCTGGGCAAAAACTGCGCTGCCCAAAGCAATGACAAACCCAATGATCAGCAGTAATCCGAATCTTTTCATAACGCCCTCCTCATTGAAGCACACTATACAGGCATTTTTTACACTCCATTAGACGAGATATCGAATAAACGATTACTAAGTTTTTAACGAACACCCAAACATATCCTTTACAATCTAATATGAATAAGCTCTTTGGCGCGCAGGAAGGGATAAATCCTGTGCAGCGGGAAAGTAATTTCGCATACAATGATTACAGGACAGTTTGTCGCAAAAACAGGAAGAGGGCTAAGATGAGACTGGATAGTATTGCACGCATACCATTGACCGCGCTGCCCACGCCGCTGGAGGAAGCTCCGGTTCTGGCCGAGCGCATAGGGCTGCGTAAGTTGCTGATCAAGCGCGATGATTGCACAACCCTGGCCTTGGGTGGAAATAAAGTGCGTAAGCTGGAATATCTAATGGCGGATGTCGTGGCCAAAGGGGCGGATGTGGTTATCACCTGCGGCGGTCCGCAGTCGAACTTTGCGAGGCTGACCGCGGCTGCCTGCAGAAAAGTCGGCATAGATCGCTGCATATTGTTCCTGGGAGGCCCGGACTTTGAGGGCTTGAAAGGAAACCTGGTGCTCGATGTTATGTTCGACGCGGATATCAGGTTTATGTGCGATGCAACTGTGGACGAAATGAACTCCGCTATGCAAGCTGAGTCGGATAAGCTCGCCGCAGAAGGCCATAAGCCTTATATCATACCTGTCGGCGGGTCAAGCCCGGTCGGCGCGTTGGGTTATATTTCCGGTATGAGGGAGCTGGCGTCGCAGTTGGAAGATGATGACAAAGATGCGTATATTTTTCTGACTGTGGGATCGGCAGGGACGCTCACCGGCACAACCATTGGCGCGAAGCTGTTTTTGCCTGAGGCGCAGGTGGTTGGCATTAGCGTATCCCGTACGGCCGCCAATATTCGAGAAATTGTGGGTAGAGTGGCTCCGGAGACCACAAAATTACTCGGTATAGATTGTCCCATTGACCCGAACTCGATTCGTTTGGAGGACTCCTATTACGGAGAGAAATATGGAGTTTCCACCGAGGCCGGCAATGCAGCCGCCCTGGAACTGGCAAGAACCGAAGCGCTGCTCGTTGACCCGGTTTATACGGGAAAAGCGGTATCGGGGCTGCTGGATATGGCGCGCAGAAAGCTCATAGATACGGATCGCAGCGTGGTGTTTATGCACACAGGCGGAGTGCCGATTCTGTTCGCATTTGAGCACGAATTCAGAGATATAGCGAAGCTGACAAGGATGTAGTTTGGAGTTTGGGAAAGGGTGGCGATTTGAGACCGCCACCCTTCTTTGTTTAGTAAGTTATTTGCCTTTAACGACGTCTTGGACGACTTTGCCTGCCTTCGGCTGCGCCGCATTGTAGTCCTCGCCGAGCAAAGCCGCCAGAGTCGCGGCGAACTGGCTGTTGGTGACCTCATCAACATTGCTGCGCTCCCCTAACGCGGGAGTGTCAGGTCCCATATATGCCATCCAGGTCTTTTCCGAACCGGGTAGGTTTGTCGAGTGGCTCTTCCAGCCATCGCCGACTTCTCCGCGGCCGTGGTCGGTGGTCATAATCAGGGTGGTGTTTCCCTTATACTCCGGCATAGACTGCGCAGTGTTCCATATTTTACGCACGTATTCGTCGTACAGTCTTGCAGCCTTGAGATATTCATCATACCGCCCGCGGTGCGCCGCCACGTCGGTCCAACCAAGCATGATATATATAACGCGGGGTTTGTTCTGCTTGAAATACTCAAGCGCGCTGTAGAACATAATCGAATCCGGTGGAGCGCCGGGGTTAAGGTCGACGGTCTCCGTTTTTAGAGCATTGAGAAAATATTGTCGCTCCGAGATTTTGCCTCCGTTGACCGGATCGAGGCCGCCGTTAATGACGAAACCGGCCCTGTCTCGATTGAGAATATACGGCAGCGCATCCCACGCGCCGAACGCCGCGACTTTGTTTTTGAATGCAGGCTTGCGATGCAGCCATTCGAGAACGCTGACATTAGGGTTGTTTACAAGATTGTTGCTGTTGACACTTTCGTCGACAAATCCGCACAGCATCTCGCTGTAACCCGGAAATGAGAACCAATATGGATTCTCCACTCTTGACGCGCTGCCGAGATCGCGGTTGCCGAATATTTGGCCTTTTTGTGCAACTTCGGTCCACAAGAATGGCAACACGGCCTTGCGGCGCTCTGTTGCAGTCTCCCGCCAATACTTCTTATCTGCAGCAGCCTGATCAGCGACCCCGCCTTCTTTGCTCAGAAGACCCCTGTCAGCGCCGTGAAAAACTTCCTCCCAGCGCAGACCGTCGGCAGTGATAAAGATGATGTTTTTAGTCTTTGTCTGTGCGGCAATTGCTCCGCCGCAAACTGCCATTAACAAAAGAACTACTACCAATCCCTTAGATACGATGCACTTAGTTCTCATAATGCCTCCTTATTATTTATGGCCCGTCGAAATATCCGGCATTCGATTGACCTAACGTTCGTCGATGAGAGCAGCTAATCGTTCGCAGGATTCCTGAAAATAGTCCTGCACCAGTTCGAAACCTACAAATCGCGCTCCCAATCCAACACTGGCAACTGCGCTTGAACCGATCCCTAAAAACGGATCCATAACCAGCCCGGCGCGATCCACTCCGTGCAGCCTGATGCAGCGGGATGGCAGCTCCACCGGGAAAGTAGCCGGGTGCGGGCGCTGTTTGTCCCTGTTTTTAATTGTCTCGTATGGGATAAACCAGGTATTGCCTCGACAGTGCAGGTCGCCGTCGCCATTTGCCCATCGGCTCACATTGCTTTTGTCCTGATATGGGACTCCAACAGCCAGCCGGTCTACTTCGACATTTCCGTGCTTTGTGAGGTGGAAAATATACTCATGACAGTCGTTCAAAAAACGTTTGCTGTTGATGGGTTTGTAGTGTCCGACTACGGCGTCCTGAGTTATTGACGGATAGTCTCCCACCTCGCTTTTGAGAATCGCGATAGACTTCACCCAATGGATAACATTTTGCAGCTTAAAGTGTTCGGTCATCACATCGAGCAGTTGAAACGGAACCAGCGGGTCGGTGGGTTTGGAGCCGACGTTGAGAAAGAGTGAGCCGTCGCAGGCAAGCGTTCGTTTGATTTCCGCTGCCCACTCGCCCATCCAGGCCAGATATTGCTCACGCGACTGGGTATCGTCGTAGCCTTTGTAGTTGACGCCAAGGTTATATGGAGGTGAAGTGACGACGATATCCACGCTGCCATCGGGGATATATTTACGCATACCGGCGATGCAGTCACCAAGGTGCAGCGTGGCTTGTATCCCGCGTTCAGTCGAAAATTGCTTTATGCTGACTCCGTCTAAGAGTCTATCGTCTGTCATCATATATAAATGCCGATTCCGTTAGTTGTAAGCAGCTATTTGGCAGATGTCCAACGTTTGATAGAGCGTTGCATTGCTTTGATATCAATTTCACCTTCCTGCTTGTCCAACATTTTGCTCTCGGAGTCTATCAATACATAGGCCGGTGTTTTTTTGATTGAAAAGTCTTTCAGTGCGTGCGCGCCTTCACTGTTATTTGTATTTATAGCCGCAAGCATTGTGTGGCCGGAGGCTATTTGTTTTATCTTCTTGAGTTTTTCGACGATCCGCGGAGGCGGAGCATCGGACGAATGGATTATCAGCAGCACGGTCTTAGGCTCCGCAGGGTTATTTGCCGACGCACCCGGCGTCGTAGAATGGCTTCACCCATCTCCCGGCGTGCATATATGCGGGCCGGATGGATTGTTCATTGCGATATGTTGAACTCCTATAAACAATACAATGAGCACAACTCCGACGATTACCAGCTTTATGGTGCTACTCACTTGACGCCTCCGAAATAAACATTCTCCTGTCTTACTTCTTCAAATCCGGCTGACTTCCCTTGCTCATTTATGCAGTATTATTCTTTGGGTTAGAGCGCACTGGAAGTTGGCGGCGTGGTTGATGTAGAATGTAGTGGTTTGTTTTGACGCATTGACAGGAGATGACCGGTGCTAAACGAGTTTTTGAATAGTCTGAAATACGATAAAGATGGATTGATCCCTGCGGTGGTGCAGGACGATTCCAATGGGGATGTGCTGATGGTGGCGTATATGAACCGTGACGCCGTTGTGCAGACCTTGACGAGCGGCAGGGCTTGTTTTTGGAGCAGATCCAGGCAGAAGTTCTGGATTAAAGGCGAGACATCCGGCAATATCCAGGCAGTCAAATCCGTATATATCGACTGCGACAAGGATTGCCTGGTAGTGAAGGTCGATCAGACGGGAGCGGCTTGCCACGAAGGATATCGCTCCTGCTTTTTTAGAAAAGTCGATTCGGATGGCAGGGAAACGGTCGTATCGGAACGACTGAGCGAGGCATATTGATGACATCAGAAAAAATATTCGTAAACGGCAATTTTTATACCCTTGATAGTGCAGGAACGCAAGTCGAGGCGCTGGCAGTGCGCAACGAGCGAATAACGGCTTTGGGCAGCATAGATGATGTGCGCGCAGCAGCAGGGAAAGGCGTGCAGGAGATCGACCTTGGAGGCAAAACGGTTATCCCGGGATGCAGCGATACCCACTGTCACCTGATGACGCACGGGCTGTCGTGCACCCTGATGGCGGATTTGTCGGACAGCGACTCCATTGAGGAGATTCAGAACAGGCTGCGCAGCCATAAAGAGAAAAATCCCGACATCAAATGGATTATCGGGGAGCGGTTCGATCAGGAATTGTTCGCCGAGGGCAGATGGATGACGCGCGAAGACCTCGACAAGGTGAGCAGGGACGTGCCTGTGTTCGCTGTAAGACTTTGCAGACACGCCATAGTTGCCAACACCGCCGCCCTGATGCCGGTGCGCGATAAGCTCACCAAAGAGCAGTGGGAGAGCGGCAAGCTTACGGAGGATGATACTGATCTGGTCTGGAGCCAGGTTCCGGAATGCACCGAGGAAGAACTGGAAAGAGCCGCTGTGTACGGGCTGAATGATGCCAGACGAGTCGGTTTGACCTCGGTTCATTGCCAGTTCAACAGCGTGGAGCACCTGAAAGTGATCCGCCGACTGCACAGCGAGGGAAAACTGCCGGTGCGGGTGCGGTTTCAGTGGCCTTATGAGTTGATGGATGTGCTTGTCAACGAAGGTCTGAAAACGGGCACTGGCGATGACTATCTGAAGGTTGGCTCGATCAAAATATTTATGGATGGATCGCTTGGAGCGCGCACCGCTGCTATGTGCGAAGATTTCTCAGACGATCCGGGAAACAGAGGAGATCTGCTCAAGTCTGATGAAGAATTGTCCAAAATGTTGGTCAATATCCAGCGCAATGAGTTCCAGGCTGCAATTCACGCGATTGGAGACCGTGCGATTTCGACCACGCTGAGAGCTATAGAAATGGCCATGCCGGAGGGCAATCAATCCAACCGACTGCGCCATAGAATAGAGCATATTGCGCAGGTAAGCCCGGAAATTATCGCTGATATGGTTCGGCTGGATGTAATCGCATCGATCCAACCGCAATTTGTGATTACAGACTTCTGGTCGGAACAGCGCGTAGGGCCGGAGCGGTATAGATATATGTATCCGTTCAAAACTATGCTTGAGGCAGGAATAAAGATAGGGATGGGATCGGATTGCCCGGTCGAAAGAATCGATGTTATGGAGCTTGTCCATAGGGCGGTCAATCGGGAACCCAAGAGCCTCAGTGAGCGTCTGACTGTGGACGAAGCGTTGCGCGGATATACTTATGGCAGTGCTTATGCCGGGTTTGAGGAAAATGACAAAGGTTCCCTGGAGCTTGGCAAACTGGCTGATTTCCTGGTGCTGTCGGATGACCCATACAAAGTTGACCCAAGCCAATTGGATAATATAAAGCCGCTGAACGCGGTTATTGGAGGTCGAATGCAATGAGAATCACACGGATTTTACTGGCTCTCGCTGCCCTAGCTGCTCTGGCTGCCACCCTGGTCGGATGCAGCCCTTGAGGAGTTTAAGCAGCCCGGTCGGGTTGCTGAAGCCTAAAGACCCGTTAATTCTGACTCTATAAGCCGGCGCAACTGGCCCGCAAATACCCTTGGGCTGGTCGACGCCGGCAATATTTTCACCCGAATCGCCTCTTCGACTTCCTTGAGCGTGACATCATCTACAAATTTGCCGTCGCGCAGCGCGACCGAAGGGATCGCCACTACATCCCCTAACGATTTCGGGCTGAGTTGCTCGATTATATCCCTTCCCGACATCAATCCTGCCACCGTGACCGTCTTGCCGAACAATGTATTTTTGATAGGATAGACCGATATATGGACTCGGCGGGAGTTGGCGGACTCAGCCCATTTGCCGAGAATCGGCCCGGCAAGTTTGCCCGTGGCGATCGATACCCTGATCGTCTTTTTGCTCTCAATTTGCTGCATTTGCGGCAAGGCTCTATAGGCGCTGTCCATAAACTTGCGCACCAACCCTATGCCGTTGCCGATCTGAGGAAAGCGTTCATAGGCATCGGTGACCGGTATGCGACGCTTCGCACACAGATAGAACTCATCGGCCGCCCAGACGAGCCTGGTTCCGAGAGCGGCTTTATAAAGACGCTGCCATCGTTTAACTCTGTCTAATATTTCCTGCGCATATTGTATATCTATTGGCTCAATAGACGTCCTGTTTCGGCGATGTTCGGTTAGTCCGGCAGGGACTATTGCAATGGATTTCACGGTCGGATACTGCTGCGCCAGCTCGTTGACTGTGCGATCCAGCTCTTTGGAGTCATTGATTCCCCTGCACAAAACGATCTGCGTATGCAGGGTGATGTTACCCCTGGCAAGAGTCCTGATCTGATCGAGTATGGATGGAGCCTCTCTGCCCAGCATATCGCTGCGCAAAGCTGTATTTGTGGCGTGAACGGAGACATATAGAGGGCTCAGGCGCTGCTCGACGATTCGATTGAGATCGTCTTCATCGACATTTGCTAGAGTCACAAAGTTGCTGTGCAAAAAAGACAGGCGAAAGTCATCGTCCTTAAGGTATAGCGGCTTGCGAAGTCCCTTTGGGAGTTGGTCGACAAAACAAAATACGCACTTCGCGCCGCAGGTCCGCACGCCGTCAAATAGCGTGTCTTTGAATGTGACGCCGAGATCCAGGTCAATATCCTTTTCTATATCGAACTCCGCGGACTGCGCTCCGCGACGCACCATGACTTTTATAAATTCCTCGGCGGTGTAGTACTGATAATCGATGACATCGGACATTGCATGGCCATTAACCGATATGATCTCGTCACCCGGCAGCCATCCCAAATCTTCGGCGATGCTGTTGGGTTTAACTATGTCTATGATTCCGACGGTATTCTTTGACATGATATCGGTTTAGAGGGTCAAATATTCTGCCTGGCGTTCACGCATCGATTGACTCCAAAGCGGCCTTTACCTCGTCTATAATCCACTGCGGAGTCGATGCTCCCGCCGTCAGGCCGACGGTTTTCATACCCTTTACCCAACTCGGGTCAATTTCAGATGCAACCTCGATGTGATATGTTGGGACTCCGGATTGCTCGCATATTTCGGCCAGTCGATTTGTATTTGCGCTGATGCGTCCGCCGACCACGAACATAGCCTCTACCATTGGAGCAAGATTGCGAGCGGCGGTCTGGCGGTCGTGCGTGGCGTAGCAGATTGTGTTGTAGGCAACCACCTCGGCAGCACAAGCGGCAATTTTGCCCACAACTTCACCGAAACGTTCGGTAGTCTGGGTGGTTTGGCTGACGATCCCCACACGTTTGCCGCGCCAAGCGTAGTTATCCACCTCGTCGGCATCGCTGATAACAATCGCGTCGTCACCTGCCGCGCTGAGGATCGCCTTAACCTCAGAGTGCCCGCCGTCGCCGACGACCACAACCGTATAGCCGTCGGCAGCCAGAGTTTGCACTCTGGTATGGACTTTAGCCACAAACGGACAGGTCGCGTCGATGATTACCAATCCGGCTTTGCGTGCCGCCTCAATTACATCAGCCGAGACGCCGTGGGAGGGCATAACTATCGCGCCGCATTCAACTTCGTCGATGCTGCCGACCACGCAAACTCCCTTTGTTTCGAGGTCGCTGACTACCTGGGGACTGTGAATGAGCGGACCAAGGGTCGATAGAGGCTCCCCGCTCTCGCAATAGGCGTTGACGAGGTCCAAGGCCCGCTTCACGCCGAAGCAGACCCCTGCCTGATCAGCAACAATGACTCTCACTTTTGCCTCAGCAACCCATATTCGACGCTGTCGGCAAGCGCGCTCCAGCTTGCTTCGATGATATTTGTGGATACGCCTACGGTGCTCCAGGAGTCCTCAGCGTCACGTGATTCGATGATGGTGCGCACTCTCGCGGCGGTTCCTTCGCCGGAGTTGACCACGCGAACCTTGAAGTCGGATAGTTTGATCAGTTCAAGCTCGCGGTTGTAGAACTGTTTGAGAGCAAGTCGCAGAGCATTGTCCAGCGCGTGCACCGGGCCGTCTCCCTCCGCGACAGTGAAAGCCTCCACCCCATCAACGACTACCTTAAGAGTAGCCTCGGTGACAGGTTCCTCCTGCGGCCCGCGTTTTTCTATGATTAGCCTGAAACCTACCAGGTCGAAGAGTTTTTCATATTGTCCCATCGCTTTTTTGAGCAACAATTCAAAGCTCGCTTCGGCGTCCTCGAATGAGTAACCCTGATGCTCGAGCTGGACGACGCGATTCAGGACAGCTTTGACTTCGGGAGACTTCTTGCCCAGATCGATGTTATACTTGTTGGCCTTTTGCACGATGCTGCTTCCGCCAGCAAGCTCGGAGATCAGGAACCTGCGGCGGTTGCCCACAAGCGCAGGGTCAAGATGCTCGTATGTGACGGGATTTTTAGTAACGGCATCGACGTGAACGCCGGCCTTATGCGCAAATGCGCTCGCGCCCACAAACGGCATAGTATCATCCGGTATGCGGTTGGCAATCTCATCAAGCCAGCGCGACAGAGCAGTCAGGTTCTGCAATGCGCCTTCCGGCACGCACTTGAGACCCAGCTTAAGCTCCAAAATCGGTATTATTGCACAGGTGTTTGCGTTGCCGCATCGCTCTCCGTATCCATTTATCGTGCCCTGCACCTGGGTTGCCCCGTTCTCGCAGGCGGCCACCGAGTTGGCGATCGCTAGGCCGGAATCGTTGTGGGCGTGAATGGCAATCGAAATATTCGGGAATCTGCCGACCACCGCGCGCACAATTTCCCCTACCTCCGAAGGCAGCGTGCCTCCGTTGGTGTCGCACAAAGATATTGTTGAAGCTCCGCCGCGTGCGGCAGCATCCAGAGCCGCCATAGCATATTCGGGATTGCGTTTGTATCCGTCAAAGAAATGCTCGGCATCGAAGATCGCTTCCCTGTCGTTTTCAACGAGAAACTTGATCGAATCGTAGATCATCTCAAGGTTCTCATCCAGGCCGATCTTGAATACCTCTGTAACGTGCATATCCCAGGACTTTCCGAATATGGTTACAGTCGGCGTCTCGGCTTCGATAAGCTTGAGTATCTGAGCGTCATCAGCGGCGGCAAGATTAGCCCTGCGCGTGCTCCCAAAAGCGGCCAGTTTGGCGTGCTTGAAGTCGACGTTTTTTGCCAGGTCGAAAAACTCAACATCCTTGGGATTGGAGCCAGGCCAGCCGCCTTCTATGTAGGCTATGCCGAACTCATCGAGCTTTCGCGCTACTTTAAGCTTCTCTTCGGCAGAGAAACTTACCCCTTCGCCCTGAGTTCCGTCACGAAGCGTTGTATCGTAAATCGTTATATTAGACATAGTGTAAACTCGTTTCCTCAAAGCCGCCAAGAACACACCCATGCGTGTTCCAATCGGCCTGTTATACGGCGGCTATATTCTCTGAGCCACCAAATCTCCCATTTTGCTGCACGATACGACATCGCAGCCCGGAGTAGCTATATCTACTGTGCGATAGCCATCATCGAGCACAGATTCGACCGCTGATCTGATCATCACCGCGCCGTCGGGACATTCGCAGGCGTATCGCAGCATCATCGCAGCCGTAAGGATCGTTGCGATTGGATTTGCCTTATCCTGACCCGCTATATCTGGAGCGGAACCGTGGATCGGCTCATAGAGACCGCCGTGCTGCTCTCCCACACTTGCAGATGGAAGCATGCCGAGCGAACCGGCAAGCATAGCCGCCTCGTCGGTGAGCAGATCGCCGAAAAGATTGTCAGCCAGGATCACATCGAACTGCTTGGGATCGCGCAGAAGCTGCATGCCGCAGTTGTCGGCAAGCATATTGGTCAGGGTGACATCTGGATACTGCTCGGCGACCTCGGTCACTACCTCGCGCCACAGCCGTGAAGTCTCCATCACATTCGCCTTATCGACCGAGTGCACGATTCCCCGACGCCTGCGCGCCTGCAAAAATGCCATGTGCGCGATGCGCCTGATCTCAAAATCGCTGTATGAACAGGTGTCAATCGCGACGGTCTCCCCATCGACCTCGCGCCTCTCCTTTGGTTTGCCGAAGTAGATGCCACCTGTAAGCTCACGCACGAAAAGAATATCCAAGCCGCCTTCCATCCGATCCGGTTTGAGGCTGGACGCGGAGATCAACGACTCGAAGACAACCACCGGTCGCAGGTTTGCATACGCGCCGAGGGCCTTGCGAAGCGGAAATAACCCGCCCGGCTCCGGCCTCATTGAGACGGGTTGGAGGTTATCCCACTTAGCCCCGCCTACGGCTCCAAAAAATACCGCATCGCTTTGCATAGAGAGGCTGAGAGTATCATCGGGTAACGGAACTCCGACGGCGTCTATTGCCGCGCCGCCAACGAGCGCTTCGGTGTATTCGAACGCTATGCCCAGCCTGGCTCCAACCGCATCGAGGCATTTGATACCCTGCGGCACAATCTCGACGCCAATTCCATCCCCTGGCAGAACGGCTATCTTATACGCTCGTGAAGACATCTACCTGCCAACCTTTGCCTTCGCGTAGTTCACCAGCCCTCCCACCTCGATAAGCTCGCGCATAAACGGCGGAAACGGCTTGGCCTGGAAGCTGTTGGAGGTGGTAACATTTGTGATCTTTCCGGATTCGAGGTCTATTTCGACCGTATCACCATTGTTGATTCCCGCCACCGCCTCAGGGCACTCAAGTATCGGCAAGCCGGTATTGAGGGAGTTGCGATAGAAAATACGCGCGAATGTGTTTGCTATTACACACGCAATGCCCGACGCTTTAATCGCTATCGGCGCGTGCTCACGGGAAGACCCACAGCCGAAATTGTCGTCGGCCACTATGATATCGCCGGGACGGACGGTCTTGACGAAATCGGCATCAATGTCTTCCATGCAATGCGTGGCAAGCTCGTCGGGATCGGTTGTGTTCAGATATCTAGCCGGGATTATAACGTCCGTATCGACGTTGCTGCCGTATTTGTGAACCTTGCCTTTGATCATTTTATCCTCTACTTTACAGTTCTTCCGGGCTGCCGATGCGACCCAAAACAGCGGATGCCGCCGCGATTGCAGGGCTTGCGAGATACACCTCGGACTTGGTGTGCCCCATACGACCGACGAAGTTTCGGTTTGTGGTCGATACGGCGCGCTCCCCTCCGGCAAGCACTCCCATATGTCCGCCAAGGCACGGCCCGCAGGTCGGCGTGCTGACCGCCCCGCCCGCCTCGACAAATATCTCGGTGAGGCCTTCCTTGATTGACTGCAGATAAATCTCCTGAGTAGCAGGAATAACTATCAGCCGGACATCAGGATGAACCTTGTGACCCTTGATCACGCTGGCTGCAACGCGCAAATCTTCAATGCGACCATTTGTGCAGGAGCCGATCACGGATTGATCTATCTTGATATGAGTCGCCTCAGAGACCGGCTTCGTATTTTCCGGCAGATGCGGGAAACTGACGACCGGCTCAAGTTTGCTGACGTCAATCTCTATGACATTTTTGTAGACGGCGTCAGAATCGCTCTTATAGAGCTTGAAATCGCGCTTTGCACGGGGCTTGATGTACGCCAGCGTCTTTTCATCCGGCTCGATAATCCCATTCTTTCCGCCGGCCTCGATGGCCATGTTGCACATCGTGAACCGACCGGCCATGTCCAGTTCGGATATAGCTTCTCCGGTGAACTCCATGCTGCAATACAGCGCTCCGTCGACTCCGATTTTGCCGATCGTATATAGAATCAGGTCCTTTCCGCTAACCCATTTGGGCAATTTGCCGTAGTAGACAAACTTGATCGCCTCCGGGACCTTGAACCACGTCTCTCCGAGGGCCATCGCGCAGGCAAGGTCCGTCGATCCCACCCCTGTGGAAAACGCGCCAAGCGCGCCATAGGTGCAGGTGTGGCTGTCCGCGCCGATGATCGCATCACCGGGCAGAGTCAGTCCCTCATCCGGCAGCAGGGTATGCTCAATGCCCATC
This sequence comes from Armatimonadota bacterium, assembly GCA_012522575.1. Taxonomy (GTDB): domain Bacteria; phylum Armatimonadota; class UBA5829; order UBA5829; family UBA5829; genus DTKD01. The sequence goes on along the minus strand of JAAYKE010000066.1, from coordinate 12,191 downwards.
TTGCCAATTTCAAAGAAATGAGTGATGTTGTGCTTTCGCGCAAAATCACGCATAATCTTGACCAGTTCAGCGGATTTTATATCCTTGTTGGGAGTCGAATGATCCGGCACGAGTGCGACTCGATCCTTATCAAAGACCGTCTGGGCGCCGATTTTCTCGAACTCTCGAATTGCAATCGGAGCAGTGATGTCGTTGCCGAGCACCAGGTCCAGGCGGGCAGTGATCAGTTCGCCGGGTTCCACGCTTTCCTTGCCGCAGTGCGCAGCCAGAATCTTTTGGGTGATTGTTTGTCCCATGATTATTCCTTAACCAATTGCTTAGTATTTATCATATTTAAAGGCCTAAAAGCTCACGCTTTTTCGCTTCAAATTCCCTGTCTGTTATTATGCCCCGCCGCCTCAAAGAATCCAATTTATCGATCTCGTCGGCGACTGATGTCGATGCAGACGCTGGCGGCCCCAGTCTTGATTGACGCCGCTGCTTATCTAGTAGCATCTTCAGATGCAGAAACTCAGATTCACGATCTGGCCCGAATATCACAGTGTTTTCATCACTCACAGCGTCAAAAAGCGCAGATTTGCTTTCTTGGCTGCCTTTGAAAACTATCTGCAAGTAACCACTAGTAAGCGTGCCACACTGCTTTAGTTGAACTGCGCTGATTTGATCCAAGTAGATTTCTTTTTCGCCTTTGAATCCGTGTGCAATAAACGAAATAACACCTTTCCTTTTCAGTATGAGATAATCCTCATATAGCTCTATCTGACCATTCACACCTGCCGCTCGCGCAAGGCAACCTCCAGGGAGAGTGTAACCATAAACCGGTGCAGATGCAGGGCTGGGCATCTGGTTCTGAACAGATTGTGTGTTCGCGAGCGCATATGGATTGTATTCGCCAACGAACATTTGTCCGTTGGCAACCGCAACACGATATAGGTTCTTATTTGTCGGATGTTGCTGTGTCCACTTTACCACTGACGTTGCTTTTTTCTCCGAACCACACAAAATGCTTACCGGCCGCCCTATCTGCGGCACTTCCAGAAATATTACCTCAAGAGTTCCCATATTCGCCACCCCTCGAAAATAGATCAATGCTCTAAGGTTTTACAGCAATACCCTGCTCTATATGTCCATGTGGCGATTCGCTAATCGCCACATGTCTAGTTAGCCGCCATTACAGTCGGGCGCGGTCTCTGGGTTTGCCGCCGTTGCCTCTGAGGTTCTCGTAGTGAACCAGCTTGTTGATAGCGTTCACATACGCCTTTGCACTGGCTTCGACCACATCCAGACTCGCTCCTCGGCCTGTGTAGATTTCCCCGTTGGACGCTTCCAGTTTGACAGTCACCTCACCAAGCGCGTCAGTGCCACCAGTGACGGATTTGACCACAAAGTCGACCAGTTGATACTTCGCATCAACCATTTTGTCGATCGTCTTGTAGATGGCATCCACAGATCCCACGCCAATGCCGGCCTCGACAATATCGCCGCCATCGCTCTTAAGCTTGAGGGTAGCGGTCGGGATGCCTTCCAGGCTGCTCATGACGAGCATATATGACAGTTCGTATTTCGCAGGGATAGTATACGCCTCGTCGGCGACTATCGCCTCCAGATCCTCATCGAATATCTCCTTTTTCTTGTCCGCAGTGACCTTGAATCTGGCAAATGCCTTGTCCAGTTCGGCCTTGCCCAGATGATAGCCCAGTGATTTCAGCCTGTCCTCGAATGCGTGCCGCCCGGAATGCTTGCCCAATACGAGCTTGCTTTCGGTCAGCCCGACCGACTCAGCATCCATAATCTCATAGGTGCGCTTATCCTGCATTACGCCATGCTGATGGATGCCGGCCTCATGCGCGAATGCGTTTGTGCCGACAATCGCTTTATTGACCTGAACAGCCAGCCCGGTGACATCAGAAACCAGCCTGCTGGCGCGATAGATTTCTTTGGTGTTGATACCGGTAGTTGCGGCGAACAGGTCGGCTCGGGTATGGATCGCCATCACGACTTCTTCAAGCGCGGCGTTGCCGGCACGTTCGCCAAGGCCGTTTATCGTACACTCGATCTGACCCGCGCCATTAGCTACCGCAGCCAGCGAGTTCGCGACTCCCAATCCCAAATCGTTGTGACAGTGGACGCTGAATATGGCTTTTTTGGAGTTCGGCACCTTTTCGATGACCCGTCGAATCATCTCCCCATACTCGCTTGGAATCGCATAGCCGACCGTATCAGGCAGGTTTACAATGGTCGCGCCCGCGTCTATGACCGCCTCCACAACCTGACACAGATAGTCGAAATCGCTGCGAGAGGCGTCCTCCGCGGAAAACTCCACTTCCTCTGTGTAGCCCTTCGCGCGCTTGACTGCAGCAATCGCAATAGCCAGGGCTTCCTCGCGGGTCTTCTTGAGCTTCTTTTCAAGGTGAATATCCGACGTCGCGAGGAATGTGTGGATCAGAGGCTTTTTTGCGTGCTGCAAGGCTTCCCAGGCGCGGTCGATGTCCGCGCTCGCCGCTCGACACAGACCCGCAACCGCCGGGCCTTTAACAGTCTGGGCAACAGCCTTGACCGATTCGAAATCACCCGGTGATGAGATCGGGAATCCCGCCTCAATCACATCCACCTTCAGCCGCGCCAACTGCTTTGCGACTTCCAGTTTTTCCTCAATGTTCATACTTGCGCCCGGCGACTGTTCGCCATCGCGCAGTGTGGTGTCAAAAATACGGATTTTTCTTGCCATCACTTCACCTTTAAGCTCAAGAATACGACGGCCAGGCCGTCGCTTACAATTCTATACCGACTATGCGGCAAAGAGGTTCAATATCAGTGCGAGCTATGCGCATCAACTGAACAACGAATATCTTATTTAGACCAGAACATTATAACGCCCGCCGTTTTGAACAGTGGTTATTTTATCAATTCCGATGCGCACTCCGCCGCAAATGCTACGAATTTGGGACACAGGGTGTTATGCAGATTAAGCTCCTTTGCGCGAGCTTTGCCCTCATCTGTGCGCATCTCACAACCAGTCAACTGCGCACACAGCACCGTGCCGAACTCATTTTCGAACATATCCATCAGAAAGCGAACCTTATTATAGCAAATTGCCTTTTGCTCGACATCGAGCGTATCCCTGCCAAACTGAAGCCCAAGAGCCATAACCGCACCCGAAATCGCTCCGCAGACCTCTCCGAATGAGCCAAATCCGCCGCCGAACCCGGTGGCGATCCTCGGAGCAACGGGACAATCGATCTCGTGCGCCTCCAAAAGACCCAACAGTACGGACTCCGCGCAGCTATACTTCTGGGCAAAGTAATCAATAGCAATTTCTTTCGCACTTCGTTTTGTCATTATCGCCTTCGATGTTTTATTGAGTCGAACAATTGCGCGGAGGCGATGACGCCAACCAGATACAAGCCTCTCGAACCGCCTCGCGTTTGTCATCCGGCAATATAAAATAACGATGCCTGCCATCTTGCGCAGCAGTAAAATGAGTCACGGCCTTATCGTCAACCTTTACATAACCGGGTTGCGACAGCTTAAAATATCCGCGCTCCGGACGCGCAGCATACAGAACCGCCGTCAAATCCCATGCCGGGCGGTCGTAAGGCATCTTCGCATAGGCGTGATACGCCTCGGCTATCGGGTGATTCTTCACATAACCGAAGTCCTGCTCTATGCTCTCAGCCGGATAATACACCATTTTGCCTATGTCAAACCCGCTGATGGCGATCGAGGTCGGCCAATCTTCGAAGACTATTCGCGCCGCATCCGCATCGATTTTGATATTGTACTCCGCAGCAGCCTTGGCTCGAAAATCTCCCGCCATCATAACATAATTCTTGACCTTGCTTTTAACCAGGTCTATTCCGTTGGCGGATGAGTTTTTATCCGGTTTGGACTGTAGCAGCCGGGCAATGTTGGTCTTTGAGCCGACGCTCACCATCACAACAGAGGAGTCTGCTTGTCTGGCAAGTATGCTGCGTATGAGATCAACTGCGTCAGGTGCGTTTTCTCCCGATTGCAGACCTCTGGCATAGGCATATTCGTTTCCGATTTTGCGCGAGGCAACCACGGTCGTATAGCCGTCCTGCGGCCGCTTGCCCCCTTTCACAACGCCAATCGGAATATCCGGCCTGCCATAGAAACGGTTGACTATGTCCACATATACGGCGCACCAGGGATTGTCCTTGCAGACTGTGACCGCCAGTATTTCCACCTCTGATCTGTCCGCAAGCGCATGCAGCATCGCCAGCGCCAGTGCATCGTCAATATCATCGCCGATATCGGTGTCGAATATTATCTTTATTGGCGGTTCAATCTGCATCTGCGCGCAAGCTCCCGGCGACGCCAGTCCTATAATAAGCAATATGACTATTGCATATCTCACAAATACCCACCTATACAGAGAAGAGCAGAGGGCGTCCCCTGCTCTCCGTATTTGCTATATATTGTAGCCTAGGCTTTCTTTTTCAGCCAGGGCATCATCTGCCGCAGTTCTCCGCCGACTTCCTCAATCAGCGACTCTCGGCTGTGCCTGCGCGCAGCGTTGAGCACCGGTCTGCCGGCCTTATTTTCCAGAATCCACTCGCGTGCGAACTCACCGCTCTGAATCTCATAGAGAATCTCGGCCATCTCGTCCTTGACGTCTTCGCTGATGACGCGCGAACCGCGGCTGTAGTCGCCATATTCAGCGGTATTGGAGATCGAGTAGCGCATATAGTCCATGCCGCCTTCATACAACAGGTCTACGATCAGCTTAAGCTCGTGCATACACTCGAAGAATGCAATTTCCGGCTGGTATCCGGCTTCCACCAGAGTCTCAAAGCCCGCCTGTATCAGCGCGGTGCATCCGCCGCACAGAACCGCCTGCTCGCCGAACAGATCGGTCTCGGTCTCCTCTTCGAAAGTAGTCTCAAGCACGCCGACCTTGGTTGCTCCAAGCCCCTTTGCATAGGCAAGAGCCGTATCTTTGGCCTTGCCTGAAGCGTCCTGATAGACTGCGATCAGAGCGGGGACTCCTGCGCCTTCGGTGTATACGCGGCGAACCAGATGTCCCGGCCCCTTAGGGGCTACCATTATGACGTCAACTTCTGCGGGCGGCACAATCTGGCCGAAGTGGATGTTGAATCCGTGGGAGAAAAGCAGGGTCTTGCCCTTCTTCATTCCCGGTTCGACCTCGTTGGCGTAAACGATGCCCTGAACTTCGTCCTCGGTGAGTATCTGAATAACATCCGCCTGCTTTGCAGCTTCCGCCGCGGTCATCGGCTTAAAGCCGTGCTCCTCGGCGAGCTTCCAGTTATCAGTGCCCGGCAGGTCCGCAACGACCACATCGAGGCCGCTGTCACGCAGGTTCTGCGCCTGAGCATGTCCCTGACTTCCATAGCCAATAATGGCGATTTTCTTGCCCTTGAGCACGTCAAGGTTCGCATCTGAATCGTAGTATACTTTAGCCGGCATTACGCCCTCCACTTTAGATGTTAGAGGTAACGAGCCAGAGGTTATACCCCCGGCCCGACATCCTCATTAGATATTGTTATTTCAATCACAGCGATAGAGACAGTTTCTGTCTACGTCATCGCGGTGTGCGATCCTCTAGCCATCGCGATCTTACCGGTTCGCACGACTTCCATTATCCCATACGGCCTCAGCAGGTCCTCGATTGCATCCACTTTGTCGCTTCCGCCGGTGACCTCAATGGTAAAGGACTTCTTGCTGATGTCGATTATTTTCGCGCGGAAAATGTCGACTATCTGCATAATAGCCGCCCTGGAATCCGACTCTGCGCTGACCTTTATCAGTGCGAGTTCTCTTTCCACAGTGGACATCTGACTGTAGTCCACCAGCTTGATGACGTCAATGAGCTTGCAGGTCTGCTTGTTGATCTGATCGAGCGTCGAATCGTCCCCGGTGACAACGATCGTCATCCTCGATACCGTAGGATCATCGGTGATGCTCACGGCCAGTGACTCGATGTTAAAACCTCGCCGAGCGAACAGCCCCGACACCCTGGCAAGCACGCCGGGCTTGTTTTCTACCAGTACCGTTATAGTATGCTGCATTGGTTTTGGCATATCACTCACTCCCCTTCGGCCTGTTGACCATCATCTCTTCGATGCTTTGGCCAGCCGGAATCATCGGGAAAACGTTTTCCTGCGGGTTGATCTGGAAGTCGATGAGGGTTGGCCGATCGGTAACTTCCATAGCCTTATTAAGCGCGGCGTCCACCTCATCAGGACTCTTAACGCAGATTCCGCAAGCCCCATAAGCCTCCGCAAGCATTTTGAAGTTCGGTTGCGCCGAGATGTCCACGCCCGAATAGCGCCCATCCCAGAAAAGTTCCTGCCACTGGCGCACCATGCCAAGGTAGCCATTGTTGAGCAAAATTATCTTTATGGGAAGTTTTTGCTCAACCGCCACCGCCATCTCCTGCAGCGTCATCTGGAATCCGCCATCTCCGCAGATCGCAAAGACCGGCAGATCGGGACAACCCACCTGAGCGCCTATCGCGGCAGGGAAGCCGTAACCCATCGTGCCGAGCCCGCCGGATGACATCCAGCGACGCGGTTTTGTGGTCTTATAATATAACGCCGCAAACATCTGGTGCTGGCCGACGTCCGTTGTAACTACGGCCTCACCCTTAGTCAAATCGGAGATCTTTGCAACTATGCACTGAGGCATCAGCTCGCCGTTGCCGACCGGACACTGCAGGGCGTATTCGTTTCTCCACTGCATCACCTGCTTGTTCCATTCCGTTTCGCCTCGCGGCTGCACCTTTTCCACCAGCAAAGCGAGAACTTCCTTGCAATCTCCCACCAACGGAACCGTAGCCGGCACCGTCTTGTCGATCTCAGCAGGATCGATATCTATGTGAATGACCTTTGCGCCCTTGGCGAATGCCGCCAGCTTTCCGGTAACCCGGTCATCAAACCTGGCTCCAACAGCGATCAAAAGGTCGCTTTCATTGACGGCGTGATTCGCATACGCAGTTCCGTGCATTCCGAGCATGCCCAATGAGTGCGGATGGTATTCGGATATGGCCCCTTTGCCGAGCAGCGTATTGGTCACGAGAATGTGGGTCTTTTCCGAAAGCTTTGTAAGCTCCTCGGAAGCCCCGGATGTTATGACGCCGCCACCTGCATAAATCACAGGCCGTTCGGCTTTGGCGATCAGTTCGGCAGCCTGCTCAACCATAGACACATCGACATCAGTCTCCGGGGAGTAGCTGCGCATATGCACTTCGGTGACCGGCTGATAGTCGGTTTCGGCAAGGGATACATCCATCGGGATGTCCACCAGCACCGGTCCCGGTCGGCCCGTTCGCGCTATGTAGAGCGCTTCCGCTATGATCCGGGGAACGTCGTTTACGTCCTTGAGAAGATAGTTATGTTTCGTTACCGGCAGAGTGATTCCGGTTATGTCCGCTTCCTGGAAAGCGTCCTTGCCGAGGGCGGTAGTTCGCACCTGTCCGGTAACTGCAAGCACAGGAATCGAGTCCATGTGCGCATTAGCCAGCGCAGTGACCACGTTGGTAGCACCAGGACCGGAGGTCGCAAAGCACACCCCCACTCTTCCTGTCACGCGCGCATAACCATCGGCGGCATGACCCGCGCCCTGTTCGTGGCGCATAAGTATATTTTTCAAATCTTCTCGACCATACAGGGCATCATAAATGGGGATCATCACCCCGCCGGGTATGCCGAAAATCATATCTATTCCCTGATCCACAAGAGACTGAACCAGGGCATTGGCTCCATTCATTTTCACAACAAACACTCCTTAGCCATCTAGCGCAGCTTCCAGCCTATTGCCGTCTGCAGATGGCTGAAAGCTGACGGCTTGTAATTGACTGCTGTATTATTCGATAATCGCGCCAGTTGAAGCCGAGGAGACCATCCGCGCGTAACGCGCGAGATACCCCTCCTTCACTCTCGGCTCAGGAGCTTTCCACTCCGCTCGCCGCGCCGCAAGCTCCTCATCTGAGAGCTTGACATCCAGTCGTTTGCCTGGAATATCAATAGATATAATATCGCCTTCTCGAAGCAGTCCAATCGGCCCGCCAGATGCGGCTTCGGGAGATACATGGCCAATGCAGGCGCCTCGGGAGGCCCCGGAAAAACGCCCGTCAGTTATGAGAGCTATATCTTTTCCCATTCCCATACCGGACACCGTCGCGGTTGCGGTAAGCATTTCGCGCATACCCGGCCCGCCTTTCGGCCCTTCGTTGCGCACAACGATCACTTCGCCTTTATTTATTTTGCCCGCAAGAAGCTCTTTGACCGCGTCGTCTTCGCACTCAAATACCCTTGCCGGGCCTTCGAACACCCAAGCCTCCGGCTCAACAGCCGACTGCTTTACGACCGATCCATCCGGAGCGAGGTTGCCTTTGAGCACTGCCAGGCCGCCCTCTTCGTGATATGGATTATCAGCCGGTCTGATAACATCGGAGTTTCTGTTGACTGCTGCCGCTATGTTTTCGCCCAGCGTGTGACCCGTTACGGTTTTGACGTTCAGGTCGATTAGCCCTTTTTTGCTAAGTTCTTTGAGCACCACGGGTATGCCGCCGGCTTCGTCGAGGTCCTGAATATGATGTATCGCCTGCTGGCATGAATCGCCCTCCATCAATTCGGGATGTGCCACGGCAGGGCTGAGAGTCGTAAGGTGTGGCGTATGTTTGCTGATTTCGTTTAGAGAATCGAGAGCAAATGGCACCCCGGCTTCGTGCGCGATTGCGGGGATATGCAGCGTGGTGTTTGTGGAGCATCCAAGAGCCATATCTGCTGCCAGAGCGTTGGCAAAAGCCGCTTTTGTCATAATATCGCGCGGCCTGATGTTCTTTTCGAGCAGCTCCATCACCTTCATGCCGGCATATTTTGCCAGTCGGATGCGCGCCGCATGCACCGCCGGGATAGTGCCGTTGCCGGGCAATCCCATGCCGATCGCTTCGGTGAGGCAGTTCATCGAGTTTGCAGTGAACATTCCCGCACAACTGCCGCAGCCGGGACAGGCTTCGTTTTCCATTTCGCACAGGTCGTCCTCGGTGATGCTGCCGCTGATCAGCGCTCCGGCTCCCTCAAACATCTGCGTGACTGAGATATTTCTGCCTTTATACCTGCCGGCCATCATCGGCCCGCCGCTGACGACTACGGTCGGAATGTTCACCCGCGCCGCCGCCATAAGCATGCCGGGAACGATTTTATCGCAGTTGGGAATCAGCACCAGCGCGTCAAAAGCGTGCGCTTTGGCGATGCATTCGATCGAATCGGCGATGATTTCTCTTGTCACTAGGGAATATCTCATACCCTCGTGTCCCATCGCAATTCCGTCGCACATGCCGATGACTCCGAACTCCATCGGAGTCCCGCCCGCCATTCGCACTCCCGCTTTCACTGCGCCGGCAATTTTGTCGAGGTTAATGTGTCCGGGCACAATTTCGTTCCAGGAGTTCGCTACGCCGATCAGAGGCCGATACATCTCCTCATCGGTGTAACCCATCGCTTTTATCAACGATCGTGCAGCCGCCCGCTCTATTCCAGTACGTACAGCATCGCTTTTCAACAGCTTACCTCCACAAAAGCACGGCCCGCCGCTTGTGTCAAGAGACGGGTGACTTATAGCTTATACTCGTGCGGCCTGCGACCGGTTCAGATTATCATCACCGCCAATTTACACCCGGCGGGATCACAGCCTGCCTGCCCTGGCCACATTAAGAAAAAGTGTCTGTATATGTTAGCACAGTGGGCGTTGACGGTCAACGATTGAGATGTCACAAAAAATGAATTGCTGATGGGGAGAGTAAAATCGAGGGATAAATTGAATGGAGCCGCGATATTCTGCAGCCCCATAGAAAGTCAGCTTAGAATTAGAAGCTGAAGCTCACGCCCGCGTTGGCGGCAGGGCAGCTCTTGGAAGAGAATCCCATACCCGCGCTTACGCTGACGCCGCTGTCCGGCAGGATGGCTCTAACGCCAACCGCCACTGCAGTTTCGCCATTGTAATGTCCAACTCCAGCGCCGACGGCATAAGTCTTGCCATCGATTGGAGGAGGAATAGACGCCAGTGCAGAGATGGAAGCGATACCAGCGCTGAGCTTGGTCTCCAGACCACGCAACTGTCGAACGTTGACAGCATCCATATCAGCTATGCCGTCAAATACGCCGCTGATGCGGCCGGCATTGGTAATTCCACCATTGTTATTGTTGATACCACCGGAAATGCTGGCTCCGCCTTCAATCCGAGCGCTGCCTGATGTCCAGATGTTACCGTTGTCGTCGATAGTAGCGTAAGCACTGTCAGTTTCGGGGTTGTAACCGAAATTAGTGTTGCCATCAATCCAAGCATCCTCGGTGACCCAAAGGCTGCCATCAACGTCAAGATACTCATTGACGTGCGCGCCGTCGCCAACCCAAAGGTTGCCTTCGATTTCGACGTCCTCGCCAACCCAAAGGTCGCCATAGACGTCGGCGTCACCATCTACGGTAAGATACTCATTGATGTACGCGCCGTCGCCAACCCAAAGGTAGCCATCGATTTCGGCGTCATTGTTGGCTGCCAGCAGGCCGTTGACAGTGGCTCCGCCGCTGATGGTCGCTCCACCGCTGATGGTAGCTCCACCTGTCGCATTCAGAGGGCCGCCAGAGATTTGCACTCCCCCTCCAGAGACATTGCCGATAAATATCGATCCGCCTGCGCCATCAATAGACACGCTGTCTCCATCAACAGAGACGTGGCCATCCGCTTCAATCTCTATGAAGCCATCGGAGCCGAGATATACGTTCGGTTGGCCTTCTGAAGCAGTGCCCGTTCCAGCGCCGTCTTGGGTGTATGCCCAGGCATCAGTGCCGTCATCGACAATGACAGCAGTGTCTGCAAATGCAGCAAACTGGCAAAGTGACAATACTGCCACCAATGCTACTCCTAATAAAAACATACGTTTCATACTCTAAGATCCTCCTTGTTAGTATGATCTGGTTTGGCAGCCACGCGAGATTGCGTGCATCTGCCCTGCCGCTCGGTTATTACCCGAATTATGGCGACTTAGTAACCTGTTCTTTATGCTTTCCTGCTGGAAAGCACAAAATCATACAATCCACCTCCTTGTAGAAAATACTATTGAACGACTTCTTTCTTTATGACCACCGACCCCGTGCCGGCAGGCATCAGAAAAACAGTAACCGGCCCTGCGTCAAGGGCGATGATGTCCTTTCCAATCGTCCCTTTTCGTCGCAGGTTTTTGAAAAGACCCTTTTCAAGTTCCGCCGGCGGCTTGTCTGAGTATTCGACAGTGTCGTAGACCGCTGCGGATACGCCGGTTGCCAATGGAACAAAGCTCGCGCTGGCATATTGTTGTTGTCCCGCAACTGTATGAACGCCAAGGGATACAGAAAACACGCTGATGTCCGGGTTGCTTTTCGGCGTGAATAGATAAGCTGAGCTTTTGTGTTTACCCGCCAAAAAACCGACCACCTGATTGATCCGACTGGCGCTTTTGAGCACTCCCGCCTGAACCGCAGCCTGAGTTATCTGACTGACTGCGGGAGCCGCAGTCTGAGCCGGCGCGGCAGGTTTTGTTTTATCATTGGGTTTTGCCTGCGCAGAGGATCCTGTGGCAGCAGTATCTGCCGGAGCAGTCGCAGGGGGCGCAGATGGCGTTGCTTCCGCTGGCGTTGCCTGTTGTGCTGCCGGCGGGGTTGCCGGTGCTGCATCCTGAGCAGCTAATGGCTCTGACACCAGGAATAACAAGCAAAATGCCATCGCAGAAATACCTGCTAGACATCCTTGAGCTAATCTCATTTCTGCTCCTCTATAATGATAACCAATTCTCAGTTACCATATTGGGTATCGGCTATATCATAGCCCCTGGTTAGGCTCATGTCAACCAAATGTCTGCTTATTCATCTCAGAACAGCAAATATCCTCGGTATATAAGCTAAAAACTACTAAAAAATATCCCTCAATATGGAATGGTGCGAAAAGACCAGTAGTTCAATGCACCGAAAGTGACCAATCGTCCTTTTTAACCCTTATCCCTGTATGCTTGCGAAATGCAGGCTCATCGGCAAAGAGGTTTGGAGATCGGTAGCGTACAATGTTGTGTGTAAAATCGAGCTGAGGTAGGTAAGGCGCATTCCTCTCTCTAAGATGCGATTGTCACGAATGCAAAAGGAGGAACACGCCGTGAGAGAAGTATACGTCGATGAGTT
>JAAYKE010000065.1 GCA_012522575.1 Armatimonadota bacterium | reverse complement strand
GTCATTCCCTTAAGGGTCGAGTTGGTGTTCAATAATATAAATGGCGTGCCGTCAGGGTCTCCTGCGCCTTCAACAGCCAGCAGCACGCTGCCCGTGAGCCATGTCTTATCGGATGTGTTTTGAGTCGATGACGCTACAGGCGATTTGGTTTTTATCGGGCACGGCGGCGCGGTCCATACGCCCTCAAGCGTCACGCAGGCGGGGATGTTGAGATGGGTTTTAATCATATAGTTGCCGGCCGGAACCCGCACTATCCCGCCGCCAGCCTCGCCAGCGTCATCCAGCGCTTTCTGAAAAGCAGCAGTATCGTCAGAAACCCCATCCCCTTTAGCGCCGAAGTCTTTAATGTTACGAATAAAGTCATTTGAGGCTGCAAAACTGCTGAGTGGTAGCAGTGCAAGAAGAAACGCAGCCAATAGCATCTTAAAAAAGCACAAAGTCATAACCCTCATTCCCTATCATTCCGATCGCCCTTCCCGTCATTTCGAACGCAGTGAGAAATCGGCCTTTTCGGTTGACGGTTTGCGGTTCACGGTTATCGGTTAATGTGAATAGCATAGGTAGCATCATTACCTAACTTCTAATCTCCAACTTCCAACCGCCAGACCGACCTCCGAATCGCCGCTTTATATCTGAAATGCCCGGGACAGAGGTCTGGCCACTTCGCTCACCAATGCAATTTATCTCTGGTTTTCGCTCTTTTCGCCCTTTCGCGTTTTTCCTTCTCTGCCTATCTCCGCAACCCCTCGCCCAGCTCCTTAGCCCGCGTTGGCCGGTGCTCCGACTGATTAAACTCGAACAACACAAACCCCTGCAGCCCAGCCTTCCGCACAACATCAATCTGACCTAACAGTTGTTCCGTCGTATTCCGCATCGCTCCTATCGCCACATACACCGGTCGCCCATAGCTCCACCTTGCCGCTCCATCCACCCACTTGCGAAAACGCGCTGCGCTGGTCTCATCGGATTCATTGGCGTATATCATTGGGCAATTCTCATCAATCAGCCCCTTCTCCATCCACATCCGCCAATCCTGACAACAATCCTTATATGCGCTGGAGTCCTCGAAGTTCTCCGGGCAATTCCCCCACGGAATCGTCGAGGCCTGTATTCTCATCTTCGGATTAGCAGCCTTGACGCGCTCTTTGGTCAGCTTCACGAGTGAAGTAACCTGGTCCCGCTTCCACTGCTGCCATTTTGGGTCGTCTATTTCCGGCCGCTGAGTCGCCCCGGTCTCGGCATAATACCGATCCAGCGCTATCTGGCAGTAGCCCCAATTCTTATGAGGATACCGGACATAATCATAGTGAATACTATCCACATTGTAGCGCCGGGCGATATCCGCACACAAATCCGCGAAATATTCCTGATATTCCGGCACGCCCGGGTCGATGTAGACTCCCTCTTCAGGCTCATCTTCACCCTGAAAATTAAGACTCTTCCACTCCGGATGCCCGGTCAGAATATGCCTTGGATCGGGCTTTTCATTGCCCTTCCACACTCGATAGACCACCAGCCACGCATGAACCTCAATGCCCTTCGGATGCGCTTTTTCTATGGTATATGCAAGCGGGTCGAACCCCGCAGGCGCTTCGGGCGCAACCGGTTCTATATCGGAGCGATAATACGCATCCCCCGTCTTGCGCACCTCCACCACCAGCGCATTTATCCCAGCGGCCTCGGCAGCCTCAATCGTCAGATCGATTTCCTCAGGAGTCCTGAATCCCGCACTCCAGGTTGTGATATACGCTCCCCGAAACTCCGCCGCGCAGACCAGCAACGCGCACAAGCACGCCGCAACCATCAGCTCAATTCCCATCACCATCTCCTATGTTTAAAGAATCGCAAGCGATATTTTATCACTCAGGCTCTGACTGCGGTATAACCTGCACGTCTCTGGCCAAGATCACTCGTTTACGAACATCAAACGTAGCAACAGAGGACACGCCCGTAACTGCCACCATATCGCCCTCATCAGGCAATCCCATCATAGGGCTGATCAGCACGGTAAGGCAGCTTTCTGCAGCTGATCCGGAGCCGTCATCTATGCAAATCGTGCCTGCGCCAGTATCTCGACTGACGACCTTGCCTGCCACCTTCACCAGCAACCCAACGTTATTCAATCCCGTTGTATGCAAAAATCCCATCTGACCGGCGCCCGATATTGCATCGAAATACCAATCCTGTCCGCCGACAGATGAGCCAACCATCAACAATGGATAGATCACACCGCCGCCGTTTTTAATCACTGAAGACGCATCGACAAAGCGTTCCCCGTTGGCATTGGTTGACATAACCCCAATAACATCCGCCCGGTCGCCGATCATCAGTCCGTGTGACGCGTAATCGACCCTGATTCCAGAGATTCGACTATCTTCTTCTATATAAAAATACTGATTCGTCAGATACGTTACAGCCTTCGCCAGCAGTTCAACAGGTTCCTGATCGGCCAACAGCTTTACTTCAGGAATCGACAACTCGACATTTACGGTAAGCGTCACTTGAATAGAACTGGCGTAACCGCATCCGCTGCTGACCCGACACTGAAATAATCTGCCGTTATCAGCCGCAGTTGCTGTATAATTCAGTGTGCTGGTAGTGTTTGGCAGGGTTGTCCAATATTGCTGCTGCGCGCTTTTTGTCATCCAGGTATAAGATAGCGTCCCTTCCCCTGTGGCAACCACGGAAAACACGGCCGTATCACCCGCATATACCGTCTGATTGACCGGCTGAGTAATGATGCTGGTCGCTGCTTTGAAAGTGATCGTAGCCTCGTTGGAAGCTACCGTCCCGCACGTATTAGTCACCAGGCATCGCACTTTTAGCCCATTGTCGTTAGGCGAGGTTATGAAACTGAAATTATTCTTATTCGACCCGGCATTTACCCACTCACTGGCTCCGACGGGCAGTTTCTGCCATTGGTAGTGCGATGCTGCAGGTGAAGTAGTGATAGAGAACGAAGCAGCAGACGCCGGGCAGATATGCACGCTTGCAGGATGCGAGGTTATATCAACCAGGTCACACTTATCTTGCCACACCCCCGCTTCATCAATACAAACTCCCCTGCCATACCGAGCGGTTCCTAAAAATGCGATGTAATAATCATTTGATGGGTCAGGCAGCGTTATGCTGCGCTTAGTCCATTCCTGCACGTCGGATGTATAACTTTCAAGCAGAGTCCACGGCTGTGCCAAAGAGGTTTTATAATAGACGTGTAGAGTATCCTGATCGTTGCCCCACGCGGGCTGTTTATGATAGAACTCCAACACCGCCGGCGCTACCGCGCTTGCAAACTGTATCTTCGGAGTAACCAGATAAGTCTCGTGATCGCTAAAGCCAGAGTGATAAAGCAGCGCGTTATAATTTCCTATCTCCGCTCCATTATTTCTCTGATCCCCTGAGTTGCGCGCCCATTTGGTATCTCCGCTCTCGAATGTATATGTCCAATTGCTTGGCGCTCCATCACCCCAGCTATCTTCGAAGTCCTCATAAAGCAGCGTATACCAGTCTTTCACCGTTAAAGTAGCTGCGTTGGAGTTTGTCGGAGGACCGTTGTTGACAGACACCACGCATCTGTATTTGTAACCATTTTCTGAGACGAGTGTATGTGCAGTTGCGTAAGTATTAGAAGTTGCGCCAGTGCCAGAAGTCACATTTGCATACGTCAAGCCGCCGTTGATACTGCGCTGCCACTGATAAGATAACCCAGTCTCGACAGCCGCCACTGAAAATTTCACTATTTGACCCGGATATGCGGTTGCGTTCGCGGGATGTGTTGTTATCGTAGCAGGAGAGCCTGTCGAGGAATCGAACGTCATCACTGAACCAGTTGCGCTTATGTTTGTTATATTAACGTTACTTACAGCGCCGGAATAACACTTGCTGTCAGGGCAAGTCGTGGAGTTGAAGCTGGTTGCATTGCCTGCTCTGAAGTAGTCGGCGTCGTCACCCTTATTATTATTAACGTCTGTAGGCAACTCTAAGTGCTGTGTGCAGCTTGCTTCTTCGAGGTCCACCATGTAGTGAGTTTTGTTGTCGTTGTCCGATTTGTTATCATCAATGTGCCATATAAGAAGTCCTCGCAGCGATCCCGGCACCGATGCGTCGAACCCCACGCCCTGCCGGTTTTCGATAAGGAAATACTGTTTCGAGCCACACGCGGTTTCTGCTTTATACACCTGTGGGTTGGTGGCAACGGTGCTGATAGATTGCGTTCCACTGGGTGAGACCAACGTCGGCGTAACCCAGCCCAGCTCGACTTTGCACCACGCGCTCATATGCGTCGGCCTGTGACCATAATTGCCACCCCAGCTTCCTCCCGCCATCAAGCAGAAATCCCCTGCACCCTTGCTGGCATAGGTCGTGTCATAAAGATCGGGCAAACCGAGAAAGTGACCGTGCTCATGACAGATTACGCCAATGCGTGTGATACCCTGGCTCGACGGCGAGCTGTCAAATCCCCGCCGTGCAGGTTCCGTGTGATACTCTCTCATCTTCACGCCGTTATAGGTCACGGTCGAGGGAAGTTGCCATTTATGAGACCAGATATAGTCTTCGTCGTTGCCGGAGTATTCCTCGCCGCCGCCCGCGTGAATTATGGTCAGGCCGTCTACCCATCCGTCGCCATCCGAGTCTACTTGCTGGAAATTGAACCCTGTAGCTGCCAGCTTAGCCAGCGCGTGCTGAACCATCTCCCTTGGCCTGCGATCGTTACCTCCACTATCGTTTCCGCCATAATAAGCATAGCCATAGTCCAAAGTCACCGGTTCTACGACGACCGAATCAACGGTGAGCGCGTTGTAGGATACTTCGTGGTAGAAGTCTTTCACCGAGCCAACCGCGCCATCGTAGGTATATCCGATCTTATTGAACAGGTCATCGTATTGCTGACGTGAGTATGGTATTGTGAGGTCAGAGAAGTTGACCAGCACCACCAGGTTTTTCATCGTGCCGCTGGTAATCACATTTGCAGACATGTCAGCAGACGAAATCGGGTCTTTATATTCCTTATCAATCGGCTTCAACTTGAGGGCTTCAGCTCTGGAAATCCCCAGCATTTCGGGATTTATCGATCCAACCAGGTAGGAGGTAGGTTCTATCAAGCCGTTTTGCGCCACGGCATAGACCCAACCGCCGGCTTTTTGAGATTTGGCAACGAGGTAACCGGAGTCGTCTTCGTTCCAGTGGCATCTCTCATCGCCTTTGAGATGCACCGCGATTATCTTGCCGCCTGGCTGCGTAGCTTTTAAAGGTTGCGGACACGCGGGCACGCAATAGCCGGCGTTCGACATAAAACCTGTCGCCAACGCGCACAACATTACAAGCGTGATAAAATTGCGGGATAGTGATTGTGCCGGAACTCTATATATCATGCGGTCGCCTCCATGCCGGGCCGCTGCGACCCGCACTAGAGCCGCACTGTCCCGGTCACCCCCGGAAATCAATAGTTGCGGTTAATTTTGGACTCCCAACAAGCATTATGCCATGCTAACTTGCAAATGTCGAGGTCTAAAAGGAGGTCGACGGCGTCGTAACAGCTCACTTTAATTAGCAATATTCGCTGCGTGTCGATTGCCGTCTATGTATTTGTCCTGATTATCATTTGACTGCAAGCTGCGATTAGCTCTCTGCCTTTCGGTGGCCGGATTGCGAACACTTATCTCAGGCAGGGTTGATAGTTCGCCAAAAAACGAATTGATTCATGCCAATATATATCCAACAATTGACCGAACAAGGAGGGTTGCATTTGATTTTGTAGAAGTATTATATAACAGATAAAGATTCCATCATGTATTTCAGGATATGAGGGTTGGCGTGCGTAGTGATGCGTTTCCCGAAATAACAAACAACAAAGAGAAGCACATACAATGAAAAGACGTAAAATAGCCATATATTGTTGTCTGGCCGCATTGGTAGGCACATTGATTATATGGACATTGCGCGCCAATTTTGACAAGCGTCCTGCGGTAAGTGATTCAGCCAAGCGGAATACTCGGGTTGTTTATGTGGCTTTTGCGTCGGGATCTGCCTGGCTGCGGGAAGTCGATATATACGGGGATGAACTGCATTCTCCCGTAGCGATTCCACTAAATTCCCGCAGTTCTCTGACGTGTAAGCCTGCTGTCGACGACAAGGGCAGAGTGTGTCTTGCTTATAATGAAGGAGGGGAACTGACTTCCTTACTGATAATCAACTCCGGGAAACTGGTGCGTCGGCCTCTCGAGAGTCCTATTGCGGACGTGAGAGCAATTGAATGGGTGAATACAAGGCAGGTTGCAGCACTGACCAGCTTCGGCAGAATACCTACTATAAACGTGAATACTGGTAAATGGACACTGACCTTCGGTCAGGATTGGCCTCCTGCACAGTCTCCGGACGGACGATATCAGTTGTCGTATTATGTGGCCCGTTATGGCGGATATTATACCGCCCTGGTCGACCGTGTTACAAAACAGAAATGGCCTTTGCCCGGTAAATGTTCATCATATTCGTGGTCTCCTCAAGATGGCACATTAGCAGTAGTCGCAAGAGGGGACAAGGATTACGGTTTATATATGGTAGATTGTGCTACTGGAACGGCAGAGCACATTATTATATCGGCTGGAAGAGAAGAACGTCTGGTCGGCGCTGCATACGATTCAACCGGACGCTATATCATTGTCGAATATTTAATCGGTTTAAAGCGGATGCAATCTCGACTTGTGGGCTTTGATATAAAGACCAGACGCTATTGGAAAATAGCTGATCGTATTGACCCTTACGGTTGGAACATGGTTACCGTTTCCGGGAACTAGTGCTTCCGCGGGGAGATGAGGATATGTCAGACGATAATGCTCAGGCGCGACAGATAAAGTCACTGCTGCGCATCGGCATAGTTCTGTCGTTGGTGCAATGCCTGATCTACTTCGGGAACAAGCACCTTAATCTAGTCAGTTTGGTTGCATCTTGTTGCGCAGGAATCGCGGCCATTGGGTTTTTAGCCACGGCAACCTACAGGTTGCGTCGGTTACGTGGCGGAGCAGAAGCATATTATTCGCCAACCGAAAGAATTATCGCTTCTGTGCTGTTGGTTTTCAGCTCGTTGATACTGGTGGGCAACATATTCCTGTTTGCGCTTTATTATTCTTAAGCTAATTCTGGCCTTGGACCAGAATACCCGGCTGTGGCTTTGTCAGTTATGGTCATTACCCGTTCCGTAGTCCCGGAAAAAGGGTTTCCCGAAATAACAGTGATGGGTTTCCGGAAATAAAAAAGAATCGACGGACTGGAGGTGGTATATCAATGTGGCTAAATATTGTATCGGCAATGTTCTTAATATTCGGAGTAATGATCATATTGGTTGACCAGTTTACAGTGTCGGATGTCCGTTTTGGTTGTTTCAGCTTTACACTATACGGCATACTGCTGATTGCTGGCAGCGTATGCTTGAGGTATCGTATGTCAATTGGGTGGTGGTGGATTCTTATAAACGCCATTGCCATTTCGGCATTGCTTTTGTTCGGGGTCTTCTCATCTGATGTTGCCCCAGACGTTGTTGATGTGATCTTGAGTTTGCTGACCATCTCATCGGCAGTAGTACTGGCAATAAACCATCCTTGGAAATGGGGAAAAGACTGAGCACTGGCTACGCCGTGAGTGACCTTTTGTGCATAACCAGGCGCTTGCGCAAAGGAGCGACAGCGCGATAGCAGATCGGAGGCAAACATAGCGCGGCTTCTATGCGTCGAGAGGCCGTCTTGCCGACGCATCTAAACTGAAAACGGGACAACTCGTTGCTCTTCTGCAAAACAGGTGGAACTGATCATGCTGAAAAAGGCGCTAAAAATACTTCTGATCATCTTAATTGGTGGGGTTCTTATAGCGACGTTACTATACTGGTTCGTTTGCAACCATGTACAGGCAATGTTCTCGATACGCCCCGGCGGACGGGATGTATCTGTCAAGGTTAATGGCAAACCAGCCAAGCCCAGGCATATATCATCATTATCAGATTCTAATCTATACATAATCTGGCTCAAACCCGGTCAACATCGCATCATTGTAGACAAACCTGGGTACATCTCCCAGCGACATACTCTAAATATTCTGGAAGTCAAAAAGGGAGGCGGCGAAGCCTATCCTGATTTCCCGCCACTTCAACCTGTGGATCATCAACAGAACCGGGAGAAGAGATAGGACAGACGGCATCGGTCAAGTGTCATGGTTGATGTAATGGGCGACCTGAATATTTCCCGGACAGGAGGACCAAATGAATATTCGCATTGCGAGCAGATGTAAGGCGATGGTTGCATGTATGTTACTTGCAACAGTCCTGTGTGTCGGGTCCGGCCACACCCAAGCCCTGGATTCTGATATCTGGTGTGCAGCGCAAACCGGTGACGCAAAGACCGTTTTCAACGCTTTGCAAAACGGAGTGGATATTGATGCTAAAAATTCAACAGGACTGACTCTGCTTAATGCCGCTTTGACAGGCGGTCAATCTGAATTGGCGATGAAATTGATAAAAGCCGGAGCTGATATAAATATCATTGCGCCTCTGATCGAAATGACGCCTCTTCACATAGCTTCGACTAAGGGAATGGAAGAGGTCGTATCGCTGTTGCTTTCGAAGGGCGCCGACCTAAGCGTTCGCGATAAAACCGGTGAAACGCCGCTGCATCTTGCCGCTTCACATTCTCAAGTTGGAGTAGCAGCTTTGCTCATTTCCAGCGGGGCTAACGTTGATGCCAAGGAGGATCTAATGGATTTGAGTCCGCTTCATTGTGCAGCGGGTGTGTGCAAAGCGGAAATTGTCAAGATGCTGCTGGCAAAGAAAGCCACGGTAGATTCGTTGGGCAAGGACAAGGTGACGCCTTTGATGTTCGCCGCGGAGGGGGGATGCGACTCTGCAATCAGGCTTTTGGTTGCGGCAGGCGCAAATCTGAATGCGATGACCTCTGATGGTGTAACTGCTCTTCACTTTGCTGCGGGTTCAGGCCATCTTAGCGCTGTGCAGGCCTTAGTTGCCGCCGACGCACGAATAGATGCAAAAGATCGTCTTGGAGGAACCCCTCTCACTGTAGCATTTATGGAAGACCACAAAGCAGTAGGGATGTGGCTGCTTTCCAACGGCGCTAAGCACGATCTGCTGTCCGCCGTGCTTGTTGGCGATGAGACGGCAGTTAGTCGGCTGGCTTCCGGTTCTAATGTGAATGCTGCTTACGAATACAAGTATATGGTTCTGCATTATGCAGTTCAGAAAGGTTACACCGGCGTTGTGCGCCGTCTTATTGCTACTGGAGCAGATATCGAAGCGCGAACTGACTTCGGCGATACGCCTTTGCTCATCGCTGAACTTCACGATCATTGGGACACAGCGTCCGTGCTGCTGACACACGGCGCAAATCCAAATATAAGGACTTCAACAGGCGCGACTCCTTTGCATTATGCGGTATCAACCGGGAATCCCGGTTTTGTCAGGCTGCTTCTTTTGAAACATGCGGATGTGCAGGCACGAGATGAAGACGGCCGGACGGCGTTGGACTGGGCTGAGGCAGATAAACCTAATCGCTACCGCACAGAGATCATACGCATTTTACGCGTTGCGATGGAGAAATAACGGAAGGGCTGTGCTGTATTGCGGGATTTCTATTCCGTTGGTAATATATTTAAGTCGCAAGACACATAAGGCGCTATAAGAATTCAGGAACCGGCTGCAGTGAGAATAGGTATGCGTTTGTGGTCATATTTGATTTGGCGCATTTTGTATACAGGTTTGCTAACTTGGTATGCTTCGGCTTTCCTGTATAATCCAAGGAATGAATTCGGACCTGAACCTGGCTATTTCCTACTGCTGGTCGGCGCTTTGCCGTCCCTTGTGCTTATTCCACTCACTTGGTATTGGCCGTTTGTCGCACGTAAATGTGCGCTAATATACGGTTATCTGTTGCTGCTCGGCACTCTTGTGCTTTTAGTAACGGCAGAAGGGTTCCTGTGGTTATTGGTGGCGATTCCGTTACTGGGTTTTCCCACCATTGAGTCGATTATACTGAGCTTCAAGCGGAACTGATACAATTTGTGATTCTATGCGTCGGGCAAAAAAAGCCTCCCGACGTATAGAATGATAGCCTTGGCGGAAAGTGTGGAGATATATGACCAGACGTCTCTTGCTAATATGCTGTGGCCTACTTGCTATCTTGTGGGTGTTGTATGTTGAGTATCGACTATGGAACCTGCATGATCTGACAGATTGGTCGACTTGGTATAATACAGTTACGATAGCGTGCCAAGAACACAGCAATGAACAGATCGTTGAGCGCCTCCTTGGCAAGCCAATTCGCGAGGAAAGCATGGATCGTCTTAGCTATCCCTGGGTAGCGCGATATGTGCGGTCGCCCGACAGAATATCAAACGTGTACGTATATCGCCATATGTCATTCAGAAACAGAGGGCTATGGTACGCATACGTGTTCTTGGATGCTAAGGGAGATGTGGTGGGTTATCGAGTGTTTACTGCAAGTGACTTCTTTTGACGCAGTGCTTGTGCTCAAAAGTTCTATGCGTCGGGCAAAAAAGCCTTCCGACGCATAGAAATTCGAGAAATCCCTTTCCCGAAACAACGAAGGTGATGATAAGCTCGCATACTGTTTTATGCGCGTCGTGTTACACGTCGCATAGTACCGGGAGGCACGAACTGTAGTGACTGCAAAGAGACTATTAAATGCTGTCGGAGTGCTTTTGCTTATGGTTTGGCTCGTTTGGCTTAGTCTGGCGACAATAAGGCAGAGTTATTTCATCCGTGACCATGAGTTGAGATTGGTAGTGCATACAGGGATGACTTTGACGGAAGCTACGCAGGCTTGGGGAGAGCCTCCTAGGGGAATCTGGACAGCGAAATCCGCTGCTCCTGTAAACTACATCCCCAGGAGTATTCGGAGATTCCAGACGGGCAGAATAGTGCGTTATGGTAGCATATGGCCATCGTGTTGCCTGTGGGTGCATATTGATGACGAGGGATTTGTAGATCAGACCTTCTTCATACGCTCGTGAGATTGTACTCGGAGCAACCAACCCAACCCGGACATCCCGAAACAAATGAAATAATACGGCCAGTCCCGGTTCCCGTGCCTGGCTGCCGGAACAGAGATAGATCTGATGAAACGAGAGGAGTGTAGCGGAATGGGCATGGATGATACTGACTTTGTTGTTTCGGGAAACCCCGAGGCCGTCTCATAAGTCCCTGAACAGGATATTTTGGTCAGGATCTGGACGTTCCAGAAGTCCAAAAAGCCGCGAGAGGCCACTTCTCGACCATTTTCGCAAGCCGTTTTTCAGAATGCGCTTCCGCCAAATGACTTTTGAGACAGCTTCAGGGTTTCCCGAAACACAAGAGCTTAATCCTGCTATTGTTTTTTTATCTCTGAGACTACTTCTTGAAATAAATCCGGGCCTAATTTGGATTGTCCCTGCGTGCCGTACCCAAGAAACTCCTTTGTCCCAACAACGCTTGAAAGAACCCAGTTGCTGGTCCCCATTCGATTGAATGCCAGTCGTATAACGCCTGGATTGATGCTGATTATGCGTACTATCTCGCACTTGATCTCCTCATATCTGGTGCGAGTTTCAACATTTTTTGGAGGCGGCCACCATTCAAAATTGCGCGGAACGATTAGAGTTTCAAAGCTCATCGGACGAGACATTTTGACTTCGATGAATTTACTTGACAAATCGTCAATCTGGCGTTGTCGAAATCGCTTGCAGCCACTCAGGTTGTTTGGACTCCATTGTTGAAGCAGCCTTGTTGTGGGTTGCTGAATCGATCTCCAGCGTTCGTTTGATTCAGCCGAAAGCGCTGTTGATTTGCCCGGAAGTTGCACTCGTATATGGGAGAGATTGTCGATAGGAATATGAGTGGGTTTTTGACTGGCAGTATCGCTGAAAACTTGCCAAAGCAAACTCATAAAACTGCTGGAACCCCGGCTATCAGTCAAATCGCCAGCATCACTGTAAGACAGATAGGCTACCCGCCCGTTTCTGCCAACGAACGCTATCTGCCTGTTTCTTGCAAGTTTGCTGATATAGTCTCTCTCCGGCTGTTCCACTACAGCGTACAGGTCGCGAATCATTGTTTCATCTGTAACTTGACGACCAGCAACTAGAACCAGCCTGACTGAACCGGCATTCCTTAGGCCGGCTCCGGACAATAACCCATTGGAAGTGGAGGAACCGCACCTAAAACAGCTTTGCGCAACAAATAACGCAACTATTACAATCACTGGAAACATGAAAGCGATAGTCCTGCGCATATTAGTCTCCTATGGACTCAATTATGTGCTCGCACTCCCTTCCTGCGAACGCGAAAAGCTTGACAATAGAACCCGATTGCCTGCAAGTTACTGCAGGGGTTCAAAATACCATAGCAGGGAAGCCATTAGTTAGATTAAAGGGTTGATGCAATGGCTTATGATTCCCGCCATCTTACGGCTTGTATCCGATCATGCGGGTAATGTCATCGACAGATTGTCTTATTAGTTTAGACGACCTGTGTGAATTATAGCACACCAGTAATCCGAGGGACTAAAACAACAGATTACGCCAATTTTTGCTTGCAGATGGGTTGATGTAGTGGTATAATGCCTTGTCCGCAGGATTTGCGGATATACAATTGAGTAAGACCGCTGGCGCATATTCGCGTCGGCTCTACTCTCCGTTCCGACTTGTGATCGGAACCATTTTAGGCCGAGGGGAGGTGAACACCACGAAACGTCTTTACGAGTCGATGTATGTCATCGACGCAAATCTCACTGACGATCAAGTCGATTCCATTATCGCTAAATATACCAAACTGGTTGCCGACCAGGGCGGTGAAGTCCGTGCCGTTGGGCGCTGGGACAAGCGACGGATGGCTTATGAGGTAAAAGGACGTCGGGAGGGTCTGTATATCCTGATGTTCTTCGAAGCTGAGCCGAACGTGACCAGGGAGCTTGACCGTGTATATCGAATCTCTGATGATGTTTTCCGACATCTGATCACCAGAGTCGAACCGGAACACGTTGATACTTCCAGGATCGATCATCCGCAGCCGGAAGCTGAGGCAGCGCAAGAGGCTCCTGAGGCAGTGTCCGAGGAAGCCTCAGAAGAGGTTGCCGAGCAGGCTCCGGAACAGGATACCGGGCAAGAGCAAGTCACCGAACAAACTGAAGAACAGCCCGCATCGGAAACACCCAGCGATGAAGACGCGCAAGCTGAACCGGTAGCTGAGGATGCGGCTGACGGCGAGCAGCCTGAGCCAGCAACCGAGTAGACTTCAGCGAACATAAACTAATGCCGGAGTAACGCAATGGAAGAGGTGGCGAGATGAACATTGTTGCATTGATTGGCCGTGTGGTCGCAGACCCTGAAATCAAATATACGCCAAACGGCATCGCGGTTACTACTTTGCGAATTGCCGTGGATCGGCGTTTCAAATCCCAAACGGGGGAAAAAGAGACCGATTTCTTCGATGTGGTCGCCTGGAGACAGAGCGCTGAGTTCGCGGCGAATTATCTCACCAAGGGCCGATTGGTCGCTGTCGAAGGCAGATTGCAGCAGCGCTCATGGGTCCAACAGGACGGCCAAAAAAGATACAAGATAGAAGTCGTTGCGGATTCAGTGCAAGGGCTGGACAGGTCGCAAGGCGGTCAAGGGCAGCCCAATGCAGTGGCCGCACCTCAAGAAGAGCCGGCGCCGATGGAACCGCCTCCCGCAATAGCCGAGGCGGATGTGGATTACGACCCGTTCGCCGAAGAGTAATCCTGATAATTACAAATAAACTTAAAAATGCTGAAGGTAATTGGCTGCTGCCAAATGCTGACAGTGTATAATGGAGGTAGCGTAATGGCTGCACCGAGAGGACGAGATAGCGGTGGCAGGCCCTCCAGATTCCGAAGGGTGCGCAGAAAAGTATGCTCGTTTTGCGTTGACAAAGTGGAGTATATAGACTATAAGCAAGTCAATCGACTGCGCAGATTCGTTTCGGAACGCGGCAAAATTCTGCCGCGGAGGACTACCGGGACGTGTGCGTCCCATCAACGAACGTTAACACATGCTATAAAAAGAGCCAGAGAAATCGCCCTGTTGCCGTTCACAGCAGAGTGATTTAATAAATAATGGGAGCATGGATATGGCCACGGAACCGATACCTATTTTGGATGATGTGGTCCGGATGCAGAAAATCGATAAACGCAATTTGCTCCGGCTGATCAATGAATTGCCGGAGCAATGCGAAACTGCGCTTGGCATAGCAAATAACCTGGCGCTCGAAGCATTCGATACTACGCCTGATAACGTCTATATCACGGGCATAGGTGATTCTGCAACCGCCGCAGTTATGGCGTCGACTATTCTCTCCGAATACGCCAGCATACCTGTCATCACTGGTGACGGGGTAAAATTGCCGGAGTATGTGGGTGAGAATTCTCTCGTCATAGTAATGGATTATACCGGCAAGAGCAACTCCGCATTGCGAAATATGCGGTCGGCAAAAAGCAGGGGAGCGTCTGTTATTTGCCTGAGCGGCAGCGGACGCCTGATGGAACAGGCCGCAAAGGACGGGATCGGCAGGTTTACTATCCCGCCGGGACAACCGCTGAGAACTGCTTTCGGATATTTGCTTTTGCCGATCATCGTAACCATCGAGCGGCTTGGGCTGGTCAAAGGTGAGGTCGAAAAGCTCTCACATGCAATCAAACTGATGAAAAACGCACGGGAAGTCCTTCGGTTTGAAAACCCGACAGTGCGCAACAAGGCAAAGCAGATCGCTCATAGATTACACGGCAAACTGCCGATGATCTATGGCTGCTGCGGACACCTTGCGTCTGTGGCTCGCAGATGGAAGAGCCAGATATGTTCCAACAGCAAAATGCTGGCATGCAGCGGCACTGTGCTGGATTTGCTCTCAGGAGATATTACCGGTTATGAACTGATAAGCCGGAGAGCGGATGAAATCGGGATTGTTCTGCTGCACAATCCTATCGAGAGAAGCCCATACGCTCATTTGGTCAGCGCGGTTGAAGAAACGCTGGATCAATTCGATGTTATCGTCGCCGATGTTCAGGGAGCGACCATAACTGAGAAGATGTTCTACGGCCTCTACCTTGGGGATTATGTCAGTTATTATCTGGCGTTGCTAAACGAGGTAGATCCTTTGGCAACTGAATATGCCCAATCGCTCGAAGCAAAAGTGGTTGGCAGCTTCGAATCGCAAGCCCCGGCTCCGCCGGTTACACCTGCAAATCAGGAGGAGGCTTAGTCCTCCTCCCGACCAATTCCGGTACAAAATATCTTTCTCTTTACAATATCACTGATTCGATATTTTCACAGACGCCGTTCGACGTCCAGTAATCCATCCTGCCGGTTGTCAGTCGAAATATGCTCAAGTCAGGGTCGGCAGCTCCGGTCACACCCATCTCCTTCAAAAATGCCCACTCCGAAAGAAGCCGTTCTTTAAGAGAGATGTCATCTACGAACTCCGCAGTTCCTGAAACTCGCAGCATCGCTCCCATATCAGTTGGGTCTGCGCCGGGCTTGTAGAAACACAACTCGACGTTTGGGTTGGCCTCCAATTCTTTGCATACTCGTTTTTTAGTGCGAGTGCAAAAATAAAAACCACTGTCGTCTGCCCGCCACATCATAAAAATACGCGCTTTAGGCTGGTCTGCGTCTACCGTTGCGACCGTGCATACCGGGTTTTGTACTGCAAACTCGATACAGTCTTCTCTGGTCAATAGCGTTGTCTCCTTTTCTGGATTTGCACAATACGTTTTACCCATCAATTGGGCCATCAACAACCTGCGGAATGATATTTTGTTTACAATTGCATTTGATTTATCCGAGGCAGGGTAATTTTTAATATGAACGTCGAAAAGTCCGTTTTTCATACGGAATCGAGAGGGCAGTGAACACCATTTCGGCTATGGAGACGGTTACTTCTCTGTTGACAGACGTCAATTCAATCGTTACCATGGAACGGAAAGATACGACGAACGCCCAAATCGCGAGCGCGGAAGCGTTCCCCGCCACTATTGGGGCCTTTATGAGTCTACTAAATTTTCATAGCGTCTTTGAAGAGATCGTTCTGCTTGTGTTTGCTGCGGTAGTTGCAGGTGCTATAGCAGTCAGGTTCAGGCAGCCTCTACTTATTGCTTTTATCATTGTCGGAATTGCAGCCGGCCCTGTAGGTCTCAACGCAATCCACTCCACCGAGCAGCTTCGTATTTTTGCCGATATGGGGCTGGCTATGCTGCTCTTTGTGGTGGGACTGAAACTCGATCCTCAACTCATACGCAGCACAGGTTCCGCTTCTTTTATCGCCGGCATAGGGATGATGCTGGTTACCGGCGTTATCGGCTATGCTTTGTGCATCGCGATGGGCATTCAGCACACAGCGGCCATATAC
>JAAYKE010000007.1 GCA_012522575.1 Armatimonadota bacterium | reverse complement strand
TTATCGAGATGCTTGAGTCCTTGCGCGCTTCGGTGGAAGCAAGCATAGTGTTCAGCGATCACTATCGGCTTACCGTGCGCGATATTAAACACATTATAGACGAGGCTGAAGCTCACGGAGTTGAAGCTGTTATAACTACAGAAAAGGATGTGGCTCGGATGATCGAGCCAAAGCTGATTCCTAATCTGCATGCATTGTCTATCAGATTACATATAGAGGATACAACACTACTTGCAAAGCACATCGCCAAAAGGGTCAACGGCTAAAATAGCTCGACTTCCATTTAAAAAACGCCTGATCAAGCTGGTCGGTCGCGTTACTTTCTGGTGGATGAGTCTTTCCTCTCATTTGTGGACCGCCGGGTCTGTGCGCGTGGCCGGCAATGCTCTGGGTTCGATTTTCTACTGCGCTTCGAGCCGCTATCGCAACACCGCTTTGAATAATTTGCGCAATGTATATGGAGAGGAAAAGAGCGAGGCGCAAATTCGAGCTATGGCCAAGACCAGCTTCAAGCATTTCACTCGAGGCGCATTGGAGTTTTTTTATGTCCTGTCGCTTAGCCCGGATCAAATTCACGATATGGTTGATATCGAAGGGATCGAGCTGTTGGACAAGGTGCTTGCCGATGGCCGCGGGTGCATTCTGATAACAGCGCATTATGGCAATTGGGAGTTGCTGGCTCGCAAACTGGCTTTGCTTGGTTACAAAGTAAATGTAATAGCGCGCGATAGCGATGATCCCGGAATGACCGGCATAACCTCACGAATACGTGAGAGCGGCGGCTACAGAGTTTTTGATAAGTCCCAACCGCTCATTGGCGCGATGCGCGCCCTCAAACGCAATCAAATCCTCGGTATTTTGCCCGACCAGCACGATATGATGGGCATATTCGTCGATTTTTTCTCCCGACCTGCCGCGACTGCCACCGGCCCGGCTTTGTTTGCCATCAAATCGGGAGCTTCCGTTCTCCCCGTTTTCGCGCCAAGAATGCCGGACGGCAAGTATAAGGTGACATTTTACCCTCGCATAGAGTTTGATCAAAGCGGAGATACTCAAAGCGATGTTCGAGAACTGACTTCACTAATCAACAATGCCATTGAGCACGCTATAAGACTGCTGCCCGAACAATGGCTGTGGCTTCACGATAGATGGAAATCTTCCCCGGAGGTTACTCGTATTGTCCAATGAATCGCCTGAACGAATACTGATTGTCAAACTCAGCTCGATTGGGGATGTATTGATGGCGACGCCGGTCGCAATAGCTTTGCGCACGGCTTTTCCTGAGAGTTACATTGCGTGGGTGGTCGAACGTAAATCCGCCGATGTGGTTGTGGGTAATCCTTTTCTTGATGAGGTGATTGTATCCAGCCGCAGTCGATCCGGCCAACTTTTTAGCGACGCAAAAGGTTTTGTCAGAAGCTTAAACGGACTTCGGTCGGAGCTTAAATCGAGACGAATTGATGTTAGTGTTGATCTACAGGGTCTGTTAAGGAGCGCCGCTGTCTGTTTAGTATCCGGCGCAAAAGATCGGATCGGATTTGCCGATGCAAGGGAAGGCGGAAGGCTGCTTTATACTCAAAGGCACGATACCAGGAGCAGACCTGTTAGCATACAGCAGAGAAATCTGGGCCTGCTCGAACCTCTGGGCGTGCATTCGACAGACACCGAAATGTATATGCCGATTTGTGACGAGGATCGAGATTTTGCTAATCGCTTTTTTGCCGACAAAGGCCTGAACGATACAAAAGTGGTGTCTTTTTGCGTCGCAACCACAAGAAGAAATAAGCATTGGACACCCGAAGGATGGATAGCATTGGCCGATATCCTCTACAAAAAACACGGCGTCAGGTCGCTTATTCATGGCTCCAAAGCGGATATTGCGCTAGTTAGCAGTATTGCGGATGCTGCCGAATCAAAGCCCGTAGTCAGCGCGGGTCTGACTACCCTCAAGCAGGCAGGGGCGCTGATTGAGAAAAGCGACGCGGTCATCGCGGTCGATACCGGATTGCTGCATATGTCAGTAGCCCTCGACCGGCCCTCAGTTGGGTTGTTTGGCGCTAGCGAGTGGACATGTTTTCAGAAAAAAGATAACTTTATCTGGATCGCGAAAGGCTTGCCGTGCAGCCCGTGCCTGAGGCGTCCGACGTGCCAAGACATAGATTGTATGAAAGCCATCACTCCCGAAGAGATCGAAGAAGCCCTGCGACCCTGGTTGGAGTGATTCGATCCAATCGGCAGCTTTTTACTGTGTATGCCGTATTAACAACTGGCTGGACAATATCGCATACGCATCTGAGTCTTAATATATTAATCTGATGCGGCAATGAAAATACCAGTCGTGTTGATCGCGCGAGACAGGCAAGTATCCAGGGCCGGCATCATAAAAGCATATCAGGCAGCAGGGCATAAGGATGCCTTGTGAAATATTATTAAACAAGGAGCGGGCAAGTGTTTAGAATTATCGCACGCATTGCCGTTGTATGTATCTTCGGTTCCTTTGTAGCCAGTCAGTGCGCGGCAGCCGTGCCGACTACCGAGGCCGAACTTCGGACGGCCATCGAGGCTGCAAGCAAAAACCTTATCGATTTGTCGGCAACGTTGACTGTCAAGGAGAAAAATAAAGAGGCCATTGTAAAGGTAGATGAAGGCTATGCGAGGATGTACGAGTTTCAGACGGCCAACATTCAGATAAAGATTCCGGACAAGATCCGCATAGAATCCAAGCTTGGGATGGTCAAAATGGAGTATATTATCGCGGGTGGCAAAAAGATATTTCGTGCTCCAAAGATCAAGATGAACAGGTCTGACGACTACTCTCACGCTCCCGCTAAATTGCAAAGGCCCCTTGATTTCGGCATTGTGACGCCGCTGATGTGGGACAGTCGCAAGGTCGAGGTGGTCGACGATGCCGATGCGCTGGCGAACAATGAGATCAAGGTTAAGCTGACCTGGCTTGTTGGTGACAGAATAAACTACGCCTGGATCGACGCGGACCACTTCTGGCTGAAGCGTTTCGAAAAGCGCGATGGAGAGGATAACCTGATTTCCAGGGTAGAGTTTTCAAAGCCACAGAAAATTGACGATGTGATATGGATGCCGACAGTAATCGAACTATTTGCCCCCGATGGTGATAAAGCCGGCGAAACTGAATATACCGATATTAAGGTCAATTCGGGCCTGCCGGATTCGATTTTCAAGTAATATCCTGCCAGGAGAACAAGGAGGCCGTGCTGGAATCGCCAATTTGCAATATATGCCAAAGCGTCGCTTCAAATGTGCTTATAACGAAGAACGGTTTTGATGTTTATCGATGCCCGGACTGCGGGCTGGCATTCACACATCCGCAACCGCAGCAGTTGAGCGAGCAGTATGATTCCTCGTATTTCGACATCTACCGCCGCCGTCGGGCATTTCGGCTCAAACGAGGGGATCGCAGATTAAGGAAAATCGAATTACTCAAAGAACCGGGCAGACTGCTTGACATTGGCTGCTCGCTGGGTTATTTTGTTGAGGCGGCAAATGCCAGGGCTTGGCAGGCATCCGGCATAGAAATATCTCCGCACGCGGCCGAATATGCTCGAGAGCTGGGGCTGGATGTTAAAACGGGCATTCTTGAGGATGCCGACTACTCCGCGGCCTCATTCGATTGTGTTACAATGTGGGATGTGCTTGAGCACGTTCCGGACCCTACGGCGCATATGCTCGAAGTCAACAGGATTCTCGTTGATGGCGGGCTGGTTGTGTTAGGCACTCCCGATTTAGGTCATTTTCGATTTAGAGTAGGTCGTGAGAACTGGCGGCATCTGAAGCCGAGCGAGCACATCTATTACTTCGATAAATCAAGCATAACTCGCCTTCTGAATAAAACTGGCTTCGAAGTCGTGCAGCCGCCTCTGATAGGTGGCCGATCATTTCCGGGCAGCAAACAGGCAACGCTCAATTGCGCCGTCGGGCGTCTTATTCAGCCCAATGATGTGATGATGGTCTATGGGGTCAAGAATGCCATCGAAATATCCTGAAATTGATCTGAGTAGTCTAAGGACGATCTCAATCGCGGATCGAAAAAATAAGGTCTGTTCAGAGGACTTTGCCGCAGTGCATACTCCCGGCGGCGGCGTGGGCACATTTATCGAAAGCCTGCCCGATATTTTGGCAGGCCGATGGATTCGCACAATTATTGACCGCATCTGTCGTGCGCGCAAACAAGGCAAGGTCTGCGCGGTGGCGATGGGAGCGCATGTCATAAAATGCGGCCTCAGCCCTATCATAATCGACTTGATGCGTCGCGGTATCATCACTTCATTGGCGATGAACGGGGCAGGGGCGATACACGATAGTGAAATAGCGTTCATCGGGGAGACCTCCGAGGATGTCGTTGATGGGATGCGAAGCGGGTTGTTTGGAATGGCCAGAGAGACCGCCGGATTTGTCAACGGCTGCGCGGTCAAGGCTCGCGATGAAAAATTGGGTTTCGGAGAAGCTCTGGGCAAGGCCGTCATAGAGGCGCAGGCTCCCAATCGGGAGGTAAGCATACTAGCCGCAGCCTATGAATGCAGCGTTCCGCTTACAATACATGCCTGCGTGGGCTGTGATATAGTGCATATGCATCCGGAGGCGGACGGTTCTGCCATTGGGGACGCTTCGATGCATGATTTTAGGATACTGACCGAGGCGCTGCGCGGGTTGGAAGGCGGCGGAGTGTTGATGAACATAGGCTCTGCTGTCGTGCTGCCGGAGGTGCTTCTAAAGGCCATCACCACGCTTATCAATTTGGGCTGTGATATGAAAGATATGGTAGGCGTAAACCTGGATTTTGTGCAGCACTACAGATCAAATCAGCAGGTGGTAGCCAGGGTAAAAGAGATCGGCGGGGACGGCATTTCTCTAACAGGCCATCATGAACTGCTGATACCGCTGATCGCTGCAGGCGTCATTGAGAAAATGGGTGGCGGGTCTTGAGCAATTCGATTTATACCTCAGCGCTGTCTCAGTTTGCCGAAAAACGAGTGCTGGTTATCGGCGACCTTATGCTCGACGAACACGTGTGGGGAGCTGTCGAACGTATTTCCCCGGAAGCTCCGGTCATGGTCGTCAAGGCTGAGGCAGGTTCGGATTGCCTGCCCGGCGGCGCGGCAAATGTGGCTAATAACATTCGCGCACTTGGCGGAGAGGTTGCAATGGTGGGAGTCGTCGGCGATGACGAAGGCGGAGGAATCCTTCGTCGAGTGTTGAGCGATGCGGGAGTCGATGTTGGCGGGATGCTTACCGATACCGGGCGGCCAACTACGCGCAAAACCAGGGTGTGGGCATCGCGCAGGCATCAGGTGGTAAGAATCGATCGCGAGAGTTCCGACAAAGTCTCACACGCAATTGCAGGCAAAATGATAGACTATATACGCTCTGCGTCCAAAGATGCCGACGCCGTGCTGTTGTCGGACTATGCAAAAGGCGTCATTTCAAAGGATATCGTCGCTGCGGCTCTGGATACGGGCAAGCCTACG
Organism: Armatimonadota bacterium; assembly: GCA_012522575.1. Classification (GTDB taxonomy): domain Bacteria; phylum Armatimonadota; class UBA5829; order UBA5829; family UBA5829; genus DTKD01. The sequence continues at coordinate 3,246 of JAAYKE010000007.1, read as the reverse complement.
GTATCCAATATCAAGCCGCGCAGCCTCACCAACACCCAAAACGTAGATGTGATTACGATGAACTTGACCGAGGCGTCCGCTGCATCGCGGATCGACATTCTCGACCTTGATGATCTCAAAAGGGCAGGGCGCAAGCTGATTGATCAAACGAACAATAAAGGCATTGTGATCACACGCGGAGCGCAGGGACTTTCGGCATTTGAAAAAAGTGGCGCCATCACGCATATTCCCGCTATCGAAACCGAGGTATATGATGTTGCAGGCGCGGGGGATACCGTAGTGAGCGCGCTTACTATGGCATTGGCTTGCGGCGTGGAACTTCCGGTTGCCTGCATGATAGCAAATTGCGCAGGTGCGGCTGTTGTGCGCAAAGTAGGCGTCTCCACTACCACAACAGATGAAATTGCTGACTTGCTTGGTCAGGCAATGGGCAGCATATCATAACTATTTCTGGCCAAACTCAAATGGGATTACTGCATGGGCATTTCATTCAAAGGTTTGACTGCAGGCATTGTAGCGAGCGTGCTCGTCTGCCTGATCGTATCCTACGCAGAGCTTGTTGTTAAATATATCCAAATCGGCTTTCTGCAATTGCCCCCGGTTGTGGTGGGACTATTCTGCTTTATTCTATTAGTTACCGCGCTTACCAAGCGAGCCAAGAGTCGATTCAGCCTCACTCCGCAGGAACTTCTTACCGTCTACTGTATGATGCTTCTGTCGTCGATGATCAGTTCCCGTGGCTGCCTTGAGAAGATCCTGCCTTTGCTGGTCACACTTCCCTATTTCAGCAATCAAAGCAACGAATGGACGACCTATTTCTTCCCGCACATCAAGAAATGGATGGTTCCGTTTGACACCACGCAGACCGACCCGAATACTCCCCAGCTTATAGCTCAGCGATTTTTCGAGGGTTTGCGCAGCGGGGAGTCGATTCCGTGGCATCAATGGATAGGGCCACTGGCCTGGTGGGGACTGCTGGCGCTGTTTATATTCGGAGCGTTCTTATGTCTGGCGTCGATACTGCGCAAACAATGGGTGGACAACGAAAAGCTCAGTTTCCCTCTTGCTCAACTTCCGCTGGAGATGATAACAGGGGACTCGAGAGGCGTCGGTTTCTGGAACAATCCGCTGACCTGGCTCGGCTTTGGGATTCCAGCCGTTGTATTCACGATAAACGGGCTGCACGGATGGTACCCAAGCATCCCATTGATAACGCTCAATATATCACTGGGCCAATATCTGATCAATCCTCCGTGGGACTGCATCGGCTTTCTCACTATGTATATCAGTTTTGCGGCTATCGGGTTTTTCTTTTTGCTGCCGACTGAGATTTTATTTTCGCTGTGGTTTTTCCATATCTTCGCCATTGCACAGACCGTCATCTTCAACTCCTACGGCATGGAAATGCCCGGCATGCCGCTATATGGAGGCAAGTTGTTTATCGGTTACCAGCAGATCGGCGCATATTTTGTGCTGTCGGCATATTTATTTTACGTGGCTTGGCCGCACATCAAGCAGGTTTGGAAAAGCGCATGGGGATTTGAGAAAGTCGACGATTCCAACGAGCTTCTGCCGTATAGAACCGCGATGTTCGGGTTGTTTTTCTGTGTGATGGGCGCGACGTTCTGGTTCGCGGCTGCGGGTATGAACCCGTGGCTGGCGTTGTTCGAGTTGGGAATCTATATATTTGTTATTGCGCTGATTATGGCGCGAAGCACTGCCGAGGGCGGCTTGCTGATGACCGAGACCTCGTTCAGGGGAGTAGATGTCTACAGGCTTTTTGCTCCCACCCACACCCTGGGAGCCGCCAACATGACCGTGCTTGGTTTTATGGATGCGGCCTGGTTCAGGGACCTTCGCGGACTGGTTTTGACGGGTTTTATGGACGGTTTGAAGATTGCGGATGGCGCAAAAATACGTCGCAGATCTTTTTTACCGGCATTTGCGATTGCAATTCTCATCGCGATGATAATCGGAGGAATATTCCAGATTTATCTGCCATATACCCACGGCGGGGTCAATCTCTACGGCTACACCTATCGAGATAACGGCCTGCGCGGCTTCACCGATTATACTCCGGCTATGAGAGGGCCGGTTCCGGGCGTTGGATGGCAGGCTCCGGTGTTCTTTGGAGTCGGGATAGTCTTTACTGCGTTGCTATCGTATATGCGCTATTGCTTCTTCTGGTGGCCGCTGCATCCGCTCGGATACGCTCTGTGTTATTCATGGACAATTATGGTCTTTTGGTTCGCCTGTTTCGTTGCGTGGTTAATCAAGATCACGCTTATGAGATATGGCGGGATGCGGCTGTATATAAGCGCGCGCCCATTTATGCTTGGCATGATTATGGGCGAGTTCTCCATGGCTCTGGTTTGGGCGCTGATCGCATGGGCATTTACAGTGCCTGCGCCATTTTTCCCCTGGCCTTGATCGCCATATAGGATCGGCAAACAATACGGGCACTCGGCCCAACTACGCCAATTGCCCGCCGTGTCATAAATATCCCAAATAAGCCGTAATGCGGTCGCGCATAGCCCGATAACATTCACATACACCACTGTAACCACAGTCTTGCCCGCCTGGTGATTGCCTCAATAATAACCATACGCACCAATAATATCTCAGAAGCTTGACAAGGTTGGCGTTATGGGCTAAAATGTCTTAAAGATATTGGCCCTAAAGACCGATAACTCTTGTACCAAACGAACAAAAGAGGGTAGTATGGCAACAGGAAAAGTAAAGTGGTTCAATGACGCCAAGGGATATGGCTTCATTCAGATGGATGACGAACTGAATGGCGGCAGGGACATATTCGTCCATTATTCAGAGATCGCCAAGCAGGGATTCAAGTCGCTCGTAGAGGGACAGCCGGTCAGCTTCGAGTTGGCGGAGACCTCCAAGGGACTCCAGGCCAAAAACGTTGCGCCGTCCGAAGTAACTGCTTGATCTCCGGCTGTTTTTCGGCGTCCTGAAATCATCCGGGCGGAATGCAAAAACCTGATGCATTTCGCAAGTCGGCATTCCCCCTGTCAAATTCTGTCAGTCGGCCCCTGCTCAAGAACACATCACGCGCATATTTTCCGGGCTGTGGGAATTGTGCCGTTTGTGGTTTGACTTGACTGTTATAGCAGAGGGACTATGTCCCCTTTTTGCAAAGGGAAAATGTCCCTTTTTATTTTAGTTTATGCTATCCTTGTAGCGCTAATGGCACGGCCTGTGCCGGCTCTTCTGGCAGTTGGTTTTGCC
>JAAYKE010000064.1 GCA_012522575.1 Armatimonadota bacterium | reverse complement strand
TCGGTTCCGTCCGCACGTATCCCAAATCGAACTCCGTCGAATTTGGCCATGTTGGAGCTGATCTCTCCGGCTGAGATTATAGAGAATGCGGGCAGGCCATAGCGGGTATGCGGCAGTGAAGTTTCTTTATACTGCGCTCCAAGTCCCGCCAGCACATCGATTGCCTGATACACCGCTTTGCGGACATCCTCATCGACCCCGGTTTCGAAATATTCCTTTGGCACGCCAATTTTAAGCCCTTTGACGTCGCTGACAAGGGATTTGGTGAAATCCGGCGTGTCTACATTGAGCGAAACCGCATCCAGGCTGTCCGCGCCGGCGATAACATTCATCACCAACGCGCAGTCAGTCACGTCTTTTGTGACCGGGCCGACGTGATCCATCGAGGAGGCCAATGCCATCACGCCATACCTCGAAACACGTCCATAGGTCGGCTTCAGGCCAACTACTCCGCAAAACGACGCTGGTTGTCGAATTGAGCCTGCCGTATCCGAGCCGATAGCAAATGCGCATTCGTCGGCAGCAACGGCAGCAGCAGACCCTCCGCTGGAACCGCCCGGGACAAAATCGAGATTCCACGGATTATGAGTGGCATGATAAGTCGAATTCTCGGTCGATGAACCCATAGCGAATTCATCCAGATTAGTCTTGCCGGTCAATACGAATCCCGCGTCGTTGAGGCGCTCCATAACGGTGGCGTTGAAGACGGGTTTATAGTTTCTTATAGACTTGCTGGCGGATGTAGTCAAAATATCACGCGTGCTGATATTGTCTTTAATCGCACCCGGAATGCCGGCAAGCGATCCCGGTTTTTCTGCCTTTGCAATCGCGTCATCGACCGCCTGCGCCTGTTGCAATGCGGTATCACCGGTGATCGTGATATATGCCTTAACGCGATTCTCGACCGCCTCGATTCTGTCCAGAAAACTCTGTGTAACCTCGCAGGCAGTTACCTGCTTGCTCCGGATCAGCTCCGATAGCTCGTTTACGGTCAGTTCATACAATTTGTCTGTCATTGTCCAATCCCCTGAGGCGCGATTTGTAACGAATGTGCAACAGCATCAGCGTTTTTGATCAGTCGTATGGCCTAGGTATCCACTACCCTCGGCACAACGAAGCAATTTTCGGCAACCTGCGGCCCGTTTGCAGTGGCTTGTTGTGCTGTAAAAGATGGTAGGATTTCATCCCTGCGAAAACCATTTACTGCTGAGGTAATAATTTGCGTGGTAGGTTCGACGCCATCTGTGTTAGTGGCGATCATTTCTTGCGCGTTTTCGAGCAGGGTGTTGATGTGGCCTGTGAGGATGTCTATTTCCTCGTCGGATAGTCCCAATCGACTGATGTTCGCAATGCTGACGATGTCTTTGCCGGTCAGTTGCGACATACAAACCTCCTTGTGCACTAACTCGTGCGACGTACAATTATACATCAGCGATATACCCGCTATCAAGGTGCGAAAAGCAATATGAGGCAATGAGAAACGATTTTTTTTGAACCAATCGAATGCCCGAAAATATACAAACGCCTGGCTGAAGAGGAACGGTTTTATGTGTGGTTAGAGGATCAGCGCTCATCAAACCGACGCTGCCGAATCTTACGCAAAAAAACCGCCGGAGCAATAATGCGCCGGCGGCTGAAAGAAAGACACAAAGTTTGCTTAGGCTCTCTTGCGGCGAATGAAGCCGAGGAAGCCGATCAGGCCAGTGCCCAGAGCGAGCATGCTGCCCGGCTCAGGGACATAATTATCTGTGACAACGATGTTGTCATAATATGCAGGGGTCTCCGCATTGGAAAGACCTGATCCTGCTCTCAGATAGGTGAGGCCAAAGACGCTTGTGGTCGTGACAGAAGCGCCAAGGACATTGTTGACGTAGAAGTTCAGAGTAGCTGTTGGGTCTCCAGCAGTGTAGATCTGCTCGACCTTCATGTGAACCCAAGTGTCACCAATGCGGGGGTTGGTGGTATCAGCCCAGCCAACACTTCCATTAACGACCCTGAATTGGTAAATCGATCCAGAAGTAGCGTTGTAACAGCCGAGCGCAACCAACTGCTGTAAGCCACCGCCCGCATCAAGACTACCAAGCTGCATATACTCTCGAGTGTTGCTATGCAATGCCTGATAGTAGTCCCAGGTCACAGTCCAGTTTTTATCAGTCTCACCGGCCAAGGCAAAGTTTACCGCACCCGCAGGGTTAGAGGGGGATGCGGGGGTCTTAAAGGCCATATTGCCCGCGCCCAACAGTTGAGCAACGGAGTCATTGACGATGGCGCCACCCGCACCAATGTTTGTCCAACCCACTCCTCCGCTCTGCCAGTCCTCTGTGAAAACGACCTGCTGAGCCAAGGCTTGTGTACCTGCAAATGCAAGGCACAGTATCAACAAAACAACTATCTTCTTCATCTTTTACCCTCCTTTTGAAGGTTGTGTATTTTGTACCGGGATACCCCGGTCCTGCAATTAGCAACTCTGCGGTTGGTTTGCAGGCTGACATAGTACATCCACCCGCAGTCTAGCATGAGATTTTGCAATAATCAAGACATTTGCGAAAAACAGGTAATATTACTTACGCACGTGATTGATGGCGTTTTTAATATTACCCGCCAATTTCCCGCTGTTAAATTGCAAAATCGACAAGGAAGCCGCCGAATCAATAGCGCACTGCGGCTTAATGAAAAACACACACAGTCTGCTTAGGCTTTCCTGCGGCGAATGACGCCGATCAAGCCGATCAGGCCAGCGCCCAGTGCGAGCATGCTGCCCGGCTCAGGAATGGCTTTCGATGTCACAACGATGTTGTCCCAATATGCAGGAGTATTATCGTTGCTGAGACCGGAGCCTACCCTGAGACCGTTAATGCCGACAACTTTGGTAGTCTGCACGGACGCACCCAGAATATCGTTGACATAGAAGTTGACGGTTGCAAAGGAGTCCCCCGGGTTGAATATCTGTTCGACCTTCATGGATACCCACTCGGCATCAATTCGCTCAATAGTGGAATTTGCCCAACCGACGCTTCCGGAGGTCACTCGGATATTATAGTACGCAACGTCAACGCCGCCCGCGTTGTAAGCGCCAAACGCAATAAGCTGCACCAGTCCGTCGCCATAACCACTCGTATAGTTGCCAATACCCATGAACTCCCTGGTATTATCGTTGGACGCCTGATAGAAGTCCCAGCTTACTGACCAGTTCGCATCTGTCTCCGCGCTAAGATCATAAGTTTTAAACCCTATCATGCTACCAGGAGACGCGGGGGTGGCAACCGCATGGTTACCTGCGCCCAGTTTCTGCGCAACTGTGTCACTGACGATAGCTGCGCCAGCGCCGCCATCAATCCAACCTGCTCCGCCGCTTTCCCAATTTTCTGTAAACACATTAACAGGGGCAGCAGGGAGCGCAGTGCCCGCAAACGCAAGGCACAAGGCACATAACAGCACAAAATATCTCACCCGGTTCCCTCCATTTAGACCATAGTATGTGTCGTGTTGTCCCGTATCGACCAGCTCTGTGACTGGCCATACCTCTATTGATACGCTCAAGCGCATAGTAACATGACATAATACAGCAGTCAAGGATTAATGTTATAATCAGGTAATTATACTGGCATTGAGGGATATATGTGCGTTGTGTCGTCGGTGATTGCTCGGATGCATATCTTAATGCACTAGTATTGCTCTTGATTTTGTCATATATGTAAAAATATAGCCGGCTATTTATGCCGGCCTGGTCATTTATCGAAAGCGAAGCTTGTCTATTTGAGCAGGGAGGCTATTTCCTTATCCATCTTCTCTGCGTCAGATGCGCCGCCAAACCCGGAGTGCACATAGCGAATGACGCCTTTTTTATCTATTATATAGGTAGCCGGGATGCCCCGCACCTTATATTTTGAACCGACCGCCTTGCCAACCTCATCGTGGCAGACTGTGTAGTTGATGTTATTCTTCTTTGCAAACGCCTCTACATCGGATTTGCGCTCGTCGACGGCTACCCCGACGATTATTACTTTTTTATCTTTGTATTTCTTCTGCAGATTGACAAGATACGGAACCTCCGCTTTGCAGGGCGGACACCACGTCGCCCATATATCCAGCAACACTACGTTGCCCGGAGCTTTGAAGCTATCGAGCAGCTTGAATGTTTTGCCGTCGAGCGTTTTGAGGGTGAAGTCCGGGGCTTTGGTCCCAACGGACAGATTTGCATGCGCAGCAGTTGTAACGACAAGCGCTACAGCGACTGCCAGCGCCGCTAATGCGAACTTTTTGATCATGGTCGATTATCCTTTCGTCTTGCAGTATATTGCCCGCTTTGTATTGGTTCTAATCACGCTTGGACGGTTATGATACCCGGCCTCGTCAAAACCTCCCGCCGTTGCGGAGGTCTCGTTGACATGTGGATTAGACGGTGTTATGCTTTGAACGTTGCTATTGCACCTCATCGGAATTGCAGGAACACGGCTTCTGTGCTGAGATTAAACCCTACACTACGCAGCATCGGCGTTTTGCTATCTTTGCTGATTGTCTGTCTAATCGGCGTAATTATCCTGCGCGCCAGCCTCCGGCCATCAATAATAATAGGGGGCAAAGCTCCTGATGTCCAGATCAACTGGGATATGCCCGCCGCCGACGCTGATCAGATATCATTTTCGGCATCCGGGGAACAAATATGCACAATGTCCGATGACGGGCTTCTGAAATGCTATGACCGCGCAGGAGCCGAAGTGTTTTCTGCGACGATCCCGGGAGCAAACCGGGCGATAATCTCCCCTGATGGCGAATGCACGCTCGTTTATGCGCATCGCAACCCTGAAAACAAACAGCTTGCCTTTATAGATGACAAAGGTGAGATTTGCTGGCGTATGAATGTGGCGAGCGCGATATGGTCGGCAGATGCCGATAGCGATAAAACTAATGCGGTCTTTGCCGTCGGAACAGGTGAAAAACGCATATATGGGGTATCCGTAGGCAAGCAGGCCAAGCGGTTTCGCCGGTTCAAGTCCTCCGGAGTGGCGTGCAGCATGACTTTGGATGCCTCCGAAGACAAAATTGTGTACGGAACCTGGCAACCCTCGTCTATCCGGGCCGTTAATATGCATGGCCGACTGATCTGGGAGAACGAGCGTGATGCGGCCAGCCTGCAGTTTGTCGAGTCACCCGGCAATTCCGATCGCATACTGCTAAGATCGACGCCCAATAGAGCCGGATCTGACGGGGAGGCGACGCTATATGAGGAAGACGGAAAAAGCCTTCGGCGTTTTACACTTAGCGCATCTGAGTCTACGAATATAATGATATCTCCAAATGGGGTGTTTTTGTGCGCCGGATATAGCAAGATGATCGAGCATGCCGGCAAATCAATGCCGCAGCGGCATGCCGCTTTGTATGATTACTTTGGCAGGCGGATGTGGGACAAAGGCTCTATGCTGCTGCAGGTTACTCCGCTTCTTGTTAATGACAGCGGGTTTGTGTTGATAAGCGATGGCAAGACGACGCTGTTCGTAGTTGCTCCTGACGGGGCTATAAAACAGGCGTGTGAATTGCCGTCGCTACTGGTGAGGTTCGTAGCCTCGCAGGATCGCTCGCAGGCTCTGGCGGAGTGTGCCGACGGCAGGATTTACCATTTGAAGATAAGGTGATTGCGATACGGCGGCCGCACAGGGTGCGCGACCGCCGTATCAACGAGACTGGGCTAGGTGTCGATCAGTTTTCTCTCAGCGATGCTTCCAACGGGATGAGTCCCAATCGGGTTGCACGCCGGAAAGCCTGAACACGGTTAGACACCTGGAGCTTGTCATATATGTTGGCTAAATGGAAATCCACTGTCCGCTTGCATACGTACAAAGCGTCGGCCACTTCTTTGCTGGATCTGCCTTCAACGACGAGAAACAGCACTTCCAGTTCGCGCTTTGTCAGCCGTACGGAGCGATCAGGCTGGATTTCCGGAAGGCCGACAGCCGCCATATAGCTCTCCTTTCCCTGCTCGCCGCTCAATGAAGTTATTCCATCAATAGCACATTTCGCCAAGAAGTATCTCTAATCGAATGGATATTTTTTGTCCGCAGCAACACGGCAAGGGAAATAGATGCAGATTATTTGAGCGATAAAGACAAGCAGAACAATGGAGGCGGCGAGAACTTGCAGGGGCGCAAAGCGGCAGCAGACGCATATCGGATGGTGTCGCAGATGCATCGAAGCAAATCGGCTTATGTTTATTTGCCGTCGGTGATGCCGGGCCAGCCGTATGGCGAGCAGGATATTTTGCGTTTTATTCGTGCAAGGGCGTTGTCCACGGACTTCGTCTTGCACTCAAGCTCGCAGGCTATCTCTCGATAGGATTTGCCGATCTGATATCCCGCCAGAACCTGCCATTCGAAATCGCTGAGCATTCTGCGCAGCATATCCTGCAGGCGCGTGTTATCCTCCCGTTGGAGGACGAGTTCTTCCGGGTCAACTGTATCTTCTGAGACGAGGATCTCCGCCAGGTTCCATTCGGAATCGTTGTCATCGGAAGGATATTCCAGCGAAACCGAGGTGTTGAGCGGCGCTTGTTTTTGTCTTGTAGCTGTCTTGATGGCAGTGATAACGTGTCGTTCTATGCAAATTCTGGCGAAGGAGATAAATGAAATCTCCTTTTCCGGGCGATAGTCCACGATTGCCTGCCACAGGCCAATCATGCCAACTTGCAGCAGGTCCTCTTTTTCGGCTCCCATCAAAAAATAGGAGCGTATTTTGGTTCTTACCAGGCTACGGTATTTATACAGGAGGTATTCCGAGGCCTGCTCGTCACCTGCCTGAGCGATTCGGACGATGTCCTGATCCGCCAAGGCGACGTAATGCAACTGCAAGAGACTGCGCTCTTCCTGAACTTGGTCCCGCACGCCGTTCACCTCTTAGTCTTCGTGATCCATCTCTACCGCCAGTTTAGTCAGCAGTACAGCGGCCAACCCTGCGACAAAAGCCGCAGTGGCAGATAACGCCACCGGAAATTCAGCCAGCGTTCGGTCTCCGAGTTTTACCTTCAGCGCCTTCGGACGCCCGCCGGAGACGACTTTTTGCACCTCTTCGAGCACCTCGATAGCAACATCCAGAGCCACCGACAGTTTCTCGGCGGCCTGAATCAGCGCCTGTTCTTCGCAATTTAACGAAACAGATATATCCTGACCGTTTTCCATAGTTGTCACCGGTAGGGATTATATATCAACCCAGCAGGCATTGGCAAGGAAAAAGCGCAACTTTTTACTCCTGATTTGTGGCAAAGAGCTATTTTTGCGCTAGAACGGAATAATTGTATCGTCTATAGTCAGTTGGTATAATGGAAATGGTGGTCAGACGTGGCACAACATCTCCAGGAGGATCTCGTTTATGAGGCTTTTGCAGGCTGTTTCTTTTTGTCTTTTATCGGCGCTTTTTTTTGCTGTTCCGCAGGTCCGCGCCGACGCTTCGGTTGTCTCGATTGACGTTGCCGCCAAGAAGGCGACCAGCAGCGTCGATTCTCTTGACCCAAAGGGATTGAATGTGCAGGGAGACCAGGCGGGGATATTGATTCGAAGCAATATCATGACTGCGCAAAAGTTTGTGCTGAAAACCAGCGGCCTTAAAGATTTGAGCTACGATGTATATGTAGATCAGGAATTGAAACACAAGAAAACGGCAAAAGAGCTTGAGGCAGGCATAGAGCTGTCCATAGTCGGACGCACGGCGGACCCCGCTAAGATAAGATGTCTGGAATCGGCGCTGCCCGATATCAATAAGGCCAACAGCAAATTGTCAAAGGCGGCGGATGCAGAAGCGAAGAGGATCTCCTATACCCTCAGCCAGGCGGCTGGCTGGGCTTCGGTAGCAAAAAACCGCGAACAAAGGCGGCGTTCTGTCGCGGTGATCATTGCTCCATCGGACAAAACGCTGCGACGCACAAGCTTTACCGGCCAGGAAGAAGAAGCCAAAGTGGCGGAGGGAATCGACCGCGCATGCTCGCTTCTCCAGCAGGCTAGGGACAGAATGTTTCACGTAATCAAAAACCAACTCCTGCGCAATGAAGCGGTGGTCGCAATGACGCCGGTCACCCTTAACGCCACACTCGTTATAAATGAAGGCAAACCGCAACTTGAGGCTGTCGTGCTTAATAACTGCGATTTGCCCGTTTCCGGCGCCATATCGGTGGTTCTGCCTAACGGTTGGAAAAACGAAGCCAAGGATTTGACGATCAAATCTCTGGCTTCAGGTCAGAGCCACAAAGTTTCCTTCGATTTGATACGCAAGGACAAGGGAGCCGCAGTGCCGGATAAACTGCCGGTGGCAGCAAACCTCTCGGTTGCTCAGGATCGCTATAAGGCTGAATTTATGCTGACGGCAAACGCACAGGTCGCGGAGAAGTGAACGGAGAGTTAATTCCCTCCATACAAAGGGATCTGATGCATATTGGCGTGCGCAAAGGAGATTGCCTGATTGTGCACAGTTCATTCAAGTCCCTTGGCCTGGCGCACAGATCCCCCGTCGATGTCATTCGGACGCTGGCTGAGGTGACGGGCGGCGAAGGAACGGTGATGATGCCCACCTTTACCTATTGCTACTCAGGCATCTGGAACGTGCAGCCATATAACCCGGCCTCAAGCCCGTCTGTATTTATGGGTATCCTGCCCGAGACACTGCGGAATTATCCCGGAGCGCTGCGAAGCGGAAGCCCTACGTATTCGGTGGCGGCTCTGGGCAGGTATGCGAAACAGCTTACCGAAGGCCGGGAGCGCTCATGCGGGCTTGGATCTGGCTCGTCTTATGAGGAGGCGTATCGGCTGGGCGCAAGGATATTGTTGATAGGGGTCGGCAACGATCGCAACTCTATGATTCATTATACTGAGCATGCGTCGGGTCTGCCTTTTTGCGATATACCATATCGTGATTTCTGGGGACGCAGCGCGATTGCCGAAAGGGATGGAAAGATAGTTGAAGTTCCGGTGGAGGATTATCCGGGTTGCAGCGTTAAGTTTCGGGGGGTGGACAGGCTGCTCGACGATAGAGGATTGATAACGCGAGGGCGAATCGGCAGGTCGGAATGCATGCTGATGGATGCGCGGCCGATAGTAGATACGATTGCTGAAGGCCTTCGCGAGAAGCCCGACTGGCTTTTTTGTGAGTCCATAATCTGCGAACCGTGCCATCTCAGGCGAAAAAGACTGCAGAAACTCGGAATTATTTGACAACTGTTACAACAGCCCTCAATCAGGGTATCGGTCAAATCTTGTTCGTGCTATAATCAAGATGTGCCAAACTTAACCAAAGTCGGCATAGCAATAATCGAAAGTAACACAATAATGCTATGCCGCAAGCGAGCCGAAAAGCATTTGATTTTGCCGGGAGGCAAACCGGAAGCCGGCGAGGATGCGCTCACCTGCCTGCGACGTGAACTTAAAGAAGAACTGGGCGAAGTGAAACTTGACGAGATACAGTTCGTCGGAACATATATGGATGTTCTAGCCGGAGATGCATCGAAAACAGTCGAGGTTCATTTGTTTATGGGACGGCTCACAGGGCAGCCAAGGGCGTCGTCGGAAATCGAGGAGCTGATTTATTTCGGTCGGGATGACGATTGGTCGCAGTTGGCTCCCAGTTTGAAAAACAGGATTCTGCCGGATCTAATACAACGAAAGATTTTGTCTTGGTAGCAATAAACAACCAAGTAGTAGAGTTACTTGCCCCAGCCAGAGACCTCGAATGCGGAAATGCCGCTATAGACTTCGGCGCAGATGCGGTCTATGTTGGCGCGCCGCGCTTCGGAGCCAGGGAAGGCGCAGGCAATAGTTTGCAGGATATAGCCCGATTGACGGAGCATGCGCATAAATATTGGGCCAAAGTATATGTGACCGTAAATACGCTTCTGCGTGACTCGGAGCTTGATGAAGCCCGGCAGTTGATATGCGATCTGCATTCGATTGGAATCGACGGGCTTATAGTTCAGGACGCGGGCATTCTGGAGATGGATTTGCCTCCGATCGCGCTCATCGCAAGCACGCAGATGCATAATAATACGCCGCAAAGAGTGGCATTTCTGGAAAAAGTCGGTTTTTCTAGGGCGATATTGGCCAGAGAACTGGATATTGACCAGATTAAAACCATACGCCAGCAGACAGAGATCGAACTGGAGTGCTTTATTCACGGCTCGTTGTGCGTTGGATACAGCGGACAGTGTTATCTGAGCTACGCTCTGGGAGGCAGAAGCGGCAATCGCGGACAGTGTGCTCAGCCGTGCCGAAAGTCGTATTCATTGTACGATGCCGACGGCAGGCAACTGGCGGGCAACAGTCATCTGTTGTCTCTGAAGGATTTGAACCTCTCCGAACATATCGAGGAGCTTATCGAAGCTGGAGTAAGCTCGTTTAAGATAGAAGGCAGGCTCAAAGACCGAGCATACGTCGCCAATATCGTGGCGTTCTACAGGGCAAAACTCGATGAGTTGGGCGTGCAGAGAAGTTCGTCCGGCAAAAGCAAAATTGATTTCACACCCGATCCCAATAAGACGTTCAACCGCGACTATACCACGCACTTTTTGCATGGAGTCGGCGATAAGGTCGGCAGGCCGCAGACTCCGAAGATGATCGGCGAACGCATCGGCACTGTCAGAAGCGCCGGGCGCAGGTTTGTCAGAATTGAGCCGGAAGTCGAGGTGCATCGAGGCGACGGGATATGCTTTTTTGACAAAAACGGCGAGATGCGAGGCTCGGTGATAAATGAGGTCTACGAAGGGATGCTGGCCCCGGACAAGCCAAAAGGAATCGAGGCCGGCACGATATTATATCGCAACCGCGACCACGAGTTTTTGACCCAGATAAAAAAATCGCAACCGCAGCGGCTTATAGATGTGCGCCTGTCACTTAGTGAGTCTGCCGATGGGCTTGTCTTGCGGGCGATCGATGAGGACGGCTGCGAGGCCCAATTTGAGGCGGCTTGTGAGAAAACGACGGCGGAGAAGCCGGATAAAGCAATCGAAAATATCCGAAAGCAGTTGATGAAAACCGGAGGGACGCAGTTCGACTGCAGCCGGGTCGATGTTGACCTCTCTGAACCGTTGTTTGTTCCGATTTCTGTGCTCAACGCGCTGCGTAGAGGCGTTCTGGAGGAGCTTGGTCGGGCAAGGGAGGACAGACGACCTAAGCTTGAACGAAAAGCGCACGTAAATAATTTCCCCTACCCGGCGGAAAAGCTGACATTCGAGGGCAATGTGCTCAACAAGCTCGCCGAGGATTTTTATAAGAGACATGGGGTCAAAGAGATAGACCCTGCTGCCGAGTCCGGTATCGACCTGATCGGCACGAGAGTTATGACCACCAGGTATTGCCTGCGGCATCAGCTCGACATGTGTGGAGATGATGCGCCGCTTACCCTGGTCGACAACGAAGGTCACCGTCTGGAACTTCGCTTTGACTGCAAGCGTTGTGGGATGGAGGTCTTCAGACTATAATAAATATTACGCTTCGAGTAGTATAAAATCGGGGAGTATAATAACGTATCTCGTTGAGCATTGGCTTTTTAATGCGAGAGGTGTTATGCAGTCGAACGTTTAATCTGTTATTGGCTGGCTGGTGTCAAAATCTGTCAGTCAATAATATCCGGTCGGAGAATCGGTCAGGACCGGCCAGCTTTCGACGTGGCGGGTTGCTGATTCTCGAGTAGTATTGTCAGGAGTGCAAAATGGTCGTGCAACGTTGGTCCAGGGAAGTGATTTCTCAGAAGATCAGGCGTCTGAAGGAGGATGGACACACCCTCAGACACAGCGAAGTCGCTATAAAACATCAGAGGCTCGTCAGCGCAGCAGTCAGGTATTTTGGCAGTTGGGCAAGCGCGGTGTCGTCTTCCGGGATAGATTATTCAGACATTCGCAAGAAATCACAAATTGATCGCGCAGCAAAGGTGACGCGCTGGTCGCTGGAGCGTATTGACAAAGAGGTTAAAAATCTTATCGATTCCGGAGAGTGTCTCGCATCGGCTACGGTGAGGGCTAATCACCCTGCGCTGTTCAGCGCCGCGGTGAGTCCGCGTTATTATGGAAGCTGGAGAAAGACCTTGACCTCACAGGGCGTAGATTATGATTCTATGCTCAGTAAAAACCGCAACAACTCATCGTCGGGTCGCAACACCCGCAGCAGGCGCACTATTATCAGTCGTCTGCGAGTGATGACTCAAGGCTCGGATATGCTCAGCAACGAAGAGGCCAGCCGAAGGTATCCGCGATTTTACCAACAGGCCGTTGAGCGGTTTGGCAGTTGGGAGGCTGCGACGCAGGCAGCGTTCGATCCCAAATCAGAAAGAGTGTGAAGTCAGGGCCGCTGATTCGCCGGCTACATATCCGGTGGAAAATGCCGCCTGCAGATTAAACCCTCCGGTTTGAGCGTCGATATCTATCACCTCGCCGGCGAAATATAAATCGTCTACAATGGTCGACATCATTGTCTTAGAATCGATTTCACGCGTCGGGACGCCTCCTGCGGTAACTATTGCCTCTTCCAATGGTCTCAGACCGGTGGCAGT
Source organism: Armatimonadota bacterium (assembly GCA_012522575.1). Taxonomy (GTDB): domain Bacteria; phylum Armatimonadota; class UBA5829; order UBA5829; family UBA5829; genus DTKD01. The sequence continues at coordinate 2,569 of JAAYKE010000064.1, read as the reverse complement.
CAAGGCAATGTTTTTCAGCAGCGAGACTATTCTCTGGCGCTGTCGAGTGGTTATGGTGTTGACCGGCTGCGTGGAATCGATGCCGGCGAGGTAAGCAAACACATCAACTAATGAACGCGGAAGCAGGCCGCGCAGATAGTTGCCGAAATGTGTGGTTTGCACAAACTCGCGTATGAATCTGGCGTGTAGTTGCTCCTCCGATAGCGCAGGCTTGAGGTCGATTGAGACAACTACACTGCCGGATGCTAAATATGTTCTGGCGATGCGGCTCAGCGTCAGAACAATCGGCCCGGATATGCCGAAGTGGGTAAAGATCATTTCTCCGAACTCAGAGGCGATCGGCTTTGTGCCCAATTGGTCGACTACGAGGGACGCTTTTACGTTTCGAAGAGATAAGCCCTGCAGATCCCTTGCCCACTCCTCGGCGACTACCATTGCGGATAACGCGGGTTCGGGAGTTATAATGGTGTGACCCGCCTGACGAGCCATATCGTATCCGTCCCCTGTCGAACCGGTAGTCGGATACGATGCGCCACCCGTTGCGATAACTACGGCGTCCGCATTCATTGTGCCGCCGTGCACCGCCACTCCAACCGCTTTGCCGCTATCGACTGCAATTGATTTTGCAGTGAAGCCGGTGCGCACTTGCACGCCAACGGATGACATCCACCGCTCCAGGGCTGCTACTATATCGGCGGCCTTATCCGAAGTCGGAAATATGCGGCCGCCGCGCTCGATTTTTGTTTCCACAGCATAGCTCAGCAGCAAATCCAGTAAATCATCTCGAAAGAAACGGGAGAACGCGCCGTAGAGAAATTTGCCGTTTGGGGAGAACGCCTCGACGAAGGCCTGCATATCCGCCGTATTGGTGACGTTGCCTCGTCCCTTGCCGCATATTCGCAGTTTCCGACCCGGCTTGGGGCCTTTTTCGAGCAGCACAGATTCGGCCCCGCACTCAGCCGCTCTTCCTGCCGCCATCATCCCCGCCGGGCCTCCTCCTATCACTATTACTTTTGGTCTGCTCATACCATCCCCTATTGCATTCGCAGGAGTCTGCCTGTTCTCATCATTGGCCATATTCTTGCAACAGGACCTGACTCTGATATTTCAATTGCATGATACTCCGGCGGCAGGGCATAGAACAAGATGCGGATGCGGATGTTGTAAATTTTCATCTGCTGTCGCTTATAATAGGATAATCTGCATGCAGCGGCATTGACTTTTATGAAAATCTAAACATATACTGAATAACAACTTTGTATGCGCCCGGTATAAAAGAGGGCAACGTAAAAACCCGCACATTGAGGAGATATTTATGCGTCAAGTTTTAACAATGGCAAAGCTGCCTCGCGTTATAGCGCTATACGGCATTGTCTGGCTGAGTATTTCGCTTTTGCTGCTTTCCGCTTCATCAGCATTTGCACTAATTGCAGAAGACGGACTTGTTATCGGCGACGAGTACGAATATGAACAGCGGGGAGGGACGCCGATACCGGAAAAGAAACTCACTCCTCAGCAAATCGTTGCTGCCGAGGCCGAGGCTCTGGCGGCACCCGAAATAACGGCGGCATACAATTATAATGTTCCTTTGTATGGCCAGTGCTGGAGCCCGTGGGCATATTATCAACTCGGCTGGTGCTCCGGGGTCAGCATCTGCGACGCGGGCTGCGCGATGTGCAGTTCCGCTATGGTTCTGGCGTATTATGGCGTCAACGCAAACCCTGCTAATCTTAATGACTATCTGAAGGCCAATGGCGGCTACTCAGGTTGCAGTTTGTATTGGGCGCCTGTGGCAGGGATGAGCGGCGGGGCGGTGAAGTGGGTCGCCAGTTATGACTGGACCTCCGTGGCTGCCAATCTTACCATAGTAAACGAACAGTTGGATGCGGGTTATCCGCTTGTATGCGAAGTTCGTTACAATGGCGGAATGCACTTTGTCGTTCTCACAGGTCGCGATGGGTCAACTTACTACATAAACGATCCCGGCTTCGGGGATAAAACCACGATCAACGCGCGCTATGGGTCTCCGGCAGCGGCTATCTACGGCATTCGCATTTATCAGCCGACTGCGCCGAGCTACATCAACCCTCCGTATCTGTTCACAAGCGGCGCGGATGGCTGGACGCCCGGCAACAGCGTGTGGTCTAACGGCCTTGTCCATACCGGCTCTGACTGGAGCGGATCGATATATTTCGACCAGACCGGAGCCGACTGTTTTATATACAGCCCTGAGACCAGCTTCACAGGCTCATCTCCGCAGGTGCTCAACGTGGATTTCTACCCGCAGGGCGGCACCACCGCGGACCACGATATGCAACTACATTGGAGGACTTCCGCAGAGGGTTCTTTTGCGGCGGATAAAGCCAGTCCGCTTACGGGTTTTCAGGGACGCAATACCTGGAGGGCGGTCAACCTCTACATAAACAACTCAAAATGGTCGGGACAGACCATAAAACAGCTCAGGCTCGACTTCGATAACAACAACCAGTCGACTAGATATATCCTCAACCATGTGGTGCTTCAAAACGCGCTTTACTGGCCGTTTGGCAGCGATGTCGGCGGATGGTAC
>JAAYKE010000063.1 GCA_012522575.1 Armatimonadota bacterium | reverse complement strand
CGTCCGTTTTGTCACCGCATACCGCCCTGGCCCTGGCGTCGTATGCGGCCAGCAAATGCCGTTCCGTCGCATTGCCCGACGGCGTAAGCGGCAGCACATCGGCGTTATAATCCAGTGTGACGGAACCGAGGTAATCGTTTACCCGCTCAAGCACCTGCAGGTTTCTTCGTTTTGCCGTTTCGCGCAGGTCATCGAGGGCCTTTGCCGATTTGTCATCTGTCGGCTGACCGAAACAGCCTCCTGCCATAAAATATCCGACTCCCGGCTCATTTGGGGAGCTTATCACCTTGTCGCCGTATTCCGGGATCAATACCCGCGTCTCCAGCGCAACGGTCGTCCTGACGTCGATGATTTGCCCTGCCTGCAGAAACTCTTCCATTCCATCGACAACATCGAAATCTACAATCCCCGCCACCGCGAGGCCATACTTTTTGGATTCCCATGCGATACGCGAAGGGGACCAGCCATAGGCGTTATATGAGAAAAAAGTGTGCAGGTGCAGATTGACCTCCGGCTTTGGCTGCGATACCTCAATTTGACCGGACTGCACGAGCCGGGCAAGCTCACGCAGAGCCTCGCATCGTTTATTCCCATCAAAATCATTTAGAGTATTTTCCAGTTGGTTGAGTGTGCTTGCGCTATTGCCGGTCAATTCTACTGCTCCTTATGCATCTTATTTTGCCCATCGATTATTTCTTTTCCGGGCTGTTGTCCTCTGAGTTTTCCTGCGGTTTATCTTTCGATTCAGCGGGTTTTTCTTTCGGGCTGCCTACTACCTGTTCGGCCAGTTCATCCAGGGTTTTCGCATCGATCTCCCCGTCGTGGATCAGCGTCACATACACAAACCTGATCGAGTTTGTATATTCAATGGTCATCGACGAATCATTCTTCGCATCCCCGGAAAACTCCTTGCCGCCAAACGGGTTTGCCGCTACCAGCCCATAGTCACGAGCGTGCCAATAGGTGGGATAGCCGTAGTTATATGGCGAATCAAACATGGTTATTCCTACCTTTTTACCGTTCACCTCTCCGGTATAATCCACCCACTTGGCCCGTTTGCCCCAGGCGTCGTTGTCCTTATCGCCTTCCGAGTTCAGGATATGACCTTTGCCTTTTGTCACCGTCATGCTCGGCGCAACTCGAATACCGAAAAAGCCTTCTTTGGAGTCACCGAATTTGATGTTGCATTCCGAGGCGTTCAGCACCAGTCGAGTCACGATCAAAGTCCCATAATCGCACGACTGAAAAGCGATTTTTCTCACATCCTGCATCAGTTTGCTGCCATCCGGCAACAGCCAGTCATTGCTGGTATGGATGCTCCAGTATTGCCCGACTGAAATAGGGTCGAAGTCGATGCTTTTCTGCACGATTTTGCCGCATTTGTCGGACTCCGCCCAGAAATCAATGCCGTTCACATCCCCAAAGGCAGTCCACATCGACTTCTGATGAGGATGATCGGTCTGGTCGCCCTCCACCGTCTTCATCGGAAAATCGCGGGTCACCGCAAGCCCTGCCGGTGAAAGCAGCGGGTAAATATATGGTCTGGAGGTGTCCTTGTAGACATACCGGGCGACGACGGTACTGCCCTTCAAAATATCTACTGCGCCATCGGTTTGCTTATAGGTAAAATCCTGCGCAAATCCGGGTGGAAGAGCGTGGACACAGGTTGCGCTCATCAGAGTCGCAAACACACTGACGACAAAAACAAGGCGAATCACCGAGTTCATAGTTACCTCCACAATTAAAACGGTGCTATTTATACTAGACGACGATAGAGACGCACTGCGTTCCATATTGGTCGATGGGTTGTCGTTTTCCTTCTCCGTCCGCCCCTGCCGCGCTGTATCAGGTTGCGCCTGCCGCAGGAAAAGCGCATCTCCGCATACAAGTATATGATATGTTCGGGTTATGTGCGAGCCAGAGCTACGCCTTGGCCGGGATGGGCGGGACACACATTAAACGTTTGCCGGAGGTGATTGACGATGCTCGAAGCGATTAAAAACAGAAGAAGCGTGAGGTTCTATCGGGATCAGCCGGTCACCGATGAGCAGATCGAGGAAGTTCTAAAAGCCGGCTTTTGCGCGCCTTCAGGTCACGCCGCGTATCCCTGGCATGTGGTAGTCGTCCGTGATCAGTGCGTCAAAGATAAGCTGGCCGTCGTGCATAAATGGTCAAAGCTGCTGGCGCGTGTGCCGGTTGTGCTCGTAGTCTGTGTGGATCGCACGCAGCAGGACCTCTGGATAGAGGATGGCGCGGCTTTTATGCAAAATATGCTGATTCAGGCAACTGATATGGGGCTGGGCACGTGCTGGGTGATGATGCGCGAGGAAGACCCCAACGGCCCTGTGCACTGTGCCCTTGAGTTGCCCGACCACATTGCGCCCGTAGCGGCTACCGCTATTGGCTATGGAGCACGCTATCCCGGCCCGCACGAGCCTGTCCTGCCTCAGGATAAGGTGCATTTGAACAGGTTTCTATCCAAATAAACCCTAAACACAGGGCATCGGTGATCTTAAATGTTCAGGCTAGCTAAATGGATTTGGGTCGAATCTCTACTCGATACGCCCAATTGCTATATCTACGCCAGGCGGGAGTTCCGGTCTATGGGCGTTGCGGATGCCGAAGTGAGCGTTTGCTGCACCTCAGAATATGCGCTGTATGTCAATGGCCGTTGTGTCGGTCGAGGCTCCGACAGATCCTGCGGGACTGACGGACAATATTACAACACCCACGATGTCAGCCACATCATAAGGCCCGGCAAAAATGTGATCGCCGCCATCTGCCACGCCAATACAAATCAAGCTCAAAACAACAACTCTAACGGATTTATTCTTAAACTAACGCAGGATGTCGATGGCAGGGAACACACCATCGTCACCGACAAATCGTGGCGTTTGCGAGCCGGCTGCGATTGGGACTTTAATTCGGCGCGCCTGGGCGGCGATATTGGCTATCAGGAGGTCTATGATTCGCGCAAAAGGCCGGTCGGTTGGAACGTGGTCGGCTTTGACGACAGCGAATGGGAACCACCCGCCATAATCTCCGAACAAGGCAGCAACTCGCTTCAAAGCATAAAACCGCGGGAGATTCCGCCCCTCAAAGAACATAAAATATTTCCGCAGGTCATATCAGGCTATGGGACAATCACCGCAACGGACAATCAATTTGAAGACATTGCATACAAAATAGCCGCCGAACCGCTGCGCCGGGACTCAGGCCGCATCAAATATGTCGGGGAAATGCTGACGCAATCCGGGGACGCCGCCATCGCCGCACAAGGAGATGACTGTTTTATTATTCTGGACTTCGGCAGCCTGACAGTAGGTCACTTTGGCCTGAAAATACGCAGCGCAGGCACGGCTGTTATAGATATAGGATACGATGAGACGCTGGATGCTGCCGGAAAAGTCGATCCAACACGAGGAGGAATCAACCAGGCCGACAGGCTGCAGCTTCACGGAGGACGACAAAGCCGGCAGACTTACGGTCGCCGCGTGTTCAGGTATGTTCAACTATCCATCCGAAACCTTAACGAACCAATCTCTATAGAGTTCGCTTTTGCGTGCAGCATCGGCTACCCTGTTGAGCAGAAATCGTCATTTGAGTGCTCAGACAAAACCGTCAACGATCTGTGGCAAGACGGCGTGCATATTCTCAGCTTGTATATGCAGGAGACCTATGAGCCGGACCTCTTTGCCGGTCGCATTTGCCATCCCGCATCGGCCCGTATTCAGGCTTTGGCAAATTATTACTGCTTCTTTGATTTTGCTCTGGCAGCCGGTACGCTGGCCAACATCATTGATGACTCGCCGAGTGACCCGATTTGGCTGTCTATGATGCACGACTATCTGCTGTATACGTCCGATCTGGGCTTTGTCGGGCAGTATTATGGCGCGATACAGTCTTATATCAGGCAGATTCAAAGCCAAAAGCCGCATCACAACCTGAGCCGTGCTTTGGGGGATGCGTCCCGGCTGGCAAAGGCCCTGTCAAGAGTAGATGATGCTATGGAATGGCACAATCTGGCCAAAAACTGCCCGAAGCCTTCGCAAACCGATTATGGGTTGTATGCGCTGCAGGAGCTTGTCGAACAGGACAAAGTGGATGAGGCTTTGGAACTGCTTCGAACACACTGGAAAAACACCCAACAGACGGGCGCTCATTCGTGGTGGAGCACGTCTTTGTCGGAAGATGATCCCGGCATCGGCGCGGACTGCCTGCCGGTCTACTTTCTCTCTGCGGAAATACTCGGCGTCAAACCCGCGTTGCCCGGCAAAGGGGAGGTTATTATACAGCCGCGACCGGGAAGCCTGCAATGGGCTAAGGGCAGCGTAGAAACCATTGTCGGCAAGGTCGACGTCGTATGGCGCATGGAAGACGGTGTGTTCAGCATCGAGGTTGAGTATCTCGGCGATTTCTCGGTGGCCTTGCCAATACATCGCTTCGAAAAGCCTTTGATAGATGAAATAGACCTCACCCCTGAGACTCCCGCGCGTCGCGCCCGCAAAACCTATGGGTGGGGAACGACGATCTGGCGAGATAACACCGAGCGCGACCCATATCTCGACTGGCTGCAAACTCAGGAATCCCGCCCGCCTGCGGACTATCAGCAACAAACCCGGTGTGATCAGCGCAGCTCATATATATGGGTCAGAAATCCGATCTCCAACCACGTACGCTACGAGATCCGCGAAGGCTGAATACCGTCATCTGGCCAGTCGAGTTGACAACAATCCGCGTCGGGTCTATGCTATTGGCAGAACAACAAACGCACGCTTAATACTCGGAGATGCCAAATGCAAGAATCTATCTACAAGTATGCTGACGTAGGTCTTATCCACTTTATGGCCTATCCTGAGGTCACCAGAGGAGAGGGGCCGGTGCTGGAGACGCTTCAGAAAATCTGCGAAGATGACTACTTTACTCTTGTCGAGGTGACCTGGATAAAAGACCCGGAAATCCGAAAACAGGCCGCCCAGATGATCAGACAATCGGGTATGAAGTCGGCCTTTGGCGCGCAGCCAACCCTGCTCACCCAGAAACTCAACCTCAACGACCCGGACGAAGACGGTCGCAAAAAGGCAGTTGACCAGATCAAGAGCGGCGTCGATGAAGCTTATGAAATTGGCGCCTCGGGACTGGCTTTTCTGAGCGGAAAAGACCCCGGAACTGCCGGGCGCGAAGAGGGTATGCAGTTGCTGTTTGAGTCCGTGCTGGAGATATGCGACTATGCGGCCGAAAAAGGCGACATGCCTATTGCCCTGGAAACGTTCGATCAACTAGATTGCGGCAAAAATACGATCCTTGGCCCCACAGAATACGCGGTCGATTTCGCCGAAGCAATTCGATCGTACTATCCCAATTTCGGGCTGATGCTGGATCTCAGCCACATGCCGATGCTGAATGAAACTCCCTGGAAAATGCTGTATCAGGCGCGCGACGTCCTCGCCCATGTCCACATTGGCAACTGCGTCATAAATGACCCTGACCACCCTGCCTATGGAGATGAACATCCAAGATTTGGCGTCGAAGGCGGAGAAAATGGCGTGATCGAGCTTGCCGAGTTTTTGGAGGCGCTCTTCAGAATCGAATACTTTGACGGCGTAACGCCAAAACCGCTCAGCTTCGAAGTAAAGCCGATTGCCGCCTATGGAGAAAAGTCCGAACTGGTGATAGCGAATGCGAAGCGAGCGCTAAACAAAGCCTGGGCGATGATTTAATCGACTGGCTGCAAATATTGAAATGAAGACAAGCCGGGATGTGCGAAACTGCGTCTCCCGGCTTTGCTTTATATAATAACGGCGACAACTTCAGAGCGAGTGATTGTGGTGACTGGCTTCTGTCCCAGCCACACAAACTATGTCATTTCGAACGAAGTGAGAAATCTGATTTTCAGTAAATCGCGAAAGCTCGAAAGAAGCGAAACCCAGAAATGGGAAGGGAAAAAGCAGATTCCTCGGCATTCGCCTCGGAATGACAAAAATTGGAGGCTACGCATAACCCTCTCAATAACTCATCTAACCTCTAACCTCTAACCTCTAACCTCTAACCTCTAGACCTCATCATTCGCTGTTACCTGTCAGTTAGCAAATACCAGAGAAAGCCTCAGCGATTTGTCCCACTCAGGGGTTCTTGTTGTCATGGCTGTGCCTAGGATGTTATTTAGCAGATAAGTCATCCGCAAGCGCAGCGCAGGTGTCAATTTGTAAGTCAGATTCAATCTCGAATCCAGCAGATAATCACTGCTGCCGGGCTGCACAAGGTGCGCATCGCAGTCGAAACTTATCGCCGATGAAACAGGCGTGGCTATTCGCAGCGTAAGGACCGGCGCGAGCCTGCTTTCGGTTTCATTTCGCTGTTGCTGGATGTGTGCGACCGCAAGCTCCAGATCGGTTCCGCGAAGAACCCTGCGCCCATAACCCGCCGACATCATCTGGTAGCCGGAGCTGTCATAATAGCTGGGTGAATGCGGCTTGCGCGTCCTGTGGTTCACTATTGCAGACACGAAATGATAGGAGTTTTCGTTCTTCTTACGATATTCGCAGTCGAGGTTGAACCTGCCGATATTCGTTTCGTAGGTGCTGGTTTGACCATAGGTTCGCGACAACGTTTTGTTATATCCGGTTTTTATCCACCACTGCCGTTCTTTAGTGGTGTTGACGAGGCTGATTCTTCCACCTAGTCGATCGGACGTCTCCGATGTAAACCCGGTCAATTCAGCCTCGGTGCGCAAAGATTTAGCCGGCTTGCGCTGAGCCGCGCTCGTTGCGGTTTTGTTTGTGGTCGCATTCTTTGCGGGCGCGTCGGCCTTGGCCGCGGGCGCTTTTGCAGGAGCGTCTTTTTTTGCCTCAGTTGCCTCAGTTGCCTCAGGAGTAGTCTTTGTTACGGATTCGGATTCGGTTGCTGCCGGTGCGGGAGCGCTTTCCGGCTGAGCATCGCCAAAGCACGGCAGCATCAGGCAGGCAAACAGAAATATCACAAGAAGAACTTTCAACAGTATTCACCATTTTCATGCTGGTAGCAATAATTGTGGACGGCTAAATGCAAAAAACAATCCGGCCACGATTATACTTCTTCATCTAATCGCGGTTATCCTTTGCTTGAAAATGGCTTTTCAGATATAGCCAAAGTGCCGCAATATGCGGGCGGGATACACGCGACGATGTATTATGTACAACCCTGCCAGATTGATTCACACTTCAAGTATTGACGCGCGAAAATGCAATGCGTTACCGCTGAGGTGAAAAAATGCATTGCAAATCTGGTCCGGATCGAATGCGCCGACCCGAACCAGACGGATATCAATTTACAAAGGGCGCACCCACACGTTGCGGAATCGGACGTCATTGCCGTGATATTGCAGTTGAATGGGGCCCGGTTCTTTGGGATCGGGCGCGTTATGATCCGGAGTAGGATGCGGAATCTCCACATCGTCGTGGATCAGCACGCCGTTATGAAATACGGTAACTCGCGCATTGGCGATCTTGTTTCCGGCCTCATCAAAGCGCGGCGCGCGGAACACTGCATCATAACTCTGCCACGTCTCCGGCGGTCGACACGCGTTAACCAGCGGCGGTATTACCGAATACAGCGCACCGCAGTCATCGTTTTTGCTATCCAGACCGTAGGAGTCCAAGACCTGTATTTCATAGGTAAAACCCATAAAAAAGACGCCGCTGTTAGATCGCGCCTGCCCAAAAGAGTCCGCCATCAAAGGCAGCCAGAACTCCACGTGAAGCTGACAATCGCCAAATACCTGCTTTGTCACAATGTCGGCATTCTGAGTTACGGTATAACCGTCCTCGATTTTCCAACTGGCGGGATCGCCATTGCCGTGCTTCCATTGCGAAAGATCCTTGCCATCGAAAAGCACGATAGCGTCCGCAGGCACGGATTCGTTGCCGGTGAATAAAGATTTTGCAGTCACAAAACGCCTCCTGATTTCTATATAACCATACTATATAATTGAGTAGCCAAAACCGTCGTCATCAGCTATTTGCCGCCTGACGTTTTTCTTGCCAGCGGCTGGTCTCCAACCTCAGCAATCCACTTTCGAGTCCATTCGACGGCCTCGAGTTCCATATCACAAATAACGCTGCTCAGGAAGATCATACCGTCGATTCGACCCTCCTTCAACCATTTCAAACCACTTTCGCACTGCTTCTTCATTGTATCAAGTGGTATCGGTTTGCCCGCTCCAAAGTCCCACATATAACAACCAAGTATCTTGCGCTTGGAGCCAACCGCCTTTTCCAGACGCTCGAAATTCTTGTCGAGGTCCGCAAGATCCGCCGCATTCCACGTCCAAAACGTCACCACATCGCAGTTTTTGATGTGTTCCTGCACAGGCAGGTCCAGATTATGAGAATAGAGCACGACCCACAAATCCAGGCCATGCGCAGCCTTGTGCAGTTGATCGCGAAATGCCGCTATTTCACTGGCGCTATATCGCGCAATTTCCCCTTTTTCATTTGCAGGATGGAAGAAATCGTCCATCATCCCGCCTGTGATATTCGGGAATTTATTGGCCAGGCGGGTCACTTCGCTGATATCCGTCGCCTTATCGTTGCGCTTCGACGAACTATCCCCAATAATTGACCAAACCACGTTTTTCAGGGGTCGAAATGCGATTGAGAGTTGATCGAACGGCGGCTCGGGCTTGTCCCCGTAAACGATCATCAGCACGTTCGGAATATCCAGATAGTATGCTGCTTCCGCAGGGGACATTCGCGAGGTTCTCGGCAAACTGTACTGGCCATTGTTGGCCCCCGTTTCGTGGCACCATAGCCACAGGTGGTCTCGGACGGTGTCCATTTTTTGTTCTCCACTCGATTTTGTGTCTGCCTGCGCCGCCACTATCAAGACGAAAGCGACCAGCAAGGCAAAAAGTAGGGTAATATTTCTGCTTCTCATACCATTGAATTAAGCAGGCGGAAGTGAATTCCTGCCTAGTCCCGTAAGAGATTGCCATAACTTAGGCAATGCGACTCCGGCAGGTTCCGGTATCCACAGGTGGGCGTGCTGGGTAAGGATGCCTTCGGTAGGGTTGATTTCGACGATAGTCGCGCCGTGCATACTTGCCCGCTCAACAAAACCATATCCCCCCGATACTTCGCCGGATGTTCCCACCACCAGCATCACATCGCAGCTCGAAGCTCTTTCGATAGAGGCGAACATAGCTTCATCAGGCACAAATTCCCCAAACCATACGATGTTTGGCCGGCACAATACCTCACAATGCGGACATCTTGGCAGCGTTTCGGAGGTGAATTCATCGGGAAGCGAAAACTCACGCGTGTCGAAAACCTCGCTGCAATGCATGCATCGCATCCCCCAGCAATCCCCGTGGATTTTCACCATTTTTCGCGAACCCGCACGCTCGTGGAGGTCGTCTACGTTTTGTGTGGTCAGCAGAAAATGCGGGTAGCGGCTCTCCATCTGAGCGATGACAATATGAGCGGCATTGGGCTGCGCATCGCCGATCTGTCGCTGCCTGAGGCGGTACATATTCCAAACCCGCACCGGCTCGCTCAGAAATCCATCGAGGGTGGCATAGGTCATAGGGTCGTATTGATTCCACTCGCCGTCGATCTCGCGAAAAGTAGGCAGACCCGATTCCTTGCTCGCCCCTGCGCCGGTAAAGACAAATACGCTTCTGGCGTTGGCGAAAGCGTCAACTAATTCGTCTATTTTGTGCGTCATCAACTTCAATTATATCGCCGCAATCTCCCGGTACTCAATAGCTCTCAAGAGGATCTTTCCATTTTTTTCTATATTCTGCGCTGCAACTTATGTCGTTGACATTGCCGAGCAGGAGGTGTTATATTCTAGCTGCTACTGGGCGAAGGGGACCTCACTTGGGCGATCTGCTTGGCAATCTGGAAGCCTACATACGCACTCTGCCGAAAGTCGACGTGCGCGTTGCGCTTGCTCAGGCGTCTCTTGCCGGTGATCCTCCAATGCGCGCAGATGCCGAGGCAACTCAGGCCGACCGCGATCTCTTCGAAGATGAGAAAGTCTGCGCTCACCAGGTCGGGGTTCCAACTGCCGGCGGTTTCACTTGTTTTATGGACGGCATGCAGCGTCCCCGCGGCCCGATCTATATCAATTCCCCGGTACCGATTCTCTATGGGTATATCGCCGCCGTGATTCGCACAAGAGGGTCTGATAAAAAAATGCGCACCCTGCCTGGCTTTCACGTAGTCGACGAGGCGCTGTATCTGCCAAAAAAGATAGCTCAGCAGCACGGAATTGAGATATCCGGCGTGACGGTTGTGGATACGGGCGACGTTGACGCCATCGAGCACCCGCTTGCTCTGGCGCAGGCGGCACACGATAAGATAAGCACGGTTCGAGGACGACTGGAAAGCAAAATTGCATCGGAGTGGGTATCGCGGCCGCCTTGTGACGGCTGGCTGTTGGTGGATGGTTCGCTTCAAGCGGATTATGGCGAGGCCGACATCGCAGGCGTGACCAAAAGCCACTCGACGCAATATCTGACCTGGGAGGAACAGCAGGTGGCTCTGGCTCTCAAGCCCGGTGAGCGGAGCAGCGCATTCGTGCCTATTGTCAAGGGCGGCCGTCGCCCAGTTTGTAGCTGGTATCTGAGAATGCACCCCAGCGAAGGCAAGGACCCATATTTTGGCCTCATAAGAGTCGAGATTCCCCGCAGTTCCCGCGCATTGGATATGGTCGACGAAATATCCCGATGGCTGCTTGCTGAGCGTGCGCCGCTGAGCCTGCCAGACTCGCGTTGGGATAAAATGATCTACCCTATTCGCGATTGCGAACTGTATATGAAGAGCCTGGCGCCATCGCATACCAGCCTGGATGCGCAACTGATGAGATTGAGCGCAATAGCCGCCAGCGAGTGATTAACTGGAGATAAACCATGCAAAACGATACACTGCCGATTGGACGAGTAGTTGCAACGGAGGCAAAGCCGAGCACCGCCTACAGTTTCAGCTTCTGGACCGCGGACGATTCCAAGGTCGGGATCGGGACACTGGTGGTTGTAAGGACGGAGAATGTCGAGGTGTTTGGCGTGGTCGTCGAAGGTTTTGGCTTCACCGACCTCGGCTCACCTCTGCACGATTATATAGGCTCCGAGGGGGATCCTAACACCGAGCCGCCCACGCTCAGGCCGGAAATCAAGCTCTATTCAGCGGCGGTCTTGCGCGTCGAGCCGGAGGAACCGCTGCAGCCTGTCCCTGTTGGCCCGGTTTATCTGGCTGATGATGTTGCCGTTGCGCGCGCTCTGCGGATGGATGCCTATGTCGGCAAATCAGAGATTCCGGTTGGTCTTTACCAGAACGGCGACCTGCTCTCCCCGGTATATCTCGATTCTGAATTTCTATTAGGCCCTGAAGCCGCTCACTTGAATATTACCGGCGTATCCGGCCTTGCTACCAAGACTTCCTCGATAGAGTTTGTCCTTCAGAGCATCTTTTCTCATTTTCGAGAGGATGTGGCTGTTGTGTGTTTCAACGTCAAGGGCTGCGACATGCTCTTCCTGGATTTTCCCGCAAGCCCTCCCGAAGAGTATAAGTATAAGCAGTTATACATAGACAATAATATACAGGAAATACCGGTCGAAGACATCGAAAAATACGATAAGCTCAATACGCCGTGTCAGCCGTTTGAAAAGGTTTACTACTACGCTCCGTATAAGTTCGACCGCCTAAACCTTAACACGCTGCGCACTCATCCTGATTTGATTGGCTCGGTTAAGCCGTTGTCATGGGGACTTCAGGATATATTGGAGTATACCGAGGTTGTCTTAAACCGCGACGACGTCGATGCCAAAGCCGATGCGCTTATTCAATATATTAGGCAGCGGGTAGTAGGCCAGATCAGCAAGGTCGGCGAACAGGAATGCGAGGTGCGCAACTTCCAGCACTTGAACGCCTGGTTCGATGCTGTGCTGAGGGAAATGGAAGAGAGCAACCGCACCGAATGGAAAACCCACCACTACGCCACTATCCGAAAGGTCTTTAACAGACTGACCAATTTGTCCACTCGGTATGAAGGGTTGATAAGCCCGGATGAGTATTCCTCGGACCTGCCGTGGGGAACCTTTGAGGATAGAGGAGTCTATGTGATCGACGTCGCCAAGCTTGATGCGCAGGCTCAGGACCTCGTATTCACAAGGGTCGTCAGCAAGCTGCGCGAACACCTCGAAGCGGGCAATCTGGGCGTAAAGCACGTAATAGTCGTGGTGGACGAACTCAACAAATATGCGCCCTCCGATGGCCAGGAGTCGTATCTTAAACAAACCCTGCTAGATATTTCCGAGCGTGGCCGCTATCTGGGCTTGGTGTTATTCTCGGCGCAGCAGTTCCGAAGCCAGGTGCACAAGAGGGTAGTCGGCAACTCGGCGACGTGTCTGTATGGGCGAATGGATATGGACGAGTTGGCTACGCCCGGGTATCAGGTGCTGACCTCGGCGACAAAAGAGAAGCTGGCGACTCTGAGCAAAGGGCAGTTAATGATACGCCACCCGCATTTCAACCAACCGATATTTGTCAAATTCCCGCGGCCAAACGTGTTGCGCGGGCCGGATGGGATCAAGATGTTCCCTCCTGCTGATGACCTGCCGCTGGATGAAGCTGTCTACCGAAATCTGTGCACCCTGAACCCGGACTTGAGCAGAAACGAGATAAAGGACATAGTAGCAAGCGCCGACGATGACGAGGAAACCAAACGCGCAATGCACGTGACATTGCAGCGCCGCCCGGATGACCCGGTGGCATACTTCCGCAACTCTATAAAGAAAAAGGCCAACATCGCCGCGACTCCGGACGCCGCTCCTGTTGTTATCCAGAGCGTCGACCATGACGTAGACCCATTTGAGAGGATATAAAAGATGCGAGTTATTCACATAGCGGACCCGCATTTGGGCTACAGAGCCTACAATCGCGTCAATAAACAGGGCCTTAATATGCGTGAAGCGGACGTATTCCTCGCGTTTCGTGAAGCGATACACAAAACCGCCGAACTGAAACCCGATCTGGTTTTGATAGCAGGGGATATGTTTCATGTTGTGCGTCCCAGCAACCTGACCATTCAATATTCATTCCGGGAACTTGCCGCGCTCACGCAAAAAATAACTGCGCCCACCGTGATAATCGGCGGCAATCACGACTCGCCGAGATCGGCAGACACAGGCTGTATTCTCGATTTACTGAAGAACCTGCCCGGCATCCACGTTGCTCACAGCGAATATCTCCAGATCAAGCTCGATCAGTTGGACGCTTCAGTGTTCTGCCTTTGCCATCGCGCCCTGCCGCATATATCATCGCTTAAAATAGAACCTGACCCATCCAGCAAACATAATATACTGCTTGCGCACGGCACAGTTGAGGGCGTCCTGAAATACGCCGGCGACCTATACCAATTGAGCCGATCACAGGTGATTCGAGATGACTGGGATTATATCGCGTTCGGCCATTACCATTCATTCACAGAGCTTGCTCCAAACGCCTATTATGCAGGCTCACTGGAATATACATCGACCAGTCTGTGGAGCGAAACGAAAGCAAAAAAGGGCTTCATAGAATACGACATCGCCGATCGAAAGCTTATCTCTTTCCACAACGTCAGCACGCGAGAAGTTGTCGATCTCAGGCCGATAGATGCGGATGGTCTGGCAGCGGACGAGGTGAACCGGATGATTGTGAACCGAATTGAGGGCATCGACGGCGGCCATGCTGACAAGATTGTTCGGCTGATAATAGAGAATCTGCCTCGCGGAGTGCAGGCCGACCTCGACTTTGCATTTATTCGCTCAATTCGCACTCAGGCGCTGCATTTCGAGCTGCAAACCAGGCTCCCATCCAGAACCGGCGTATCCTCGGACAGCCGAGAGGCTGGAACAGCCAGATCACTTGAGGATGAATGGGCCGATTTCGCCAGAGATTGCGAGGTTCCGGGCGGAGTAGACAGAGATCGGCTTACGGATTTGGGACGCGATTACATCGCTCGACAGGAGAGTGCATCGTGAAACTCATACACCTGGAAATGCATAACTTTCGGCAGTATACTTCATCATCCCTTGACTTTACCGAGGGAGTAACCGGCATTGTTGGCCCTAACGGAGCCGGGAAAACCACCATTCTGGAGGCTATCGGATGGTCGCTTTATGGCAGCAAAGCTCTGCGTGGCAGGAGCGATACAGTCAGGGCGCACGCTGCTGTCGGCGGCTCCAAAGCTATGGTCAAGCTCGATTTTGAACTGGCGGGGACGCATTATCAGGTCGAGAGAAGCATTACAGCCTCCAGCATCAGTAATGCCGTGCTCAATGTCGATGGCCGCGCACTTCGTTCCGGGACAAAAGAGGTAGACGAAGCTGTTATTAAGCTCCTCGGAATGGATCACCAGGCATTTTTCACCAGCTTTTTCACCGCTCAAAAAGAGTTGGAGTTTATGGCATCGATGGACCCACGCGGGCGGGCAGCGGCAATCAGTCGAATGTTGGGCTACGATCGCCTGACCAAAGCCAGAGAACAATCTAATGCGGATCGCCTCGGCCTGGATCGCGAGATTGCAGGGCTGGAAAAAGGCCTCCCCAACCCGGAGGAGCTTAAAGAACGCAAAAAGAACGCGCAGGCCGCGCTGGAAAAGGCGAATGAACTGTTAGCGGCTGCCGAAGCCGACCAGAAAAAATCGCAGCAGACCCTCGAAAAGCTCAAACCATTAAAAGAAGCGTCGGATCAAAAAGCAAAACGCGCTGAAGAAATCTCACACAGGCTCGAAATAGACAACACCGATGCCACCCGGTTGCTGGCTCAAATTGCCAAATATAAGGAAGAACTGAAGGCGCTAGGGCTAAAGCGAGATGAGTATGACAAGATCAAAACCAGGCTTGCCGGGTTCCGCAAGGAGGCCGAAGAGCTAAAAAAGCAGGAGGAGCTTGCCAGGTTTGAGAGCGACAGGCAGCGGCTGACCGCGCAGATTGACGTCTTGAAAAACGATATAGACGAACTGGCAAAGCAGGCAAAGACGCTCTCCAATGCAGGCCAGGCACAAACTCGCGCTCAAGCCGCATTGCAAGCCGCCGAAACCACTCTCGCTCAGACAGAGACGAAGATACAAGCCTGCCGAGGAGACCGCATCGCGCTGCAAAACTCGCTGCAGACAAAAATCAAGCATCTAAATGAGCAATCAAGCGAGCTTGAAAGCAAAAAGAACCGCATTCTGCAAGAAGGGCCGCAAGGCAAATGCCCGACTTGCGAGCGACCTCTCGCCGATGAGCTTCAGACAGTAATAGCCAACTTCGATGCCCAGTTGGCAGAAATTGCAGCCCGTATTAAAGAGACCGATCAACAGAGCCTGGCGGCGAAAGGAGATGGCGAAGAACTGACGGAGCTTATTGCTGCAAGGGATGCGCTGGCGACACAAATAGAGACGCTGCGCGCCGAAAAATCAAACGCGGATTCAGATGTCAAGGAATACAATCGTCTGCTTGCGGATCACTCCGATAAGAGCGCCAAGCTGACTCCGCTGCAGGAAAAACTCTCCGGGCTGCCGGTCGGGTTTGATGAAAAGTTGTATCAGCAGTTGCAGGATTTGAAACAATCCCTGCAGCCCGACCGCGACAAATATTACGCATTGAAAGGGGAACTGGAACGTCAAAGCGCTGTAGAAACCGAGCTTGCCGGCCTCAACGAGCAATATAAGATCAGAAAATCGGAGATTGAGAAGTCCGAGGCTGCTCAGTCGGAGCTCAAATTTTCCAAAGAGGATCACGAAAAGCTGTGCGCGGATTTCGAAGCCGCATCCAACCAACTGAATACCTCTAAGATGAACGTCGAAAAGCAGCGCGGAGAGGTAAAGACAGCGGGAGCTATCCTGGCGGAAGTTGATCGCGAGGAATCGGAGTATCGTTCGAAGCATTCAATGCTGAAAACCAAACGCTCCGAAAGGCTTCATTTGGAGACCCTCACCAAATCTTTCGATAAATTGCGCGCGGACCTCAATCATCGCATTCGCCCGGAACTGGAGTCGATCGCCAGCGAACTGCTTGCCGAACTGACCGATGGCCGTTATAACACCCTTGAGATAAGCGAGAGCTATTCCGCGATGATTCGGGACGACGGCGAGCTAAAGCCGGTGATATCAGGCGGCGAAGACGATATAGTGAATCTGGCGCTGCGGTTGGCGGTTTCGCAGATGATAGCGGATCGGGCAGGGCAGTCATATTCCCTGCTGGTATTGGATGAGGTGTTTGGCTCTCTGGATGAAACGCGGCGCGACAACGTGGTTGGTCTGCTGCAAAACCTCAAGAATCGGTTCGATCAGATAATCGTTATCACTCACATCGAGTCGATTCACGATATGGTAGATAGCTGCCTGTGGGTGGAGTTTGACGAGCAGAAGAAAACAAGCCAGCTCATTGACCGCTCGATGTCCATCGACACGATCGGAGCCGGCTTACTACCGCCGTCTGAATAATCCGGGCAGGCTATTTTTTCTTCTTAACGTTGGTTGTTGCTTCCTGCTCGGCTTTCATTCGCTCTTTATATCTCTCTGCTGCTCGCTTGCGCGTCCGTCGCAGTTCTTTGGCTCTTACTCTCAGTTCCGTCCACCCCCAATCGAAAAGGCTACCCACATTATATGGCGGCCAGCAGTCACTGTCAAGGCAATGCGCGGTCGGCACGGTGTCAAATTATCCCCAAAAATTTGACGCGCATCTCGTATGCGGATAGAATCTTTCTTGCTGCATTCCGATCCTACAGGAGGATATTTATGGCTTGTGAAAGGCTTGCTGAGAACTCCAAAAAGTGTAACTGCACCTATTCCGGCTGCTCGCGACACGGCAAGTGCTGCGAGTGTTTGCATTATCATCTGGCCAGCAATGAATTGCCCGCGTGTTGTTTCCCGGACGATGTCGAAAGGACTTATGATCGTTCCTTCGCCGCGTTTATTGAGTGCAGGTCGAAATGAAAAACAGATCCCTCGAACTGCCACAAGATCGAATCAAAGATATTATTGCGATATTAACTGATCTTTATCCCGGCGCGACCTGCTCGCTGGATTTCAAATCCTGCCATCAGCTTATGGTTGCGGCCATACTGGCAGCGCAATGCACAGACGAGCGAGTCAATCGAGTCACGCCGGAGCTATTTGCAAAGTATCCCGACGTCGCAGCCTTCGCAGAGGCGATTTATGACGAACTCGAAGCGATCGTCAGACCCACCGGCTTCTTTCGAAACAAGTCCAAGGCTATCATCGAATCTGCGCGCCAACTGGTGCAGGACTACCACGGCCAGGTTCCCGATGAGATTGATGAACTGGTCAAACTGAGCGGAGTAGGGCGGAAAACCGCTAACCTCATAGTGGGCGTATGCTACGGCCGGCCTGCGGTGATAGTAGATACCCACGTTACCAGAATCTCACGCCGCCTTGGGCTTACGACTCACAAAGACCCAACGAAAATCGAAATGGACTTGCGTGAGTTGCTTCCAGAGGAAAATATGACGGAGTTTAATCACATCATAGTGTTTCATGGTAGACAGATATGCAAAGCCCCAACTCCGCGCTGTGAAATATGTCCGTTGGTTCCACTTTGTCCGCATGGCCAGGAGAGAATGGCGGCGAAAGCAAAATAGCGTTCGAGCTAGTTTTGTTTGGGAGACAGCATCACCGTAGCGCAGTTCGTAAAATATTTTTTTGCTGCGTGCTGAACATCGGCTGCGGTGACAGCCCCGATGATATCGGAGTATTGCTGGTTGAATGCGTAACCGAGTCCGATGGTCTCCGCCCATCCCAACAGCACCGCTCTGTTGAGTATCCGCTGGTGTTCGAGGGAGTAGGCTCCGATGGCGTAGCCCTTAGCCCTCTGCAGTTCCTCTGCGGATAATTGCTCCGATTTGAGCTTATCGACGAGTTTCATCAGCGCGTTTTGAGCGGCCTGCAGTGTGTCCTGAGCGCTAACTTTTGGCTTGGCGTCCTTAAATGGATCTGTGATTACGTAAGCCACAATATGGCTTTGATATCTGAGCTTGGGATATATGACGCCTATCTCATAGCCAATCCCCTGTCTTTGGCGCATCTCACGAAACATCAGCGAGCCTTTGCCTCCGCCGAGCGCATTAGCAGCAACCGCCATAGCGGCATAGTCCGCAGACCCTGCCGCCGGAGCCAGCCAGCCCGTCAGCAGATAGGCCGTGTTTGAGTTTACCTCGCTTATCTGCGACTTGGGTTTGTCAAGAGACTCATCCGGAACTCCGCGGTCAATCGGCAGCTTGCGGGCAACTACTCCTGCAAACGCTCTCCTTGTGCGCTCGAAAGCATGCTCTGCGGTCACATCGCCGACAATAGAGAGCACGATGTTATTCGGCGGATAATACATCGCAAAAAACTGCTTGAGGTCCTGCGGAGTCGCCAGACTAATCGCGCGTTCCGATACGCTCTTGGGTCGACGATATCCGTTGTCTTCATACAGAAGCTGCCGCATATCCGAATACGCCCGGTCGAAAGGATCAGCGCTCTGCGATCTGATATAAGCAAGCAGGTCTTTGCGACCGTGTTCAACCCACTTAGGCTCAAAATTGGCTTCCGCCAGGCACTCGCCTATCAGGTTCATTGTGCGGTCGAACCCGGAGGAGGATGTGACGGTGCGAATGCTTGTCAGGTCCCGTTCCCACTCAGATCCTATATTGCCCCCTGCCGCATCGGCTGCGGACGCAACCTTTTCAGCGGATTTAGCGCGTGTGCTTGCCAGGAGCAATCGCGAAACAAAGTTGCCGAGTCCCGCGGTCTGAATGCTCTCCTGGCCTACGCCCACTTTCACCATCGCCGCAATTGCCACCAGGCCGCTGCCCTGTTCCGGCTTCACGATGACGATCAAACCATTATCCAGCGTCTTCTTCGATACCGATTTACCATCAGAGCCGTTTTGACACCAACACGGCGCGGCCATCACGATTAGCAGCGCAATAATCCCGGCAATATTAATGCGCCTCATTTCGACGCCTCTGCGTTTGGCCCAAGCGTTAATATCACCGCTCTATCCGGGTTCAAATATTTGCCTGCTGTTCGGATGATATCCGCGTTGGTCAATGACTTCACGTTAGCCTGATATGTATCGGCGAGCGCGGCATCGGAGAGAGCAAAATAAAAACCGTATGCGTTTGCCCTGCCGGAGACTGTCTCCAGTTCATAAGCAGACTGGCCTAATGTCGTCCTTTTGGCAAGCTCCAATTCCGCGCTGCTCAGACCTCTGCTGCCTATCTCAGCAAGCTTATTCATAATTGCATCTTTGATTTTAGGCAGATCGTCCGGCGTACCCGAAACAACAAAGCTGATCAACCCCTGATCTCTCTGCGTAACAAAATCCACATTCGCATCCCCGGCCAACGCCGTCTTTGCCCTCAATTCCTCGGAAATCCAACTGCGATGTCCCGACCCAAAGTAGTCTGCCAGCACATCCGCTGCGCACACATCTCGGGCATCCGAATTGCGAGGGCCAGGGAATCCGATAGCAAGATAATCCCCGGAAAACCGCGCTTTGATCGTCTCATTTATCTGGCCGGACAACGGCTCAATATCGACCGCTTGACTGTTTGGAGGCTTGGGATTAGCAGACTTTTGAAACAGCTTATCTATCTCAGCCAGCGCGTTCTTGCTCTCGAAGTCACCCACCAGCACAACGGCCATCTTCGAGGGGATATAATGCTGGCGGTAATATTCAAGCAGATCGGCGCGGGTCAGTTTCTTTACAATCTCCGGAGTTCCCTCAAGAGGCATAGAATATGGATGCTTCCCATAAATCCTTTCGGCCAGCAGCGCACGTGACAGCAGCCTTGGGTTCGATTGCTTGCGCGCGATTTCATCCAGAATCACCCTTCGTTCACGCTCGATATCCTCTTCTCGAAATTGAGAATCATTGATCGCGTCCGCAAATATTTCGAGGGCTTTAGAGAGAAATTGAGAATCAACGGTGGCTCCAAAGTGAGTATAATCCGCCCCGGTAAACGCATCGAGTGTCGCTCCGACGCTCTCCATTTCACAATCCATCTGCCCGGCCTGACGCTTGCTTGTGCCGGCAAAGACCAGATGCTCAATAAAATGAGAAATGCCATTATTGGTCGCGTTTTCCGTGCGGATGCCTGCCTTAATCCAAATTTCGATTCCGACAAGTTCGGTGGTATGGTCCTCCTGCAAAATCACCGTCAAACCGCTGTCCAGTTGGGTGATAGAGGTGGGCTTCACCTGGGCAAATGCAGCGGAAGCGAGGAGAAATATCAGTAACGGCGTTGTTATCTTACGCAAAGGTCTTGCTCCACAGCGGGTCGCGACAATCCGCACATGTCAATGTAACAAATCAGTGATTATGGTCGCTTCGTAGCGTCTGAATCACGCAACTACTCCACAACTACCCGCTGATTATATTATAATAGTATCTGCAATTGGCAACAACCGCACAAACACAGCGAGACTGGAATCGGCATTGGACAGACGCCTGCTAAGAAACTTCGATTATGCGCTTTTATTGGCAGCTATTGCCATCATAGCCTTCGGCTGCCTGACAATCTACAGCGCCAGCAAGGGCGGCAAGCTCGGCTTAGACCGTGTGCAGCGTCAGCTTATAGCGGTTATAATCGGTATGGTTTTGGGAGTGGTAGTTGCGTCGATTGACACGGGAATGCTGCAGCGAATATCCAATAAGCTTTACTGGTTCTGTCTAGCTATGCTGACATTACTATTGCTTTTTGGCGTCGCACACAAGGGCGTGCATCGATGGTTCGGCTACGGAGCATTTCGAGTACAACCGTCGGAGTTCGCCAAAATCATCCTCATCGTGGCTCTGGCGGTATTTCTGGTTCAGCGAATAGAGAAAATTCGAACCGTGCAGACATTCGCGCAGTCGTTTTTATATATGATGGTTCCGATGCTGCTCATCTTCAAACAGCCGGATCTTGGAACCTGCCTTGCGCTGATGGCGACGTGGCTGTTTATGCTCTTTGTCATGGGAACCGACCTGAAAAACATTCTGATCTTCCTTGCCGCGTGCTGCGTTCTCGGTTTCGCGGTATTTCATGTCCACGGAGTTCTCAAAGAATATCAAAAAAACCGCTTAGTCAGTTTTGTGGACCCTACCGCTGACCCGAAAGGCAGCGGATATCACGTTCGGCAGTCTCGCATTGCCGTCGGCTCCGGTCAGTTTGTCGGCAAAGGTTTGTTTAAGGGCACTCAAAGCAAGCTGCGCTTCATCCCGGAGCAGCATACCGACTTTATATTTACCGTGGTCGGGGAGGAACTCGGCTTTCTCGGCTCGGTGGGTCTGCTGTTTTTGTATTTTATTCTCATCTGGCGAGGGTTGCATATTATGTCCTCCACCGAGGACCCGGTCGCCCGTGCGATTGCCGCAGGAGTGGTGGGTCTGTTTGTCTTTCACATCACAATTAACATAGGCATGACGCTGGGAATTATGCCGGTCACGGGAGTTCCTCTCCCTATGTTCAGCTTTGGAGGCAGCAGCATGGTGTCGAATCTGATGGCGGTCGGATTGCTTGAGGGCATCGGCATGCGGCGTCACCGAATAGCGTTCTAGCTTATATCGATCAATTGTTTGTCCGCTCGCGTCAAAATCGAGCGCCCCGAATCGGTCACCAGGACATCATCTTCGATCCTCACTCCGCCCCAGCCCTCCACATATATCCCCGGCTCTACCGTCACCACCATGCCCGGCTCAAGGATTATATTGCTGGTTTGCGAAAGCGCCTGCCCGTCGTGAACAAGAATCCCGATCGAGTGTCCCAGGCCGTGTCGGAAATTGTCCCCATATCCCTTCGATGCGATATAATCCCGAGCCACCGCATCGATCTCCCAACCCGGCTTTCCCGGTCCGATTGCTTCGATAGCCCTGATCTGCGCTTCCAGCACGATATTATATATTTCACGCTGTTTCTCGTCAGGAGCGCCAAGGCAGACGGTGCGCGTGATATCGGAGTTATAATTGCCGTATCTGGCTCCAAAATCGAGCTTGAGCAACATATTCGGCCCTAATACCGCCTCGGTAGGGCTGGCGTGCGGGCTTGCGGCGCGCGGGCCGGAGGCGGCAATTGTGTCAAACGCCTCTTTGTCTGCGCCGAGCCTGCGAAGCGTGGTATCAACCTGCAGGGCGACCTCTTTTTCGGTCATTCCGATGGATATATTTTGAATTAGCGATGCAAAAGTCGCGTCGGCGATCTCGCATGCCTTCTGAATAATCTCTATCTCATCGGCATCTTTTACGCGCCTGAGGCTTTCGACCAAGCCTCTTGTGGCCCGCATCGAAATAGAGGGTTTCGTGTGCCTGCGAACCGTGCGATAATACGAGACGCTCACCTGGTCCGCTTCATAACCGACGCGGTTCACGGGCAGGTCATTGAGCAACTCGCTTACGGCAACCGTGGTGGGCTTGGCGGCATACTCGACGATATTGGAGGACGGACACTGCTCCAGAGCCTGGGTTGTGTATCTCGGATCTGTCAGCAAATATACATTCGATTTAGTTACCGCCACTACCGCCGCCGAGCCGGTGAATCCGGTCAGGTAAAATACGTTGGATATATCCGTCACCAGCAGCGCATCCAGCGAATTGTCCGCCATCAATCCTCTGAGCCGTTCGATTCTGGTTTTTTCAACCATTGCGAACCAACTCAGCCAGCGCACGCAATCCGAGAAGATAGCTGTTCGCGCCGAAGCCCGCAATCTGACCCGCGGCCACCGGAGCTATCACCGATTCGTGCCGAAAATCTTCGCGCGCCTGGATGTTGGACAAATGAACCTCAACGGCGGGCAGTTTCACCGCGGCAAGCGCGTCGCGAATTGCGTAGCTGTAGTGCGTATATGCGCCGGGATTTATCAATATGCCGTCTGCATTATGTTTGGCCGCGTGAATAATGTCAATAATCTCCCCTTCGGAGTTAGACTGGCTTATTTCGATTTCCACGCCCAATTCTGAGGCCAGCGCAGCGCATTTGCCATCAATTTCCTTTAAGGTTTCAGCGCCATAAACCGCAGTCTCCCTTGTACCCAGCAGATTGAGGTTGGGCCCGTGTATTATATGCAGTTTCATCGCGTCTCCTCCCCGGATTGATTCTCGCCATCTTTCGACGCCTTTTCTACCAGCATAATCGGAACGCCATCTTCTATGCTATAGACTCTGGCGCATAGAGGACAGTGCAGTTTGTCGTCGATCAGCGCAACCTTTGGTCGGGATTCACATGCCGGACAAGCCAAAATATCCAACAGCATCTTCGATATGGGCTGCTTACTCATCACACTACCTCCCTTATCCATCTTTATTATGTTCCTGGTGTGCAATGCTGTTCAGGTATTGCACAATAACTTGTGCAGTTTCGCCGTCTGCAGCCACTTTGCCGGAGTCGATCCAGATCGCTCTCGATGCAACTTTGGCGGCGGCTTCCAAGTCGTGCGTGACAAACACTATCGTGCGTCCCGTTCTCTGAAAGGTCTCAATTCGGGCATAGCATTTTTCCTGAAAACCCGCATCGCCGACTGCCAGCACCTCGTCAATGAGCAGTATATCCGGGTC
Organism: Armatimonadota bacterium; assembly: GCA_012522575.1. Classification (GTDB taxonomy): domain Bacteria; phylum Armatimonadota; class UBA5829; order UBA5829; family UBA5829; genus DTKD01. The sequence continues at coordinate 21,479 of JAAYKE010000063.1, read as the reverse complement.
GGATTCCACCGCAATCGAGAACCCAAGCCTCATCAGCATGCCGTCAGAGTAGGTTTTAACCGGCGAATCAATAAACCCGTCCAGTTCCGAAAAATCGATTATCGAATCGAGCTTATCGGCAATATCGGCCGCCCTCAGCCCTGCAATTGCGCCATTGAAGTATATGTTCTCTCTTCCGGTCAACTCCGGGTGAAATCCCGCTGCCAGCGCAAGCATTGTCGACATCCTGCCATCGGTAACCACGCTGCCGGAGGACGGGCGATAGACGCGGGCTATGATTCTCAGCAAGGTGCTTTTGCCGGAGCCATTTTTACCGACCACCGCCACCGTTTCTCCGCGCTCGATGGTCAGGTTTATCTCAGACAAACCAAGTATCTGCTCCGGGCGGCGTCTCCTGAACGAAAGCATAGCTGATTTGAGGGACATGTGCTTCTCGCGAAGCAACTCAAACGATTTGCTGACACCTCTAAGCTCTATGGCGCAACCCATCATACGCGCTCCGCGAACACCCATTTGCGGGCGTTGAAGAATGCGTAACCTGCTATTGCAATGATCACGCAGATAGCCGCCGCAGCAGCAAGCACGGTATAATCCAGCGGCAATCCCTGTATCGGAGTGTCTCTTATGGTCAAACCTGTGATCGGCGGCAGCAGGGTTTTGCGATAGGCGTCCACTAGCGCGTTCATCGGAAGCAGCAAATAGAGTTTGTAAAGCAAAGGAGAGTTCAGCTTTGCCGCCACCAGCTCGGCAGGATACATAACCGGAGTCAGGTAGAAAAACACGTTGAGCAACACGGTCAGAAGATATTTCACGTCCTCATAAAACACGTTCAGACAGGATATAAAAAACGACAATCCTATAATCAACGCCGTCTGAATCGCCATAAGAACCGGCAGCCACAAAACTGTCAGCCGAATAGACGCACCATGCAGAAAGAACTTATAAAACAGAAGATACGCGAAAAACACTACCAGAGCCAGCACATAATGGATCAAATTGGCCAGCACCACCGAGGCCGGCAGCACTTCACGCGGAAAATATACCTTCCTCAGCAAATCCCTGTGCGCCAGAACGACCTGGCTGGAGTCCAAAAGAGCCATCTGAAAAAACATCCACGGCAGGTATGCGACGAGCAGATAAGCGGAATAATTTGGGATGTCGAGCCTCATGACATATTTGATAACAATAGTCATGGTCGCGACCTGCAAAAGAGGATTGGCCAGTGACCACACGAAACCCAGAACCGAATTCTTATACCGAACCTTTATATCCCGCACAACCAACTGCGAGAGCAGGTATCGATACCTTACAAGTTCTTTAAACTCATTGACTATTCCGGATTCTGTCGGCTTCATTATGACACCCAAAGTATAGGCGCGAGAGGGCCAAAAGTCAAACTTGCCGCACAATTGGGACGGCGCATAGTGATGAATCGAATCGTACAAAATTCTCTGTCTTAATAAATCTGGAAAAAATAATCAATTTAATCTTAAATCTCAAAGGAATACTCGTTATCGGCGTATAACCGTAAATAGATGAGTTTCAAGCGTGCAATGAATGTTGCGCGCAACTGCGTGTTAGTGGGATAATATGCAAGCTTAAGAAATAATAGCTTTGCGTATCCCATACGCTGCCGGGGGAAAATATGTATTACTGGAATAAGGAAGCAGAGTGCGTTGACCGCGAAAGGCTCCGCTCCATTCAATCCGAAAGACTTCTGCAAACGGTCAGGCACTCATACGAGCACGTGCCTGCCTACAAACGCAAGTTCGATGAAATCGGCCTTAAACCCGATGACATTCAGGGCATAGACGACCTGACAAGGATTCCTTTTACCGTCAAAACCGACTTTAGAGATAATTATCCATTTGGCATGTTCGCAGTGCCGATGGATCAGATCGTGCGCATCCACGCAAGCTCAGGCACAACCGGCAAAAGCACCGTAGTCGGATATACGCGCGGCGACGTTGAGATGTGGGCGGAGATGATGGCAAGAACGCTCGGAGCGGGAGGAACCACTAAAGGAGACATCGTCCAGAACGCCTATGGATACGGGCTTTTTACCGGAGGGCTGGGCGCGCATTATGGAGCGGAGAGAATCGGAGCCTCCGTCATACCGATCTCCGGAGGCAATACCAAGCGTCAACTGCAAATAATGGAGGATTTCCACAGCACGGTGCTCTGCTGCACGCCCAGCTACGCGCTGATGCTGGGCGAATCGGCCAGGGAAGCTCATGTTGATATGAGCAAAGCATCGTTGCGCGTCGCTTTTCTGGGAGCGGAGCCTTGGACAGAAAACATGAGAGGCGAGATAGAGTCCGCGCTGCACATTGATGCTTTGGATATATACGGCTTGAGCGAAGTGATGGGGCCGGGAGTATCCTATGAGTGCCTCGAAAAGGGCGGGCTGCACGTAAACGAAGATCATTTTATCGCGGAGATAATCGACCCGGATACCGGGGAAGTTCTCCCGGCAGGCTCGACCGGAGAACTTGTATTTACCAGCCTTACCAAACAAGCTCTGCCGCTGCTGAGATATCGCACACGGGACATCACCTGCATCGACGATTCAAAATGCGGCTGCGGACGCTCCTTTGTTCGAATGAAGCGGGTTATGGGACGATCAGACGATATGCTCATCATCCGCGGAGTCAACGTCTTCCCGTCGCAAATAGAGAGCGTTCTCATAGAAATCGAGGGCACGGAACCGCATTATCTCATAGTCGTCGATCGGGAGCCTGGCAAAATGGACGAGATGGAAGTCTGGGTGGAGGTATCCCCGGAGCTTGTCTCGGATGCCGTCAGGACGCTGGAATCGCTCGAGCGACGCATCTCACATGAGCTTCATTCCGTCCTCGGCATCTCGATCAAAGTCAAACTGGTCGAACCAAAGACGATCGCTCGCAGCGAGGGCAAAGCCAAGAGGGTCATAGACAGGAGGGATCTAAACCAGTGAAGGTAAGTCAACTATCCGTATTTATAGAGAACAAATCTGGCCGACTGGCCGATGTCACCCGCACTCTGGCGGATAATTCTATCAATATTCGCGCGCTTTCGATTGCGGATACCATCGACTACGGGCTGCTGCGCCTCATCGTAAACGACCCGGTCAAAGCCAAGTCCGCCCTTACCGAGGCGGGCTTCACCGTCGCGCTTACAGAGGTGCTGGCTATCGAGGTTCCCGATAAACCCGGCGGGCTGGCCGGGATAATAGACATCATTGCTAAAGGCGGTGTCAATATCGAATATATGTATGCATTTGTTGGCACTTCCGGAGAGAATGCGATTGTCATTTTCCGCATAGAGAAAGTAGACGAGGCTATCTCTGTGCTGCAATCAAAAGGCGTTCGCATCCTTACCGGTAACGAACTGCACTCCCTATAACTCTTTTCGGCTTCGGACGACGGGTTCGATTCTGCGTTCGGGCTGAATCAAATGAGGAGGGTAAGATTTGCTAAGAAGAATACTATTGTTAGTGTTGGCCGCGACTGTATTTGGACTGGTCGCATGCTGCGCCCAGGCGGCGAAGACGCCTTACTGCATTGGCGCGATTTTCACCACCACCGGAGATAATGCGCCTTTGGGCGTGCCGGAGCGCGAGACGGTCGATATGCTCGCAAAGCAGATCAACGCATCCGGCGGAATCAACGGCCATCCGTTGAAGATAATCGCCTATGACGACGCGGGCAAGCCCGAGCAGGCCGTAAGGGCATGTCAGGACCTGCTTTCAAACAAATCGGTGCTGGCCATAATCGGGCCTACCCTGACCGGGCCGAGCCTGGCTATCGCCAATATGTGCGAAAAAGCGAAAATGCCGCTTTTGTCGTGTGCTGCGAGCATCAAAATAGTAGACCCGGTCAAACCGTATGTCTTCAAAACCGCCCAGTCGGATTATATGGCGGTGCAGAAGCTGGTCGACTATGTGAAGAAGTCAAATATCAAGACTGTCGCTTTCATCAACGATGCCAATGCGTATGGGTCGAGCGGACGGGAGGAGTGGCTTAAGCTCTCCAAACCGGCGAAAATCCAAACCGTCTCTATGGAGTCGTTCAACACCGCCGATCCCGATATGACTGCGCAGTTGACCAAAATCCGCGCCACCAATCCACAGGCTGTGATTTGCTGGGGCACAAATCCGGGGCCGGCTATCGTGGCAAAAAACATGCGCACTCTGGGCATGAAGCAGCCGTTACTGATGAGTCATGGCATCGCTAATATGGAGTTTATCAGGCTTGCGGGCAAAGCCGCCGATGGAGTGATTCTGCCGGCGGGCAAGCTCACGGTTGCTTCCTTTATGCCAAAAAACGACCCGCAGAGAGCAAAACTGCTGAAATACTCGGCTGACTTCCAGAAAGCTTACGGCAAACCCGCCAACTCATTCGGCGGCTATGCTCAGGATTCGCTTATGCTTGCTGTCAATGCGATTAAAGCGGTCGGGCCGAATCGGGTTAAGATCAGGAGTCGCATCGAAAGCACCAAAGGCTTCGCAGGCGTCAGCGGAGTCTTCAATATGAGCCAAAAGGATCATAACGGGCTATCCAAGGAAGCATTTGCCCTTGTTACCATAAAAAATGGAAAATGGGCGCTGATCAAATAAATGTCGATGACGTCGTTTGAAAGAAATGGAGGAAATATCGTGTTTAGAAAGCGTGGTTTGTTTATGTTCTCCTTTATCGTGGCGCTCTTCGTTGTGCTTGGCGCGCCGGGGAGCTATGCTCAGAAGAGCGCCGCAAAAAAGCCCTATGTGATAGGCGCGATCTTTTCCAGCACAGGTGACAACGCTCCGTTGGGAGTGCCGGAGCGCAACACCGCTGAAATGCTGGCCAAACAACTGAATGCAAAGGGCGGTATCAACGGGCGTCCGGTCAAGCTGCTTGCTTATGATGACGCAGGCAAGCCGGAGCAGGCTGTGCAGGCTTGTCAGGATCTGCTGGCAAATAAGGATGTAGTCGCAATAATCGGCCCGACCCTCACAGGTCCCAGCCTGGCCATTGCGTCTATGTGCAACAGCGCGAAGATGCCGCTGCTCTCATGTGCGGCCAGCATAAAGATCGTCCAGCCGGTCAAGCCTTACGTCTTCAAGACCGCTCAATCGGACTATCTGGCAGTGCAAAAACTCGTCGAATACATAAAGCAAAAGAAAATCAAGACCGTTGGCTTCATCAACGATGCCAATGCTTTTGGAGCCAGCGGCCGCGAAGAATGGCTGAAAATGTCCAAACCGGCAGGCATTCAGACCGTGGCGATGGAGTCATTCAACAGCTCCGACACCGATATGACTGCCCAGCTTACCAAAATCAGAGCAAAAAAACCGCAGGCTGTGATCTGCTGGGGCACAAATCCGGGACCGGCTATCGTGGCCAAAAACATCCGAAGGCTGGGAATGAAACAGCTCGTGTTGATGAGTCATGGCATTTCCAACCAGGAGTTTATCCAGCTTGCAGGCAATGCGGCGGAGGGGATTATATTCCCTTCAGGCAAGATCATCGTTGCCGACCAGATTCCCGCATCAGACCCTCAGAGAAAAGTATTGATGGCGTATGCGACGCAATACAAGAAAGCCTACGGCAAGCCGGCCATTCACTTTGGCGGCCATGCCTGGGACGCTTTTGAACTGGTGGTAGATGCGCTCAGGAAGGTCGGGCCGGATCGAGCCAAGATTCGAACTAACATCGAAAGCCGAAAGAACTTTATCGGCATTGATGGCGTTTTCAACTTCTCCGCAAAAGATCACAATGGGCTTAACAAAGACGCCTTTGCGCTCATTACGATCAAAAACGGCAAGTGGATGCTCGTAAAATAAGGTTGTGAGGACGAAATGGCCGGAGCCGAAAACGTTGACTCCGGCCTGTTTGTTTAGATAAAGAATGGAACAGTTTAACCAGCTTCTTGTAACGGGGATATCCAACGGCTGCATATATGCGATAGTCGCCATTGGGTTTTCCATAATATATGCCGGCACACAGGTCATCAACTTCGCCCAGGGCGAGTTTGTAATGATCGGTGCGATGGTTGCCGCAGCGCTTCTGGCAAAGGTCAGCCTGTTAGTTGCATTCCCGGTGGCTATTCTGGCAGGATGCCTGGTCGGCGCGATATTGGGTCTGTGCGTTCTGGTGCCGTTGAAGCGTGCGGCGGTGGTCTCTCTGGTCATCATGACTGTAGGCGCATCGATTCTGATCAGGGGATTGGCACAGTTGTTTTGGGGCGAGGAAGGCAAAAACGTCCCCTATTTCACGGGTGTCTCAGTAAATGAAGATCACACTTTTCATATCGCAGGCGCGATTGTTGGCGCACAGCAGATATGGGTGGTCGGTATCACAATACTGCTGGTGATTGCCACGCACTGTTTCTTCAAATATACCCTCACCGGGCGAGCTATGCGGGCGTGCGCATTAAATCCGACCGGAGCCAGGCTTGTGGGCATCAACGTCCACAAAATGATCATCCTGTCCTTTGTTATGGCAGCCGGGTTAGGTTCCATCGCGGGCGTTACGGTGGCGGCGGGAATCTATGCCCGATGCACTATGGGCGCAGCCCTTGGCTTGAAGGGCTTTTGCGCGGCGGTGCTGGGCGGGCTTGGCAGCTATGGCGGCGGGATAGTTGCGGGCATATTATTAGGTGTTGTTGAGGCGCTTATCGTTCTTGTCATCCCGTCGATGAGCGACTATCGAGACGCGGTCGCATTTGTGATACTGCTGCTGGTGTTGTTACTTAAGCCCGAAGGCATACTGTCGCGCAAAAAGGCGGTGGCGTAGGTGACTGACCAAAAACTGCACGCAAAACCGGCTCAGCGACCAAAGTTGCGGTCAAGGTTCGATATATTTGCAATATTGCCGTTTGTCGTATTCTTTATCTGCTACCTGTTTGTGCCGAGGTTTGTTCAGGACAAGGCGCTGAACTCCCTGATTTATATCGGCATCAATGTGCTGCTCGCGCTGGGCTTGAACCTGCTGATGGGCTATGCCGGGCAAATATCTTTGGGCCATGCGGCGTTCTTCGGGCTGGGAGCATACACCTCGGCAATAGTCACCCTTCGACCTATTGAGGCGGAAATTATCCCCAGTTTCAGCGTGGGCATTGGAGTGATGGCCGGAGTCGCCGCACTGATGTCCCTTACTCGCGCATCCGGCTGGAAACTCGCCGTAGGCGTGGCTCTGCTGTTCGTATTTCCGTGGATCAGCCGGGCGGCTTATGTAGGTTTGCCGGGGACGATTATTATTTGCGCGGCGGGGATGGCGCTTTTCGGACTGGCGCTCAAAGTGGGATGGTGGAGGTCAATGCTTGCCGGATTGATCAATTCCGCCTCGCTTATAATCTGCGGACGCTTCCTCAACGGCGCGCTGGCCAGAAGCTATGACGGCGTCGGCACATCTCCCTGGATCGGAATGCTGGCGGGAGTGTTGCTCACCGGTTTGATAGCTTACCTGATCGGCGCGCAGGTTTTGCGTCTGAAGGGCAACTATCTGGCAATGGGCACGCTGGCGTTCGGCGTCATTGTAGAGATAATGTTTTCCAAGTGGGTGGCCGTGACGGGCGGGTCGAGCGATGGGATATACGGCATACCTACCATTTCATTTATCGATGGCCTGCCCGGGCCGATACGAAGATTTTTCGAGTTATGTCATGGCGGCGCGGTTGATCCGCAGCGGCAGTATTTCTATCTTGTCTGGCTGTTCGTATTCGTTGCGCTGATTTTTGCAGTAAACATCGTCAGGTCCAGAGTCGGACGAGCGTTCAGGGCGGTGCACGGCAGTGAGCAGGCGGCAGAGTCTCTGGGAGTCGATACGGGCAGATATAAAGTTCAGGTGTTTGTGCTGAGCGCGGCGCTGGCCTCCATTGCGGGCAGCCTGCATGCGCACAATGCCGGGGTGGGTTACATTAGCCCGGGGGAGTTCAACTTCCTGGTGAGCGTGCAGTTGGTAGTCATCGTCGTAATCGGCGGTTTGGCCAGCGTATGGGGAGCATTGCTAGGCGCGACTGCTATTCAGCTCATAAAAAACTGGATACTTATGCTTGACAAGGCCGACATCCAAATCTATGGGTTGGCAATCAAGGGACTAGACCCGATTGTGTTCGGCGGGATTCTGGTGGTTGTTATGATGTTGATGCCTCAGGGCTTGACCAGAGGGCTTACTGATGCGCTGGCTTCCGTCATAAGGCGGTCTCGCAGTTCGGCATATCAGCAGGAGGCGAGCTAGAACTGTGGCGACGCTGATAGAATCCATTGGTGTAACAAAGAGCTTTGGCGGGCTTACGGCGGTTAGCCGGGTTGATATGATAGTCAGCAGGGGGCAGACCAAGGCCCTGATCGGCCCTAACGGAGCGGGAAAGAGCACTCTTCTGAATTTGTTGACCGGTATGATGCCGATGAGCAGCGGGGATATCCGCATCAATGGATGTTCCATAGTCGGGCGTTCGTGTTACGAAGTCGCCGAACTTGGCGTCGCTCGAACGTTTCAAAACGTGCAGCTCTTTCAGAATATGAGCGTGATAGAAAATGTGATGGTCGGGTGCCACAGTTGGACCAAAACGGGGCTTTTTTCCGGTGCGCTGCGACTGTTGGGGCATTGGCGAGAAGAACGGGATATTTATGCCGAGGCCGTCGAGCGTTTGGAGCAGGTAGGGTTGATGCAGGAGGCCGATGCGGATGCGTCCGGTTTGCCGTTTGGCAAGCAAAGGATGCTTGAGATCGCCCGAGCGCTGGCGAGCAGGCCGAACCTGTTGCTTCTCGACGAGCCTGCGTCTGGTCTGTCGACTCGTGAGACCGCTGAACTTGCCGATCTTTTAAGAGCGATTGTGGCTGACGGCATGACGGTGCTGCTGGTGGATCATGATATGCAGTTTGTGATGGACATATCCGACGAGGTGGTTGTTCTGGATCAGGGAGTGAAAATCGCTGAGGGGACGCCGAATGATATTCAAAACGACCCTCGGGTCATCGCAGCATATCTGGGAATCGAGGCCGGATAATGCTCAAACTGCAAAGCGTAATGACATACTACGGCAGGATTATGGCGCTCAGGGGGATCTCGCTACACGTGGATCCCGGTGAGATAGTCGCCATCGTCGGGCCAAATGGCGCGGGAAAGACAACCGCGTTGAATACCATATCCGGAGTGCTTGCGCCTAAATCCGGGAGAATAGTATTTGACGGCAAAGACGTAGCCGGAAAACCAACCGACAGCCTGGTGGATATGGGTCTGGTGCAGGTTCCTGAAGGACGCCAACTGTTCGCGGGGATGTCCGTTTATGAGAACCTCATGCTGGGAGCTTACAGACGAAGCAGCGCCGACAAGAAAACCCGGCTGCGCGATGATCTGGACAGGATTTATCAGATATTTCCCATTCTGAAGGAAAGACAAAAACAATCAGCGGGCACTTTGTCCGGCGGCGAACAGCAGATGCTGGCTATTGGTCGCGCGCTTATGGCGAGACCCAGGATGCTGCTTCTCGACGAGCCGTCAATGGGACTTGCGCCATTGGTGGTTAAGGAGATTTTCAAGGTAATAGCAGACCTGCGAAAAGAGAGAAAAACCACTGTGCTTGTGGTTGAGCAAAACGTGAAAGCGGCCCTGACGGTCGCCAAGCGGGCCTATGTCCTTGAAACAGGCCGTGTTGTGATGGAAGGCGCGTCCTCTGAGCTTTCCAAAAACCCGGAGATTCAGCGGGCGTATCTGGGCAAGGGCTACAAGCACATGGTGGAGTAGGGGATACAGATGCCGATTTGGAATCGAAAACTAGAGACAATGGAACACGCCGAGCTGCAGCAACTGCAATTGGAGTCGCTGCAGACGACGGTCAACAGGGCTTATAGAAATGTGCCGTTCTACCATAGAAAGTTCGAGCGGCTGAACGTCGCGCCGGAGGACGTGCTGTCCATTGAGGATATACGAAAACTGCCCTTTACCACCAAGGACGACCTTCGCGATGGGTATCCCTATGAGATGTTCGCGGTTCCGTTGCGGGAGATCGTTAGAATACACTCATCATCCGGTGCGGCGGCCAAACCGGTCGTGGTAGGCTATACCCGCAACGACCTCAAGCACTGGGCGGAACAGACCGCGCGGGTTATGAGCGCTGCCGGAGTTACAAAAGATGATGTGGTTCAAATCGCGTTCGACTACGGCTTATATACCGGAGGGTTCGGAATACACTATGGCGCGGAGAGGCTCGGCGCATCGGTTATCCCCGTGTCATCCGGCAACACCGAACGACAGGTCCAGATTATGCAGGACTTCCGAAGCACTGCGCTGGTGGGAACCCCTAGCTTCGCGCTTTACCTTGCGGAGATTATGGCGAACATGGGAGTATCTGCGGCAGGGCTGTGGCTGCGGGTGGGGTTGTTCGGCGGCGAGCCGATGTCCGATAAAATGAGATCGGAAATCGAGACCAAGCTCGGCATACTTGCCACGGATAACTACGGCATAAGCGCGGTTATGGGACCGGGCATTGCGGGTGAATGCGAACTGAGAGACGGCCTGCACGTCAACGAAGACCATTTCCTGGTCGAAATTATCGACCCGGAGACCCTTGAGGTTTTGGGCGATGGCGAGGAAGGGGAGCTGGTTATCACAACCCTCACCAAAGAAGGCCTGCCCATGCTCAGATATCGCACGCGCGATGTCACCAGAATCATACGCGGCAAATGCAAGTGCGGCAGAACAATGGCCAGAATCGCGCCCATTCGCAAGCGCACGGACGATATGATCATAGTGCGCGGCGTCAACATCTATCCGCAGGAAATAGAAGACATACTCCACGAGATAGACAATGTGCAGCCGCACTACCAGATAGTAATTGATCGCGAGCACGGCATCGATCAGATGACCCTTAAGGTGGAATTGTCGCTTGAGCTTGTCACCGATCAGATGCACAGGCTCGTCGAGCTTGAAGACACGATCAAACGCCGCATACACTCTGTCATTGGTCTGACCCCGCGCATCAGGCTCGTGGAGGCCAATACGCTGCAAAGCAAGGACGGCGCGCAGATGGTGGTGGACAACAGAGAAGCCTGATGGCGCAGTTTTTTGCCTTTATGTCAGTTCGCAATATGGACTCTGCTGCCAGGAGACATATTGAAATAACGAAAACTGATATGTTTTCGTACGGAGGGAAAGGTTGAAAAGACATCTTGCACTTATCTTATTTGTGGCTCTATTGATGAGCATGACTGTCATTCCTGCGATGTCGCAGGATGTGGAACTGCATGGCTTTATGCAGAACCGTTTCTATGCCAACCCAAACAGCTCGGCGCGGTTTGTATCAGAGAGGGTATCTCTATCCGCAATCGGTCAGTTTTCCAACGATACGACCGGATATGTGGAGGTGTATTATCATCCCTGGCTCACGGATCGAGTCTTAGGTCCTTCGGACGGCTCGCAGTTTACTGCCGAGCAATCGCGCATATATCTTGAGAGCGCTTACGTCGATTTGCCGGTGGCGCAGGGGCGTCTGCGAATCGGCAAAGGCAGGCAACTGAACTTTGGCCTGGTGCCGACATATCCGAACAGGAAGACCAGTCAATACGGCATCGTGTCAGAGACTTTCACGCAGGACAGAATCATCGGCGCTCAGTACGATTTCAAGCTCGGCGAGATGGATTTGGGTATGTCATTGTATACCGACCATCGCGTTCAGTCCCGCAAGGTCGGTGACTTTGCCGGTGCGCCGGTCGACGGGCTTTTGCCGCCAACGAAGACCGTAGCCCATATTGTCGATAAAGATGACTCTGCAAACAACACCGGCCACCTTGCGACTTCGCTGCGGTTCGGAATAACAAAACCGGACTATCAGGTTCACCTGTCCGGTGCGACCGGTAAGATGGTTTCGGAGGACAGGGATGTGCTCTCCAACGCATTCGGAATCGCCAGCACATCGAAAAAGCATAATAAATATGGCATTGATGCGTCCTACAAGTCCGGCCCGTTCTGTATGCAGGGTGAATATTACCAGGGCAATTTCAGCTTCCTGCGGATCACCGGCTATCAATTTCTCGTAGGCTATGAGCCAAAAGGCAAGACCCGTGCCTATGTGAGATGGTCTGCCGTTGAAAACAACAAACCCATCATTAGCACTAACCAGTTGACCTGGCCGACAAGGCAATTGACATTCGGCGTGGTGCAGCCCATTCGCAAGGGAATATGGGTGGAAGCCAACTACGAAAAGAATATGGAGAGCACGGGTGGCGCGCCTAAGTCTGATAACGACATGTTCTTCATCGAGCTGTTTACAGGCTTCTAAGCCTTCTCGATAACGGCAATACTTGACGTGGGCTGGCCCTGGCGGTCAGCCCATATTGTTTTAATTGATTTGCGTATCCGCCACCCCGACATCGTCTTTTTGATGTGATATAATACCCGCATGTCAGAGATTATTAGTCTAATGATGATCCGTGAGAACCTGGACAATATCCCGCAGCATACGCTGCCTGTGGGGTTTTCCATACGCAATTTTGTGCGCGGAGAAGGGGAGATTTGGGCGAAAGTAAACGCTGATGCCGACGTCTTTGCTTCAATTGACGAGGCCGTCAGCAGGTTTAACAAAGAGTTTGCCGAGTCGGTCGACGAAATGGAGAGCCGCTGCTTTTTTATAGTTGACGATGCGAGCGACAGGGCAGTCGGCACTGCGATGGCGTGGTATGGTGCGGACTTTGATGGCGAGCTTTGCGGCAGGGTCCATTTCGTGGCTATTGTGCCTGAATACCAGGGCAGGGGGTTGGCAAAGCCGCTGATAACTGCCGTGCTCAACAGAATGGCCGAGTCTCACGATAAAGCGATCCTTGCTACGCAGGCATTTCGCCACGCAGCGATAAATCTATATCTCAACTTCGGCTTCAAGCCAAATTGTTTTCAATCAACCTGCCCGGAAGCGTGGAGACAGCTTGCAAAAGACCTCGGCCATACCGCGCTTACTCAGTATGCGGATTAAAAAAGGCGCGGAGCAATTCTCCCGCGCCTTTCAAGTCCTGACAAATGAATGTTACAGGCTCCATCCCTCCCGGTATGGCCTGTTGATCCAGTAATCCGCCTTCGGGCAGTTGATAGCTTTCATATTATCCGGGTCCCAATAGATCGGTTCTCCGGTGATGACCGCCAGGTTCCCCAGCAGCAAAGTCTCGGTTATGGCAGCAGCGAAATCAAACTCGGCAAACGCCGGTTCTCCGCCTTTGCAAGCGCGAATCCATTCCGCATAATGTCCCGGCGATCGTGGCAAAGTAGGGCTGGGAGGCTTATAACCTTCAAAATCCGCCTCGGGCATCAAAATATATTGCGCTCCGTAGTCGTCCGGCGAATAGATTTTACCCTTCTCCCCGATATACACGACGCCGCTACCCGGCAGGTCCCGCCCATCAAGCAGATCAGCCGGGGGCTTCAGCCCGCCGTCATACCAAGTCATCTTCAGCGGTGAAAGATTGCCCCTTTGCGGGAAGGTGTATGTGATGACGGAGCTTTTCGGATAACTCTCATCGGTTTTGTCATTTGATTTAGCCTTCACCACGATGGGATTGACCAGATCAAGCGCACGAAATGCCGTATTGAGGGTATGGCAGTCCATATCGCCGATAGCTCCGGTGCCAAAATCAAACCATCCGCGCCAGTTGAACGGCTGATAATCCGGGTGATACGGCCGCTTGGGAGCCGGGCCTAAGAACAGATCCCAGTGCAGATTATCCGGGATCGGCGGAGTATCTTTCGGTCGATGCACTCCCTGCGGCCACACCGGCCTGTTAGACCACACATGGAGCTCCCTAACCTGACCGATCGCTCCGGATTTGATAACCTCGACCGTCTCCCGCAACCCCGATAGCGCAGAGCCTTGATTGCCCATCTGAGTCGCCACTTTATACTTTCGCGCCGCATCTCGCAGCACTCTGGCCTCGTAGATCGAATGAGTCAACGGTTTTTCGCAATAAACGTGCATACCCATTTGCATCGCCATCACGGCAGGGATTGCGTGAGTATGGTCAGGGGTGCTTATCACTACCGCATCGATTTGCTTGCGCATCTTAGTCAGCATTCTGCGATAGTCCGCATACTGCTTGGCATCCGGGAAATCATTCGTCAGCTTGGCAAGCACTTCATCTCTCGTGTCGCATATCGCGACTATGTTCTGTTTCTCTTTGGCAACGGAACGCATATTGAATTGACATCGCCCTTGCCGCTAGCTCCTATGACCGCCACGTTAAGCGTCTCATTAGCCGGATAACCGAAGGCCATTCGACTGTCGCGCAGTATCAGCAAGCCGGCCCCGGTGGCCGCCGCGCCTTTTAGAAAATCTCTCCTTGTAATCTGTCTCGACATCTTCGTCCTCCAACGTCTATCAGGCTGATCTAGTTGCCCGCTGAGTCTAGTTTATCTATCGCCTTTGCATTATCCTTGTTTGCCGAGCGTTTTTGCCGTCACTTTTATAATTTTTCCCGTGGGATCGGTAAACTCGAATGGCACGGAGCCGCCGAACGTATAGCCTTTTCCATTCCGCACCACGCTGGCAATCGCAGGTATCATCACATCATCCCCTACGCTTGCTTCGCCAATATAAAAATACCTGCTCGGTTTTCCATCGGCAGAGGCGATTTCAGGCTCAATATCCTGCGAGGCGATTATGTGCCATTTGCTATCGTCATATTTGTCGATCAGCCACGAACCGGTCATCGATTCATTGACCAGTGCGCGACCGGGGATTCGCTGTCCCATCCACTTAATGCCGTAGCCGTCGAGCCGATTGCTGGATTCGACAACCTTGTTCTTTTCATCGATTGACTTCAGCGCCCCGATGCCTTCGATCATCGACGCATCCAGTTCGAGGACGGTCTGTCCGCTTGCCACGCGGGCCGATTTGACCGTAAAGCTCGCGCTGTGCTTAGGGTTGGAGATCACAATAACCTGCCCGACCAGCGCATCAGACGCCAATACTACCCTATCCACAGTGATTGTATTTGCCCTGTAATCCACAGCCGTTATTTTTGCGGGAGGGTTCTCCGCCATTCGAATGGAACATTTGGCCTTGCGCAGCAGGGAGCCATTGACCAGATAAATAGACCGCAGCCCGCTGTTATCCTCAGAAATCGACCCAAAAGTCCCTTCGAAATCTATCATACCCGACCCAAAAGACGCGCTGTGAGTCCTGTCAATATCACTAAACAGATAATCGGTCCTGCCAGCCAGTCCGACTTTCACCGCAACCAGGCTTTCGGAGGCGTCTTTATCGGGCGTAAGCGGCAGTATTCGGCCAATGCCGGACTTACTCTTATACGGCTCGATAATCGAAACATAGGCGCTCGAATCAGTCCTGTTTCTTGCCAGCACATATTCCATCTTGTCTGGATATCCCGGAAAAGCTTCAGGCTCCCCATCCGCCACAATGACCTCCGACGCACACCCTCCAAGCATAGTCATCTTCAGTCCAAGGTCCTTTTCCTTAACAAACCAGTTCGCGCTCCAGTTTGAGGCGGTCTTGCCGCTGCGAGGGCTTTTCAGCCATTGATATCCTCCGCTTTTACCGGGAGCTTCCTGACCGAATTCGATATCCTCCCCGGCCAGAGTCCCTTTGGCTTGAGGCTTGCCGAGCGTCACTCCTGCCACGCTGAACTCCCCGAATGGCAGCCCGTGGAAGATGTAATCATGCACTTTCCCGCCTTTGACTCTGAAAATATCCAGCAGATACGAGTCCGTTTCGGATATATCGACCATAGCAACGGTGCGTCGATATAGCTCCGCCTGATCCGAATAGGCCACTTCAGCGGAGGCATCCATTAGCTGCACGTCAGGGGATACGGCGAAAAGATGAAGATTGCCCGTCATTTTATACTGTCGATTTTCGTCGATTTGCACGCAGTAGTGCGATGGCGTGCTTTGGGTCCAGGTATACGCCTTATCTCCCCAATGCGCAGGGTATCCCATATCCGGCATAACGCACGCGCCGTGCGCCCACATCTCCAGATTCAGACGGTCATAATGCCCGTGCCACGCTCCTGATGTGCCGTAATGCATCACCATAGCGCGCTTGTCATCCCCCTTGCCGGCCTCAAATATCGCCAGCCCGTAGCCTCCCAGATTCCTTGATTTCAAGCCCAAATCGGAGCCAAGTTCCTTTACGGACTCCTTTTGTCTGTCAACAGCATCCGGCTTTTCATATATACTCGGACTTGGCCAGCCGACATGGTTCAACACTTTTGCGTGCTCTGCAGATCCCCAGATATCGTATGCCTTCTTGAACAGATATCTGCTCCAGTCGGGGGATTTGCCGCCGATCATACTCCCTCTGTCGTCGCCAATGCACGGACAAAACCTGCCTGCCACAGCCGTCTGAATATAAAAATCTATCATCTTTTTGAGGCGCGGGTTTTCGTGCAGGTTATAGCCCAGGGGTTTGAGGCTCTCGGCAAGGCTCAAAAATGCGCCGGCCCAGATTCCCATATAATCGATCGATTCCTCCGCAGCCGACCCATCCCGGCAGATGCCATTATAAAGCAGGGTGCTCATATCACCGTCGCCGTTCATAATCCAGTCGGTCATCTGTTGGGTGGTAAGCCCTTTGGAGGGATCGTTATTGTCCAATACAGCGGCTATAATCGCCAGTTGGTTCTGCTGGTTCATATTGCCTTGAATCACGCCATCGAATATCGCCCTGGCCGCCTGCTGCAGAAAATCGGTTTCGATGAGGTCTTTGACATCGCCGATGTTCTTTTTTGCCAGAAATTCTTTCAATTCAGCGTCCGAATCCAGGCTTGGGTATACTTCATCGTAAGCTCTAGTAAGCGGCATCGCTGTCCCGTCTCCCTCCCAGCACCTGTCCAGGATTTTGCCGACATAAATAGAGGGCCAGGTCAGGTGGTAGCCTTGCTTTGTATAATCCATTTTGGGATATTCCGAAGCAATCCGTGCCAGCATCACCGCAGCTTTATGAGAATAACGGGTGTCCCCTGTGAGGGTGTAAATTTGCGACAGACGAGGAACAACAGGCAGTATATCCGTCCTCCATCTCTGCCAGAAATTATAATGCGCGACGAAGAAATACCGGTTTCCCTCAGCATCAATCCAACCGTAGCCATCATCGACATAGGGCTGGCTGGTGTCGAGCTTCTCTTTTCTGCCGCTTTTATTCCACGCATCGAAATCGTTGGAGGGATACACCTCCCCGCCGATGGGGCATTTGACTTTATAAGGGTGCTCCCTGTCCATAATCCAAGGGTAATGCCCGCCCTTTTTGAATATCTCCGCACCGTGAATCGGACAACCGACCCCAAACCGCACATTGAGAGCCCGCACCTGTTCCGCCGAGGGAATAAACTCCCAAATTTCCTCGTCGGACATATCCATAATCCACTGCACGGATTCCTTTTCTTTTTCCAGCGCCTCTCGTCTCGCGTCGATATTTTTTACATTCTCACGAGCCTGCGCAATCTGTTCCGCGCTGAGCAAAACCTGTCCGGTTTTAGAGTGGACATGCTTTGTCGAAATGCATAGTATCAAAGCCGCACAAATAACCAGCAATCTCACTGCAAGCCTCCTGATTCCTTTTGTTTACTTCAATGGGCAGCCAATTTGTTCCTGTCTTGCTTTTCTGCGAACGAACCATCAGCCTTGACTCTTGCTGAGCTTAAGGAGATAATCTAATTGTGGAAACCCTTCAACTGTCAAATCTGAAAACGCTGGAAGCCGAAAGCATACATATTATCCGCGAGGTGGTCGCCGAGTTCGAGCGACCTGTAATGCTCTACTCCGTAGGCAAGGATTCCTCTGTAATGGTGCGGCTGGCGCAGAAGGCATTCGCGCCGGGCAAGATTCCTTTCCCGCTGCTGCACGTTGATACAAGCATGAAGTTCCCGGAGATGTATGAGTTCCGCGATCAGTTCTGCCGGGAAAGCGGCGCGGATCTTCGGGTGTATCGATTTGAGGAGGCGATTGCTGCCGGGGTCAACCCGTGGGATTTGGGCACGGTCAAATGTTGTGCGCAGCTCAAAACCCAGGCGCTGCTCAATGCGCTTCAAGAGGGTCAATATGACGCCGCATTCGGCGGTGCGCGGCGAGATGAAGAAAAATCCCGAGCAAAAGAACGGGTATATTCATTCAGTGATGAATTCGGCCAGTGGGACCCCAAGAATCAGCGGCCTGAACTTTGGAGTCTGTATAACGGGCGTATCAGAAAAGGGGAGAGCATCCGCGTCTTTCCGCTGTCCAACTGGACCGAACTCGACGTGTGGATGTATATCTACTCAGAAAACATCCCCGTAGTGCCGATGTATTTTGCAAAAGAGCGGGAAATGGTGCAGCGCGAGGGAAGACTGGTTCCGGTCTACGAGAACACGCAATTGCAGGAATGCGAAAAGCCGGAGAAGCTGATGTGTCGATTCCGAACTCTTGGTTGCTATCCCTGCACAGGCGCGGTAGAATCCACGGCGGCCAACGTCGCGGAAATAGTGGAAGAAATGATGGTAGCCCGAAACTCCGAGCGCATCACCCGCTTAATAGATCACGACCAGGACAGTTCGATGGAGCAAAAGAAGCGCGAAGGATATTTTTGATAATGATGAGGCTTGCGGGCCTGGTTCTTTTTGCGTTCACAAAATAAAATTATGTTAGGCTGATTTCTGCTTAGTCGCTTGTTAATAATAATCTCGAATCGATAATTAAAAACTCACTCACCCAGGATCTGCTGCGCTTTACAACCGCGGGCAGCGTGGACGATGGCAAGTCCACCCTGATCGGACGCCTGCTGCACGACTCCAAAAATATATATGAGGATCACCTCGCGTCCCTTGCCACCGATTCGCGCAACGCAGGCCGCGACAAGATCGACTTTGCGATGCTCACCGACGGGTTGAAATCCGAGCGCGAGCAGGGGATCACAATAGACGTTGCCTACCGACACTTTTCCACGCCAAAGCGTAGATTCATCATAGCCGACACCCCGGGCCACGAGCAGTATACTCGCAATATGGTCTCGGGCGCATCCACCGCAAACCTCGCGATCATTCTCATCGATGCGCGCAACGGAGTTCTCACGCAATCCAGACGCCACGGCTTCATCGCATCTCTGCTCGGCATCCCGCACCTCGTGGTTGCTATCAACAAAATGGACCTCGTCGACTACTCCGAGGATGTGTTCAAGTCGATCAGCGACGAATATCGCGAGTTTTCGGCCAAACTGCCAACCCGCGACGTGATATTCATTCCGATGAGCGCTTTTTATGGCGACAACGTTGTTATGCGCAGCGATAAGATGCCCTGGTATGACGGGCCGCCCTTGCTTTCCCATTTGGAAAGTGTGCATATCGCCAGCGACCAGAACCTGATCGACTTCAGATTACCCGTGCAATATGTCCTGCGCCCGAATCAGGATTTCAGGGGATTTGCAGGCACAGTCGCTTCAGGTGTTGTGCGCGTGGGCAACGAAGTAGTCGCTCTGCCATCCGGCAGGATCAGCCGAGTGCAGCGGATTATAGCGGCGGGAGAGGATGTGGAGCACGCTTTCCCTCCGCAATCGGTGACTCTATGCCTTGACGACGAAATCGACATCAGCCGCGGAGATATGATCACTCACCCTGCCAATGTGCCCTGGCTGGCGGGGGATATAGAGGCTTTGATAATCTGGATGGATACCCGTCCTTTGCAGATCAATCGCCAATATATAATAAAACACACCACCCGAACTGTGCGGGGCCGCATATCGGAGATCAAATACAAAATCGACCCGAACACGCTGCATCGACAGGACGCAGACTCACTTCAACTCAACGAGATCGGCAGAATCAACGCCCAGCTTATGAGGCCGATTCTATGCGATGAATACGCAAACAATCGTCAGACCGGCAGCTTTATTATAATAGACCCGCAGACCAATTTTACGGCAGGAGCGGGGATGGTGATCGATCGCTCCCACAAATACGAGCGGGCCACCCCGCAATATCTCTCCTCTCAAAAATCTGCCGCCTCTAATTTGACCAGACACACAGGCCACGTCTCCATCGAGGAGCGCGAAAGGCTGTTCGGCCATAGCCCGGTCACAGTTTGGCTGACGGGACTGAGCGGCTCAGGCAAGTCTACCCTTGCTTACGCGGTCGAAAAAAAGCTGACGGAGAAGGGACATGCGTGTTTTGTGCTGGATGGAGACAATGTGCGCCACGGGCTGAACCGGGACCTTGGTTTTTCTGCCGAAGATCGATTCGAAAACATCCGGCGCGTGGCCGAGATTGCAAAGCTGATGAACGAATCCGGCTTGATCGTCATTGCGTCCTTTATCTCCCCTCTGAAAACCGACAGGGCAAACGCTCGCGAGATAATAGGGCAGGGCAGATTTGTCGAGGTGTTCGTGGATGCATCCGTCGAGCTATGCGAACAGCGCGATCCCAAGGGACTGTATGCCAGGGCGCGCAAAGGCGAAATCCCGGACTTTACCGGCATATCCGCGCCCTATGATCCTCCCGAATCCCCTGCGGTCAGGATAGATTCGGGAAAATCAACGGTAGCTCAGGGCGTAAAATCCATATTGGCGCACCTCAGGCAGATGCGGGTTCTCAGCTAAACATATCCAAGCTGGCGCATATCTTCCTGCAAAAAATCGAAATCGTGCTGCCCATCGTCGGTCTTCCACCGTCCGACAGCCTCTGTGTTAACCTCGATTTTCGCAAGCTTCAGCCCAAGGAACTTTTCAATTGTTTTGAGGCTCTCATCCTGATTGAGCACAAAATCCTCGAACCGCACCTCAATTCTATGCTTGGGCTTGGGTGTCGCCTTAACAATTTCGCGCTGGTATTTCCAGCTTATTGCCCTGCGCAGCCGCAGGTCATCGGTGGGTTCGTAAGCGATTCCAAAGTCCGCCAGATTGTCGGTCAAATGCCCGCCCATGATCGAATCTCTCGGATCCCGCGTCCAGTCAATGTAGTATATATCAGGAAACATACGCACAATCCATGGGTACACCAGCGTAGTTTCCGGCAGCTTCCAGCCTTTATTCTCCGCATCGCTGTCGATAACCGAGCAAAGGTAAGACTCCACCAGCCGCGTGAACTCCGGGTCTATCGGCATAGTATGCAGTTTAGAAAAATCCCATCTCAGTCCGCCCAGATGGGTGATATAGCGGGACATAACCCTGCACGCTTCATACATATCCTCCGCAGGAACCAGGTCCCCGGAGCCGTTTATCTTCGCGCCCATATAAAACCCGGTTTCGGAGAGAGTATGCGACATAGCCCGCGTCCCTCCGTGTCCCCTGCCGATCACCGTCACCATCATCTATCAAAACCCCCAAGTAACTCATCCTGATTCCAGAATACCACACCTTGCCTGCCACTACCAATACTGTTTGGAGATTGCGATTAGAAATTGTCCGCGGATTGCCGAAAGTGCCGATCCTCCTGCCGCAAAAAGCAGGCGTCGCCGTTGGCGGGCAGTCCTGTTGAGCAATGAACACCTGCTGTCCGAGGCGGAGATCGGACGCTACAATATTTGCGTAGCGGCTGGTCTCAGTCACAGCCACAT
>JAAYKE010000062.1 GCA_012522575.1 Armatimonadota bacterium | reverse complement strand
TGCGTTTAGCGAAGGGATTGTCCGAGACGGAGATCGGACACTACGATTTAGAGGTTAGAAGTTGGAGGTTAGAGCTTGGGAATGGGTTGGCGATACCGGCTCGAACTTCGGACATCTGACCTCGGACATCGAAAAAGCAGATTCCTCGGCATTCGCCTCGGAATGACAAAAATTGGAGGCTACGCATGACCCTCTCAATAATCCTTCTAACCTCTAACTTACAACCTCCAACCTCTAGACCTCATCATTCGTGAGCTGTTACTCAGTTCGAAATCCCTTGACTGCAATACAGTCAGATGATAATATACGTGTGGGATTGTGGGGATGGCATTTTGCTTACTCCCACGCCTGTCGCTTAGCCAAACACTTTTTTACGTTACATCGAGGGCAGATATGAAACGGAAAATAATTTGTGTTGCGGCCATCGCAGCTCTTTTGGTCGCAGCATTCCCCGCTATGGCTTATGAGTTCATAATAGGGGCGGGCGAAGGCGGACAGAACAACGAGCATTATGTCGAGATAGACGGCTGGACATCGAGCAATGCAGTATCAACTGCCCCGGGACTGCAGGGAACCTCCAGATACAGCGGCACAACGGTCTATCACGGCCCGCAGCGACAGGCTTATGCGTTCTGGCAGCCCGAAGTCAGCGGTTACTATGACATCAACCTTGCCTGGCCCTATGTAAAAGGACAACAGAATACCGCCGTTGTCTTGTATACCGGCGATTCTATTGGCGGAGATGCGGATCAGTGGGGCAACTCCAGTCCGACGGGAGTGGTCTATGCGGGCACGATGGATATGTATGAGCGCGTCTCGGATTCATGGAATTATTTTACCACTGCCAAGCTCAGCTCATCTACTATATATAATGTAGGCATCTACGGCGGATATAAAAGCGGGATTGGCGCAAACGAGGATGTGCCTTCCACGAGGGTCTGCATCGCCGGTTTTCAATTTGTTTCCGCTACTCCCGATGTCGTCACATATACCGGGCCGGCCAACGGCTCTTTTGGCAATGTGATTGACTTTGTAAACATGGGCTTGACCTGGGATGCCGGCGAGAATAACACGGTCTACGACGTGTGGGTTGGTGAAATAAGCGGTTCGCTTGCAAAGGTAGCTTCTCTTCTGGCCGATACCTCCTTCGACCTCCCCGCTGCGATGATACAGCCCGGCAAGACCTATTATTACAGGGTCGATGCCCGCAATGTTGACAAGATTGCTTATGGAGCCGAATATAGCTTTTCCACAAACAACGAAGTCCCGGAAACGAGTGCTCTTATCTCTGCAGCGCTTGGACTGGTCAGCGTTTTCGGCTTTATCCGCCGGAAACAACGATTGTTTTGACAATCCTGGTAATAATACCGGTTTTCTAATTTGCCCTTGACTACCTGCAATTCTGGTGCTATTATCCATTTGTGAGGCATATAACAACTAATATGAAGCGGACGAAGATCCGCCGCATTGGTTATATGCTGCAGACGGCGCACTTCTAACTGTTTCTTCGTTTTATCTTAGAAGATTGCGCGTCCATCAAAACCACAAATCTCTACGTTCAATCTGTAAGGAGGAAAGAAAGATGACAAAGAAATTGTTGTTTGTGGTAGCGTTATTGTTTGCGCTATCAGCATGCGCACATGCGTGGATCGGGGTCTACGGATGCCGAGTTGAGGACGACTTCGCCGGCACGAACCCGCCCACTCCCGCTCCGGGCTTCACGGTCAGCCCAGTACCAGGGGCTGTCGGTGCCAGTTCCGCTGCAAGCACAGCACCCGGCGCGATCAACAGCTACGGTATGTTTATCAGCTCTTACACAAGCGTTACCGGCATTAGAACTGGAACCTTTAACGTTTCGCTGCCGACGGCCGGCTACTACAATGTTGCGAACACCTTTGGTAACGTTAACCAGGGCGTCGCAAAGACCAACGCCAAGTGGGTCATTACTAACGCTGCCGGTTCCGCAACTGTATTGCAGGACCAGACCCAGGCAGCGGACAAAAACACATGGATGTCTCTTGGCACCTATAAATTCAACGCCAATGACACCGCCAACACCAAGGTCATGTTGACTAACGACAATCAGGACTCAAGCGGTTCGCTGTATCTCCACAGCATCAAGTTCGAGACCGTCACTCCCGGCGCGGCCGTTTATACCGGTCCTGCTAACGGAGCCACTGGCGAACTGATGGACTTTGTTGACCTCGGCCTGTCCTGGACTGCCGGCGCATACAACATGGCTTATGACATTTGGTTCGGCGATGACGCAAACAACCTGACCAAGATCGTGCCGAACTATAGCGGTTTTGCTATGGGACTCGACCCTGACTCGCTTGCACCCGGAAATACTTACTTCTGGCGAGTAGACGCCCTTAACGTTGACAAGGTCGCTACCGGCGAGGTTTGGAGCTTCTCCGTCAACGCCGTCCCTGAGCCGGGCAGCATGCTCGCTCTCGGAACCGGACTTATCGGCCTCTTCGGCATCATTCGCCGCAAGAAATCGTAAGTCATTCACATAAGTTAAACACCCTTTGCCGCCGGTCTATGATCGGCGGCTTTTTTGTTTGGGAAGGTAGTTTAGGGCAGAAGGTGGAATGCATCAGGGATCGGAAAACAGCGCGGAAGTCGGGATTCCAATATGACCACTGTATCGGACATTATCAGAGAGCTTGAAGCGATTGCGCCGCCGGAGTTGGCAGATGCGCAGGATAGGATCGGCTTGCAGGCCGGAGACCCTGCCGCTCAGGTGGAGACGATATGCGTCACCGTGGATGTCACGGACAGGGTGATCGAAAAAGCCGCGGAATGCGGCTGCGATATCATAGTTGCCCATCATCCGCTTATCTATAATCCCCTGCTGTCAGTGGCTCCAACCAACCCGGTGCAGCGCAGGCTGATGACGCTTGTCAAATCGGATATTGCGCTATATATAATGCATACCAATTTTGACGCGGCTGCCGATGGCATAAACGATGCGCTCGCACTCAGGCTCGGCGTTGTGGATTGCAGGCCCCTTACGACGCAAAAGACGGATGGGTTCATAAAAGTAGTGGTATTCGTGCCTGAATCCGCCCTCGAAGGGGTTCGAAACGCGATGTCTGAGGCAGGAGCGGGAGTAATCGGCCGGTATAGCCAGTGCAGCTTCCGAAGCATAGGAACTGGCTCATTTATGCCGGCAGCAGGCGCAAACCCATATATCGGCAGCGCAGATAAGTACGAAGAAGTGCAGGAGTATCGACTGGAAATGATCTGCGCATCGTCGATGCGCAAAGCGGCGGTGGAGGCTATGCTTCGAGCGCACCCGTATGAAGAAGCGGCATACGATATCTATGAGCTTGCAAACGATCCGGTGGTCTATGGATATGGACGAGTCGGCGCGCTGGCGGAGCCGACCAGCCTGAGAGATTTTGTGAATAAAGTAAAAACCGCTCTTGGGTTGGAATATGCCAGGGTGTCCGGCAATCTGGACAAACCTGTTGGGCGTGTTGCATTGTGCGGCGGGAGTGGCTCTTCTCAATATCGTGAAGCGGTGCGCGCCGGAGCAGATGTGTATGTGACCGGTGACACCAAACATCACGACATTCTCGACGCCGACGACCTGGGGCTGGCGATAATAGACGCAGGGCATTTTCATACGGAAAAACCGGGGATGGTCGCTCTGGCCGATAGGCTCGGGAAATTATTTGGCAGCCGTGGCATCGCTGTGGAGTATGTTGAGTAGATAGCCCCGGCAATTAAAACGCGACGTCCTGAAGTGATTGAAAGGTATCTCACTATTGTTTCGGGGTACGGATTCGGAGATCCCTACCCATCAAAGACTGCGGATATCGAAAAAAGCAGGTAACAACTCACTCTTCGTGAGTGATTGTAGTGACTGGTCTCTGTCCCAGCCACGCAAACTATGTCATTTCGAACGAAGTGAGAAATCTGCTTTTACGTAAATCGCGAAAGCCCGAAAGAAGCGAAACCCGAAAAAGGGAAGGGAAAAAGCAGATTCCTCGGCGTTCGCCTCGGAATGACAATTTAATTGACGCATCCAAGTGTAGTAGCTGGCCTCTATCCCGACCTTATCCGATACGGAGATCGGATACTTGTTGTTGATTCGGAGAGCCCTACCCATCAAAGGCCTCGGACATCGAAAAAACCGGAACTTCCTTGACGATTGGTTGCCCGATGTGGTAAGATACCACAGTTTGGCAAAACACACTGCTCTCTGACCGGGCGTGGGTGTCCTTATCATTTGGATGGCGTCCCGGAGTGACGAGACGGGAAGAAAACAACCTGAGGAGGATACTACTTTGCCGGCAATCACCATGAAAGAACTCCTTGAAGCCGGAGTTCACTTCGGACACCGCACCCATCGCTGGAACCCTAAGATGAAACGATATATCTTCGGGAGCCGCAATGGAATCTACATCATCGATCTGCACCAAACCCTGAAGCTCTTTGAGGAAGCCCGCGCGTTTATACAGGAAGTCGCGTCCGCCGGACAAAACATACTGTTTGTGGGCACCAAAAAGCAGGCGCAGGAAGCCGTCGAAAGCGCCGCCAAAGAATGCGGGATGTATTATGTCAACCAGCGATGGCTGGGCGGCATGCTCACCAACTTCAGCACGATTCAGGCGCGCATCGGCAGGCTTCGAGAGCTTGAAAAGATGGAAGAAGAAGGGACTCTGGAGCAGCTCACAAAGAAGGAAGCCGCCAAGCTGCGCGAGCAGCGAGCCAAGCTGGATCGATATCTTGGCGGGATCAAAGATATGCCGGGAATGCCGGGAGCGATCTTCATTGTGGACCTCAAAAAGGAGCGCATTGCACTCCTTGAGGCGAGAAAGCTCGGAATCCCGATAGTCGCTATCGTTGATACCAACTGCGACCCGGATGAAGTAGACTACGTGATCCCCGGAAACGACGACGCAATTCGCGCCATCAAGCTTATGGCTGGAAAGATGGCCGAGGCGACCAACGAAGTTCGACCGATGCCGGAATAAGAAGAGATCGAAGAAGCCCAGGAAGTCGAGGAAGAGGAATCATTAGAAGAGGCCGAAGAAGGCGAAGCGGCCGGCAATGATGAGGACATATTCATCGAAGCCGATCAGACAGAGGCCGAAGACGAGACCTCAGACTCAGCAGAAGAAGACGTTGTAACTGAAGAATAAATAAAATACGAGGGCTGCGGCCCTACTGCATATAACGGAGATAAAACTGATGGCAATCACTGCCGATATGGTCAAAAAACTGCGAGAGCAGACCGGGGCCGGAATGATGGACTGCAAAAAGGCCCTGACCGAAACAAACGGAGATTTTGAAAAGGCAATTACCCTGCTTCGAGAGAAGGGAATAGCTGTTGCCGCAAAGCGAGAGTCCAGGGCGGCCAGCGAAGGGTTGATTGGTTCTTATATAAGCGACGATGCGAAGGTCGGCGCTCTTCTTGAGTTCAACTGCGAGACCACTTTTGTGGCTAAGACCGACGAGTTTGTAGCTCTTGCCAAGAAACTGGCTGCGCTGGTGGCAAAAGAACGAATCGCGTGCCTCAACTGCCTGCTTGAGGCCCCATACCCTGATAACCCGACAAACACCGTCAGAGAAACCATAAGCGAGGTTATGGGCAAAATCGGCGAGAAGATGGCCGTGGCTCGATTTGTGTTTGTGGCTCTCGACGACGCTATCGGCACAATCGGCAACTATGTGCACATGGGAGATCAGATCGGCGTGCTGGTGGAAATCCGCACAGAGACCGAAGCGGCGGCATCCGGCGAAGCTGTGCAAAGTCTGGCTAAGGACATCGCGATGCACGTCGCCTGGACCAACCCGGACTATATGCGACGTGATGACATTTCTGAGGAAGAACTCGCCAAAGAGCGCGAGATTCACAGGCAGTGGGCAATCAAGGAAGGCAAGCCGGAGAAGGTCATCGATCGCATTGTGGATGGACGAATGAACGATTTCTTCTCCAAGGTGTGCTTGCTTGAGCAGGCGTTTATTAAGGACGATGACCTGAAGATTCAGGACCTTGTCGCCAATGCCGCTAAAGCCGTTGGCGAACGGGTGAGCATAGCCAAGTTCGTAAGGTATCGCGTGGGAGAGACAACGGGTGACGCAGAGTAGCGACAAACCGATTCGTCAGTGGAAGAGAGTTCTTCTCAAGCTGTCCGGGCAGGCTTTTTCCGGCCCGCGTAAGCAGGGAATCGACACCGACACGGTAAACGGGATTGCACAGGATATTAAATCCGCGAGGGAATCCGGCGTGGATGTTGCGGTTGTGATTGGAGCCGGCAATATAATCCGCGGCGAATCTGCCTCGGATGGAGGCATGGATAGAACCACTGCGGATCACATGGGCATGCTCGGCACTGTGATCAACTCACTTGCCCTGCAGGATGCGCTGGAGAAGATCGGGGTGCAGACACGTGTGCAGACTGCGATAAACATGTCGCAGGTAGCGGAGCCTTTTATTAGAAGACGCGCGATGCGACACCTTGAAAAAGGACGCGTGGTTATTCTTGCGGCGGGAACGGGTAATCCATATTTTACCACCGATACCGCCGCTGCGTTGAGAGCATTGGAAATTCGGGCGGAGGTCGTGTTGAAGGCGACCAATGTCGATGGCGTATATACAAGCGACCCTAATAAAAATCAGGACGCAGTCAAGTTCGATGAGATCGAATTCATGGAAGCGATCAATCGTAATTTGGGCATAATGGATCTGACTGCGTTTACGCTTTGTATGGAGAACGATCTGCCCATTGTAGTATTCGACATCACTGCTCGCGGCAATATTGGTCGCGCGGCGCGTGGTGAGACGATAGGAACACTGGTCAGGGGGAAAAACTCTTGAGTCAAGAAATCATTCAGGATGCCGAAAGACGAATGCAAAAGGCCGTGGAGGTCTCGGGTTACGACTTCTCTACC
Source organism: Armatimonadota bacterium (assembly GCA_012522575.1). Taxonomy (GTDB): domain Bacteria; phylum Armatimonadota; class UBA5829; order UBA5829; family UBA5829; genus DTKD01. The sequence goes on along the minus strand of JAAYKE010000062.1, from coordinate 20,054 downwards.
ATACGCACGGGCAGGGCTAATCCCGTTATCCTTGAGAATATCAAGGTCGATTATTATGGGACCCCTACTCCGCTGAATCAACTGGCGGGCATATCTGTGCCGGAGCCAAGACTGCTGCTGGTTACGCCGTGGGATAAAGGCGTAATCAATACTGTTCTCAAAGCGATCCAAAGCTCCGATATTGGAATGACGCCGATGAGCGATGGCAATGTGATTCGGCTCAATGTGCCTGCCCTTACCGAGGAGCGCCGCAAGGATCTGATAAAGCAGCTCAATAAGAAAGCTGAGGAGCACAGGATATCGATCCGTAACGTGCGCCGCGACGCAAACGAGCGGATAAAGGCTCAGCAGAAAAATGCGGAGATATCCGAGGACGACGCCAAGCGCGAACAGGAAGAGACGCAGAAGCTGACAGACAAATATATCGCTGAAGTAGACAAACTGACGAGCGCAAAAGAGGCTGAGCTTAAGGAAGTCTAATGAGAGCAGCATGAGATTACATCTCCGGACCCCCGTCAGTTGTACGGGGGTCTTTGCGCATTAGACTCGCAGCAAAGCCCATAAGACAAGGACAGACGTATTTTGACAGAGCGCCATGAACTGGATATGAACCGTATGCCGGAGCATATAGCTATCATTATGGATGGCAATGGCCGGTGGGCGACGCGCCAGGGTATGGAGAGGTCGCAAGGACACTTTCACGGCTATAGGACGCTGCATAACACGGTGATCCAGGCGGCGGAGTTGGGCGTGGGAGCGCTGTCGGCCTATACTTTTTCGTCGGAAAACTGGAGCCGACCGGATAATGAAGTGACCGGCCTGATGGACCTTGTGGTTATGGCGCTGCGAGCCGAGATCGAAGTGATGATGGAAGAAGGCGTCAGGATAATTCGCAGCGGGCGCAGAGAGGGTCTGCCGCAGGAGGTGCTCGGAGAATTCGACTATGCAAGCGAGCAGACGCAGGGCAATGATCGGATCACGCTCAATATATGCCTGAACTATGGCGGGCGCAATGAGATCGTGGATGCTGCCAGGCAGGCGGCTCAGATGGCATTTGACGGCAAAATTGCGCCCAAAGAGATCGATGAGAACCTGCTTTCGAGCCTTATGTATCACCCGGAACTGCCCGATCCGGATTTGTTGATTCGAACGGCGGGTGAGATGAGGGTCAGCAATTTTTTGTTGTGGGAGATAGCATATTCTGAGATATATGTCACTCAGACGCTGTGGCCTGATTTCTCAGAGGACGAACTTGTCAGGGCGATAGCGGCGTATCAAAGCAGGACTCGAAAATATGGGGCTGTAGTTGATGAGCAGTGATGCCGTTTCAATTTCAATACTGGGTTCTACGGGTTCGATTGGAACGCAGGTGCTGGATGTGGCGCGCAGGCTGGGGCCGGATGTGGTGCGGGTGGTCGGACTTGGCGCGCAGAACAATGCCGATTTGCTGATAGAGCAGGCGCTTGAGTTCAGGCCGAGGTTGATTTGTATTGGCAATGAGCAGGCGTTAGAATATGTGCGGGAGTCTGTCGGCGGCGAAGGCATTGAGGTTTGTGCGGGAGCCTGGGGTTTTGATGAGCTTGCCTGTTTGCCCCAAGCCGGTAAAATTGTTGTGTCGGTCGCGGGCGCTCCGGGTCTATCCCCTACCCTGCAGGCGATTAAGGCGGGCAAGGATATCGCGCTGGCCAGTAAGGAAGTGCTGGTGGCCGCAGGGCATCTGGTGATGGAGTCCGCCAAAGAAAAGGGCGTCTCTATTCTGCCGATAGACAGCGAGCATTCGGCAATATTCCAGTGTCTTAACGGCGAAAATCGCGATCAGATAGACAGGATATATCTGACGGCATCCGGCGGAGCTTTCAGGGACCTTCCAGTCGAGGCGCTTGCATCGGTCACGCCGGAGCAGGCTCTGGCGCATCCGACCTGGAAAATGGGGATGAAGGTGACGGTGGATTCGGCAACCCTGATGAATAAGGGGTTGGAGATAATCGAGGCCAAATGGTTGTTCGGAGTCGAGGCGGATCAGATTGATGTGGTGATTCATCCGACCAGCATCATGCATTCCCTGGTTCGTTTTGCGGATGGGTCGCTAATTGGACAACTTGGCCTGCCGGATATGAGACTGCCTATTCAATATGCTCTGTTGTTTCCTGAGAGGGTGGATTCCGATTTGCCGAAGCTGGATATGCTGCAGACAGGCGCGCTGGAGTTTCGTCCTGTGGATTGGGATAGATATGAATGTTTGAAGCTGGCGATGGAAGCGGCAAAAACAGGCGGGACGCTGGCTGTGGTTATGAATGCTGCTGATGAGGCCGCAGTGGAGTTGTTTTTGTCCGGCAGGATCGGCTTTTTGGATATTGCGCGTGTAGTCGGCAAAACAATGGAGGCGCATTCGTCTGTTCCATCGCCGAGCCTGGAGGAGATACGCGCGGCGGATGCGCAGGCAAGGATTGATGCCAGGGCGTTTGCCGGAGTTGACGACGGGCCTGTTGCGTTCTTTTAATTGAATGACACCGGCTGAGCCGGGCCAGGGAGATTAGTATTGACGATCATAAGTCTGATTGTATTCATAGTGATTCTGGGGATACTCGTGTTTTTCCACGAGTTGGGACACTTCATCGCCGCCAAATCGTCGGGAATGCGGGTGGAGGAATTCGCCTTTGGTTTTGGCCCCAGAATGGTGACGCTATTTGAGCGCAAGGGAACTGAATATACGATCCACTGGGTCCCTTTGGGCGGTTTCGTTAAGATAGCAGGCATGGAGCCAGGAGATGAAGGCATTGCCGATGGATTCCAGGCGCAGGCTATCTGGAAACGAGCGCTGGTGATCTTTGCCGGGCCTTTGTTCAGCTTTATACTCGGCGCAGGAGTGCTCGTCGCGGTCGGGGTATTCTGGGGATTTCAGGACTTCAGCAAGCCCGAAGCGCGTGTCGGCAGCGTGCAGCCGGGAACCGAGGCCGCCAGTATCGGGCTTCGTGCTGGAGATCGAGTGCTTGAGATAGATGGCGCTAAAATAAGCGAAGGCCGGCAGATGACCGAGATGATTCACGATAAGCCCGGCCAGCGGATTAAGATTGTCATCGATCGTGACGGCAAAAAGCTTGTGAAGACTGCTCAGCCGAAATGGATGGTGCAGTATCTCGATAACACCTGGTCGTTTATGAAGGGCGATGGCGCAGTTGTCGACTCTGACGAGCGCGATTCTGACATCAAATACAAGGACAAGCTTGTATCCATAAACGGAAAGCCCATAATAAGCGGCGAGCAGATGGTGGAGTTTATCAAAAATAACGGAGATAAGCCCGTCAATTTGGAGCTGAGCCGTGATGTCGGCGCGGTCTCCGTCACGGCCAAGCCTGAGGCGCAATGGGTTCGCGCATTAGGCGTCAAATGGCTCTTTCCGGGAGGGTTGGCCACCACAGATGGTCAATCCCGCAGCAGACGAAACGAAGTGCTGCGCGATGATATATTAGTAAGCATTGACGGCAAGGAGATTGAGTCCGGCGAAAAAATGCTTGCCACGCTTCGATCTAAGGGACAAAATACTTTTTCGCTTGTAGTAATACGCGAGGGCAAGATCGAAAAACTTGATGTTGCGCAGACAAGTGAGGACGGCGGGGTCGAATCCGGCATTTATTCCACGCGAGGGCTGCTCGGCTTTCTGCCCGCGCCTGCTCTGACCAAAGTCGGGTTTGGAGAGTCAATAAAAGAGGGGTTCGGCATAGTGGGCAGAATGCTGCAGATGCTGATGAAAACCCTCACCAGCAAACGCATCAAAGAGGACGTCGGCGGCCCTGTTCTGATCGCAAAAGTTACCCAATCCTCGGTGGCCCTTGGGCTGTATTGGGTGCTCCTCGAGCTGGGCAGCCTTAGCCTGGGACTGGCGGTTATCAATCTAATACCGATCCCGGCGGTTCTCGACGGCGGCCACCTGATATTGCTTGGCATAGAGGCCGTGCGCAAAAAGAGGTGGTCTCGACACCAGATGGCTATGATGCAGATGGTCGGCCTGTCTATGGTCGCCGCGCTTATCGTGCTGATATTTGTATCGGACATCACCAAAATAGTCACCGGGCAGATACCGCAGTAGTATGCAAACTTATGTGAAACGTAAAAACAAAAGGCAGGTTTGTGTCGGAGGAGTGCGAATCGGCGGCGATGCTTCGGTGTCGGTGCAGTCCATGACCAGTACTGCTACTGCCGATGTGGATGCTACGGTGGCGCAGATTCGAAGGCTGCAAGCGGCGGGATGCGATATCGTGCGGGTAGCAGTGCCTGATGCGGATGCGGCTGCGGCGCTGAGGGAGATTAAAAACGCAATATCGATCCCACTGGTGGCGGATATTCATTTTCAGTATAAGTTAGCCCTGGCAAGCTTGGACTCCGGCGCAGACAAACTGCGGATCAATCCGGGCAATATCGGCTCGACAGACAAGGTGGAAATTGTCGCCAAAGCCGCAAAAGAACGCGGGACGCCGATTAGAATAGGCGTCAACTCCGGCTCTATAGACAGGGCAAAATATGGCAAACCGACTGCCGAGGCGCTGGTCGAAAGCGGCCTCGATGAGGTTAGAGTACTCGAAAAGCATGGGTTTGAAGATATTGTGCTGTCGCTGAAGGCCTTTGACGTGCCTATGATGATTCGCGCCTATCAACTGGCAAGTGAGCGATGCGATTATCCGCTGCATCTGGGAGTCACCGAGGCGGGACTTGCATGGGAGGGCACGATCAGAAGTTCGGTAGGAATCGGAGCGCTGTTAGCAGAAGGAATCGGGGATACAATCCGAGTGTCGTTGACGGCGGACCCGGTCGATGAAGTAAAGGTTGGCAAGGAAATCTTAAACAGCCTTGGACTGTGGCGCAAGCCATATACCCTGGTTTCGTGTCCGACTTGCGGCAGATGCGCCATTGATATTGCCGCTATTGCCGACGAAGTGAGGTCGCGGCTGGAAGCAAACCCGCCTCGGCGTCCGCTCACTGTGGCGGTGATGGGATGCGTGGTAAATGGGCCGGGAGAGGCTTCTATGGCCGACGTGGGAATAGCGGGCGGCAAAGAGTGCGGAGCGGTGTTTGCTCGCGGGGAGAGGCTGCGCACGGTGAGCGAGGATGCGCTGGTAGATGAATTGATGATTGAGGTAGAGAAGTTTGGCACAGATTCTTAGAGCAAAAGCCACGGATGCAAAAAGTATTCAGACGCTGATCAATACATACGCGGCAAAGGATGCGATGCTGCCGAGGGCGTTGAACTCGATTTATGAGCATATTCGCGACTTTCATATAGTAGTTGAAGATAATATGGTGCTGGGATGCTGCGCGCTGCACGTAACCTGGGGAGATCTGGCGGAAATCAGGTCGCTGGCGGTTGATGAATGCGCACACGGCAGAGGTTATGGCAGGTTACTTGTCGAAAGATGTCTTGAGGATGCAAGAGAACTCGGCCTGCCGAAGGTGTTTGCGTTGACTTATATCCCGGACTTCTTCGAAAAACTTGGGTTCTCGCGGATAAATAAATCTGATTTGCCGCACAAGATTTGGTCTGAGTGCATAAACTGCCCGAAGTTTCCGGACTGCGGGGAGGAGGCGGTTGCACTTGAAATATAATTTGACCCTGCCTGCGGTGCAGGGATTATTGGCGATAGAGTGTTAAATGCGCGCTTCACAACTATTCTTCCCGACACTAAGAGAGGTCCCGGCAGAGGCTGAAATGATCAGCCACAAGTTGCTGCTGAGGGCCGGGTTCATACGCCGCGTTGGCGCGGGTATCTATGATTATCTGCCGCTTGGCTATAAAGTGCTCAAAAAGATCGAAAAGATCGCTCGCGAAGAGATGGATGCGCAGGGCGGGCAGGAGCTTCTGATGCCGGCTATCGTGCCTGCGGAGCTGTATCAGGAGACCGGGCGATGGGGACTCGACGTGCTCTTCCGGCTTAAAGATAGAAACGACCGGGACTATTCGATTGGCTTCACACATGAGGAAGTCGTTACAGACATTGTTCGGCGCGATGTTCGGTCATATCGCGAATTGCCGCTCAATCTCTATCAGATACAGACAAAAGGGCGTGATGAGCCGAGGCCGCGCGGTGGCGTGGTTCGAGGGCGAGAGTTCATAATGCTGGACTCATATACATTCGACAGGAACTGGGAGGACCTCGACCGGGCCTACGACAAAATGTATGTTGCTTTTTCTCGGACGTTTGCTCGATGCGGGCTGGATACACTGGTGGTGGAGGCGGATTCGGGCGCGATCGGAGGCAAAGACAGCCAGGAATATATGGTCATCGCCGATTCCGGGGAAGATATGATTCTGGTGTGCGGAAGCTGCGGCTATGCGGCGAACTCGGAAAAGTGCGAGATAGGGGAAAGGCCAATTAAGAAGAGCGAAGAGGAACTCCAGAGCCTCGAACTCGTGGATACGCCGGGAGCACGCACCATTGAACAGGTGACGTCATTTCTTAAAAAGTCCCCAAAAAAGCTCGTTAAAACGCTAATATATAAGGCTGGTGATGAAGTTGTCGCGGCTCTTGTGCGCGGCGACAGGGAAATAAACGAGCCGAAACTGATGCGCGCGCTGGGCGTCAAAAATATTGAGATGGCAGATGCGGACACCATTGAAAAACTGACCGGGGCCGAGGTTGGATTTGCCGGGCCGGTTGGATTGAATGGCGCGAGAATCATAGCCGACCGGGAAGTGGAGGCAATGATGAACTTCGTGGTCGGCGCCAACAAGACCGACGCCCACTATATCAACGCGAACATAGGGCGTGATTTGGAAATAAGTGAATATGCCGATCTGAGAGTGGCGTCAAAAGGGGATGCCTGTCCTAAGTGCAATCGTGACCTGGGAGTGGAGCGCGGAATGGAGGTCGGCCATATATTTAAGCTCGGCGATATCTACTCGGAGGGAATGGACGCAAAGTTTCTCGATGATGACGGCAGGGAAAAACCGTTTTTGATGGGATGCTACGGCATGGGTGTCAGCAGGATGCTGGCGGCTATTCCGGAAGTCAACTCCGATAAGGACGGTATGATCTGGCCTGTCAGCGTCGCGCCGTTCGAGGTGGTGGTTATTCTTCTCAATTCCGATGACGACGCCCAGTGCAGCGCGGCGATTCGGCTCTATGAGGAGTTGCAGCAGGCAGGGGTGGATGTGCTGCTCGATGAGCGCGATGAGCGTCCCGGGGTCAAATTCAAGGATGCCGACCTGATCGGCTGCCCTATCCAGGTGGTGGCGGGACGGCTGGCAGGCGAAGGCAAGGTCGAGGTTCGCACTCGCACGGAGAAAGACAAGCAAGAAGTCGACATCGATAATGCGACATCGCGGGTTCTTGAGCTGAGAAGCGGCCTGTATTCGATTTTGAGCGATAGAGCAGCAATGGTTTCATCTATAGGAAAGGTAGATTAAAACAATGGTACCCTCTCTATCTGACATGCTGTTCAGGTTGGTGGTTTCCCTTATCCTCGGCAGCTTGATCGGTATGGAGCGCGAGATTCACGGCCGTCCGGCCGGCTTGCGAACGCATGCGCTGGTATGTATGGGCTCGGCTGTATTTGCGATGACCTCTTTTTATTGCGGCCCCTGGAAGGCGAACAATGATCAGAGTCGAATCGCGGCGCAGATCGTCAGCGGAGTGGGTTTTCTCGGAGCAGGCACTATCATCCAGCAGGGAAGCTCGATTCGAGGGCTTACAACTGCGGCCAGTATATGGTCGGCGGCAGCGATTGGGCTTGCGGTCGCGATGGGAGGCTCGATGATGTATGTCGGGCTTGTCGGGACGATCCTGATATTGGCGACGCTGCACGTTATGGATCGAGTGGACAAGTTTTTTACGATAGCTCCCAGCGAAAGAAGCTTGACGATGGTAATATTGGATGGATATGATAGCCTGTGCGCTATAATGCATACGCTGGAAAGCCATAACGTGAAGGTGCGCTCCCTCGACACTCGCGACAGCGAAGACGAGAGACACCAGGTTATTCGGCTTAAGTTGCGTGTGCCGGGAGAGTTCGACGAAATAGCTCTTGCCGGTGATTTGGCAAGCAGCAAAGATGTGATAAGCTATCGTTGGGAATAACCGCGTCCGGCAGATGAGCAGGCGCTGATTGACGGGAAGAATTGAAAGGGGATGCAATGGGACACAAGACGACCCGCAGAGAATTTTTGAAGAACATGGCCTTGACCGGGGCTGCATTGACGAGTTTGCCTGGCGTTGTCGAGGCCGCGGACAAAATCACGAAGCCGGCAGATAAAACACGCGTCGTTATTTCGACCGATACCTCCTGCCTTGACAAGGACAATGAAGTCGTCCAGGCCGCAGTCGAAAAGATGCTTGATCGAAGCCTTGCAAAGCTGACAGGCTCCGGCAGCGGCGCCGACGCATGGAAGAAGCTCTTCTCGTCGAAGGATGTCGTTGGGATCAAGATCAATTGCCTCTTCGGCATAGGAGTATCTACCCGCCCGGAGGTGGTAAATGCGGTTATTGCGGGCTTGCTGACCGCCGGGGTTAAAGAGGACAACATAATCGTATGGGATCGAAGCTCGGTTGACCTAATCAAATGCGGGTATACTCCGAATAAGGACGGAGCAGGCGTCAAATACTTCGCAGATGACGACAGTTGGGGGCCGTTGATTGAGCGAGGCGCGTTCAAGGGTCGCATAAGCACGGTGATCAACGAAAAAGTCACCGCGATTGTCAATATGCCTATCTTGAAAACTCACGGCATAACGGGCATTTCGGGATGTCTGAAGAATCACTATGGCTCTTTTGATAATCCCGGCAACCACCATGCAAATAACTGCAACCCGCAGTTGGCGGACTTCAACGCGATTCCCGTTGTGAAGAACAAAACTCGGCTTGTGGTGATGGATGTGATTCGCCCGCAGCACTCCGGCGGACCGGGGCTTCAGGTCAGGGATCAGTTTAATCACTATTCGATTATGCTCGGCACAGACCCGGTCGCGGTGGACTGCGTGGGGCTGAAAATCATTCAGGATAAACTCAGACAGATGAACCTAGAGCCAATCTCGGACAAGAAACTCAGGTGGATGGCGTCCGCACAGGAACGCGGAGTGGGAACCTGCGATGCGAGTAAAATCGAATTGTTGAGGGCGTAGAATTGAACATGAAATGCCGTATGATTGCGCTGGGGATGCTGATTGTTGCAGCATTAACAGGGCTTGGTGCAGCGTCGATGGCGGCTCCCGCGCCGGCAGTGCAAAAGTTGCTGCCCGGCAACAACGACGTGGCGGGATTCAAAATAGTGGCCAAAACATTGACCTATGGCAAGGGCGTGGACGTCTCGAAAGTCTACAACGGCGGCTATGAGCTTTACACGAAAAATGGAGTTGTCGACGTTGTGAAACAGATGTATCAGCGCGAATCGGAATACGCTGAGGTCACTGTCCATACAATGAAATCGACAAAGGCCGCCCTAGATTTTGTCAACTATTGGGCAAAGCAGAGGGAGACGAAATCTGCCGCGATTGCCGGAATTGGAACAGGGTTTTCGGTGACTAAACCGAGTGTGATGTCGTATTATGCGATGGGTAAATACTTCGTGACGGTCTCTGCCTATTATCCTGCGGAGAAGTCGGTTAAGGAAACCGCTGCATTTGCGACTGCGGTCAAAAAGAGGATAAAGGCGTAGTTGGATCGCAGATCGGCATTCTTTTGTGACGAGTGTAAGCGCCCGTTGAGTACGGCAAATGCTTGCCCGTGCTGCAAGAGAGTTTTATGCGTTGAGCATTATTATGGGGATCGGATCGGGCCGATGCGGCGAAAAGATGGCCTGTGCGTGCGATGCGCCGGAGCTTTGAAGGAAAGAAGTGATAAAACTGGACAGGCGTGAGTTTTTAGGTGCGATTGCCGGGCTTGGAGGCGCATTGTTTCTTGGCGGATGCGGATCCAGGGAAACGCAATCTGCGGAACTACCCGCAACACGCACCACGAAGTATGCTGATAATACGCTGGCGGTGGCGTCCGGCTCAGATGCCTCTGCACTGACGCGCAAGGCGGTTGATGCGCTCGGCGGTATGGACAAGCTGGTTAAAAGCGGAGATTTCGTGGTAGTGAAGCCGAATATCGCGTGGAATCAACCACCTGAAGTCGGGGCGACCACCAATCCTGAGGTGGTCGGCGAAATTGTCCGAATGTGCAAAGAGTGTGGCGCAGGCAGGATACTTGTCATAGACCACGTTATCGATCGACCCGCGGAGATGGTTCTCGGATTGACGGGAATTATGGCGGCGGGAAAAAATGCAGGGGCCGAAGTGGTCGCGGCTCAGAATGAATCGGATTTCAGCAGAGTAGAGATAGCTCAAGGACGGGCGATAAAATCTGATACGTGCCTCAAGGAAATACTTAAGGCGGATGTATTTATCAACGCGCCCATAGCAAAGACACACGGCGCGACCACGCTGACTTTGGGGATGAAAAACCTGATGGGTTGTATTTGGGACAGGCAGTCCTGGCACAGAAGCAAGCTGGATCAGTGCATCGCCGATTATGCCACTATCATACGGCCGGACCTTACCATTCTCGACGCAAACCGCATATTGCTCACCGGCGGGCCGAAAGGACCGGGGAAAACCAAAGCCGTGGGAAAAGTGATCGCCGGAGTTGACCCGGTGGCAGTGGACTCATACGGAGCCGGTTTATTCGAAATGTCCGCTGACGACATCAGCCATATCCGCCTCGCTCACGAAATGGGAGTCGGGGAGATGGATCTGGCTAAAGTGACTATCAAAAACGTATAGACCTCGTGACCCAACGAAATGCAGCGCGAAAAACCGGATTGATTCGCATGGAGAACTTACGCCGTGTCGTTCAAGTTGTCGCGTTCGGCGTGTTTTTGTATCTGTTTGCGCTGACAATCGGACGCTACAGCGCGGATGCGCAGGCCAATATCCTCACCTCGAAAGCTCCGATTGACACGTTTTTCAGGATGGACCCGCTGCTTGGACTGACGACGATGGTGGCAACCCGCCGCATTATAATGGTGATGCTGGCGTATGGGCTGCCGGTCGTGATTTTAAGCGTGCTGGCTGGGAGGTTTTTTTGCGGGTGGATATGCCCGCTGGGCACGACGCTGGACGCTGCGGATGTATTGTTTTTCAGAAGACGTCAAAAAACCGCGACTTCGCATAGCGCTGGCCTGCGAAATATCAAGTATTATCTGCTGGCAGGCATAGTGATTGCGGCGTTATTCGGCGCACAGATCGCATATTTTCTCGATCCGATAACGATCATCACCAGGGCGTTTACCTTCTCCGTTTTCCCTTTGGCGGCGGCGATCTCGGCTGGCGGCGTGAACATACCGTTGGTTCCTGCCGATGTGCAGTATTTCTTCAGGCTGAACTTTCTGGCGGCGGCTGTATTGATCGGCATCATAGCCCTGAATGCGATCTCACGCAGGTTCTGGTGCAGAAACCTCTGTCCGCTGGGCGCGCTGCTCGGGGCGCTGTCGAAATTCTCCATCGTGCGACGTGTGGTTAAATCCAACTGTATAAATTGCAGGAAATGCATACCCGGATGCAAGATGGGCGCAATTTGCGACGATCCCGTGCAATATCAAGCTCCGGAGTGCATCTACTGCTATTCGTGCACGCCGATCTGCCCTGCCCTGAGCACTCGAATCGCGCCGACATTAGCCTCTGACGGATACAATTCGGGATTGGACCTTAGCAAGAGACGTGTGCTGCAGGCATCAGGGGTCGGTTTGGCGATTGCCGTTCTAGGCAAAACCAACGTGGCGGCAAAGACGAGTCGCACGGGCCGGGTGAAAACATCCAGCCCTGTGCTGATCCGCCCGCCGGGAGCTTTGCCGGAAGATGAGTTCGTGGACAGGTGCGTGCGATGCAGCGAGTGTATGAAGGTGTGTCCTACAAACGGGCTTCAGCCTGCGCTTGGCGAGGCGGGTTTTGAAGGGATATGGACGCCGGTGCTTGTGCCGAGGATAGGTGAATGCACGCGCCATTGCAACCTTTGTTCGCAGGTGTGCTCCAGCCAGGCAATTGGGCCGCTGGAGGTATCTGAAAAGGAACACGTGTTCATTGGGACGGCCGTCATAGACAGATCGCAGTGCATAGCGTGGAACTCGGATAAGCAATGTCTGGTGTGTGATGAGTGCTGCTCATATCGGGCGGTTGTGTGGCAGACAATAGATGGCGTGCGGCGTCCGTTTGTGGAAGAACACAAATGCGTGGGATGCGGGATTTGTGAGAATGTATGCCCAATTCAGCCTCTTTCGGCAATTCGCGTATTTTCATTTGGCGATAAGCGTCATCTGTCTCGACAGGAACAGAAGGCCTACTTTGAGCAGGCTCCAAAAACCGAGCAGTAATATGCAAGTGCGGATAGCCTGATATCGTCACTGATCCGCTGACAACCGACATCCTGAGAGGTATATCGATATGAGTAAATTTATGGTGACCGGCGGGGCCGGATTCATCGGCGGTCATATAACCGAGTTGCTGGTTTCCGAAGGCCACGAAGTGGTGGTATTTGACGACTTTTCCACCGGCAATATAGACAACCTCACAGCGGTAGCGGATAAGATCGAAGTTGTAAAGGCAGATATCCGCGACATCGACGCATTGAGGGTGGCTATTCGCGGAGTCGAATATGTGATACACCAGGCCGCTGAGATATCCAATACCAGATCGGTTGAGGACCCGGCGTGGGTGAATGCGGTTAATGTGGACGGAACGCTGAACGTGCTCATCAGCGCTCGTGACGCAGGGGTAAAAAGGCTGACTATGGCCTCTTCGTGCGCAATTTATGGGGACACTGGAAGCCAGGCTCAGCGCGAGGATTTTCTCCCCCACCCGCTGTCCCCTTACGGAGCCTCGAAGATATGCGGGGAGCACTATCTTTCGGTGTTTTATCAGATTTATGGCCTGGAGACCGTGCGCCTGCGATATTTTAACGTCTTTGGCCCGCGACAGAACCCCGCATCGCAATATGCGGCGGTGATCCCGAAGTTTATAGATCGTATAATGGCAGGCCGCGAACTGCACATATATGGAGACGGGACGCAAACCAGGGATTTTGTATATGTGGAAAATGTCGCACGGGCAAACTATCTTGCCTGCACGGCTCCAAAAGCGGCCGGAGGGGTCTTTAACGTCGCCAGCGAGGTTTCGATAGACCTAAACGAGCTTGTGCGCCAACTCAGCCAACTGGCAGGCAAGGAAATAGAGGTAGTCTACGACCCGCCGGTGACAGGTGACATAAAATATTCCACAAGTGACATCACCAAAGCGCGCGAGATGCTGGGATATAGCCCGCTAGTCTCGTTTGAGGAAGGCCTCAAGCGCACCTTTGTCCACTTCACATCCAAGGCCGGGACCTCCAGCTAGCCTGATGTAAGGCCCTTTTCGTATGACTCCGCCTTCGATGGGCTGTTCGTCGATCAACAGGTCGGAATCCAGGTCGAACACGCTGAACGTATTGGTGCCGCATGCGACTTGAACGGAAGCGGCCTGGCCTATGTGGGTTTCGAGCATACACCCGAACATGAGGTCAATTTTAGCTGCCCGGCATATCGAGCTTATGGTCAGAGCGCCGATCATACCGGCCTTCATCAGCTTGACGTTGACTCCGTCGGCTGCCTTATATCGCACTACCTCCAACACCTCGGCAGGGGTCTGCGCGGCCTCATCTGCGAACACCGGCACGCTGACGTTCTCGGTGACGTAGCGCAAACCGTTTAGGTCGGCGGCATCGACGGGTTGTTCGAGAAGCCTTATGGTGAGGTTTCTTTCCAACAGGCTTTGAATAAACTTGACGGCCTGAGGCGGAGTATAGCCCTGGTTCGCATCAATAACAAAGGTGCAGCCGGGAGCGCCCTCGCTGATTGCGATGACGCGGGCCAGGTCCTCTTCCTGGTCTTTGCCGACTTTGACCTTAAAAATGTTGAAGCCCTGCGCTCGCAGCTCGACCGCCCTTTCGCGAGCGTGATCCGGCGGGCAGATCGCTATGGTGACGTCGGTTTCTATGCGTATCGGCGCTCCGCCAAACAGAGAATATATGGGAGTATTCAGACTTTTGCCGTAGGCATCGAGCATGGCAATTTCAACGCCGGTGCAGGCGGACTTCCCCTGCGGCAGGGTTTCTGAGAGCTTTCTGGCAGACAACCGGAACTGTGACAAATCCGCGCCCACAAGAGCTTCGGAGGCAGTCATAAGGTCATGCATAACAGTATGCACGTCTTCGCCTGTCACCTGACGTACAGGCGTCGCCTCCCCATATCCGACGTATTCTCCCGCGTGCAGCTCGACAATTACGGTAGCGGACGTGGTTGCCCGCCTGTAAGAGGTCTCGAAAGGCTCCACAAGCGGAACTTCTATGGGATAAGCAAGGATTTTGTCTATTCGCAGCATAAGACAATTATAGCAGATATTTACAGGGGACGGAAATTCTTCATGCTCAAACTACGACGATTCCTGACGTTTCTCATTCTCTGTGCAATTCTGGCAACCTGTTCTCAGGCAGCAAGCCTTACCGAAAGCATAGACGCGATCCTGAACGACCCGGCGCTTAAATATGGAGCACAGGGAGTTGCGGTGCGTTCGATAAAAACGGGACAGACGCTGTATCAACGCAACGCGGATGCCTTGATGATCCCCGCGTCTAACTTCAAACTGCTCGTATCAGCCACGATTCTGGAGTTGCTCGGCCCTGATTTCACCTTTGAAACCCGGGTTTTCACTACCGGAAAACTGATAAACGGGATACTGGACGGGGACCTGATAATCAAGGGCGGCGGGGACCCGGTTTTGCGAACCTCTAACTTGACCGACCTTGCCAAACAGGTCAAAGCAACCGGAATCAACGTAATTAAGGGTGACATCATCGCCGATGACACTCTCTTCGACAGGCAAAGGCTCGCTTCAGGGTGGTCGTGGGACAGCCTGCAGTATTATTATTCGGCAGAGGTGAGCGCCCTTAATTTGAACAGGAACACGGTGGATGTGTTTGTGTATCCCGGCAAAGAGGTCGGGGATGAGGCGGAGGTTAAGCTGGCTCCCGAAACCTCATATTTCACGATTGAAAGCTCCGCTACTACAGGCGCGCCGGATTCCAGTAACACCATCTGGGTCAGCCGCACGCTCGGACAAAATCACATTCGAGTCAGCGGCTCTATTGCAAAGGGCACAAAGGTTACGAGTCGAGAGACTCTGCGATCCGTGATGGAACCTCAGCTTTACGCGGCGCACGCATTTGCCGGTGAACTGGCGAAACAGAACGTGAAATTTTCCGGCAAAATCGTATCAGCCAAACAGCCCGAAGAGGCAAAACTGGTGGCTATCCACAAATCGCCGTCGCTATCCACAATTCTATCCCTGCTAAACAAGCCCAGCGATAACCTCATTGCAGATGTGTTGCTGAAATATCTCGGCGCGCACGCTAAGGGGCTTGGCTCCTTTGGCAATGGAGCAGATGTGGAAAGAGAGTTTTTCAAGAGGATCGGCATGGATCTGGATGGGATTTCGATATCCGATGGATCGGGTTTGTCGCGGTTTGATTATATATCGGCAAACAACCTCATCGTGCTGCTTTCGTATATGCATTCCTCCGAGCACAGCAAGGTCTATATCGAGTCGCTTCCTATCGCCGGAGTAGATGGCAGCCTGTATTCACGGATGCGCAATACATCGGCCAAAGGCAATGTTCACGCAAAGACCGGTTATATCGGGCGGGTCAGCAGTCTATCCGGGTATGTCAACACGAAATCCGGTGAGCCGCTGGTGTTTTCGATAATAATGAACCACCATTTGTGTCCGAAATCGGATGCGACCCGGCTGCAGGATAAGATTTGCGTGCTGCTTGCGGATCTGCCGTAGCCGTCGGCGCTATCCGGAGCTTGCCAATTTGATGAATGCGAGCACCCCGGCGCGTATGTAGGCGATTGCGATTGCGGCGACAAATACGCCCATCAATCGGCTGAGCAGGTTGGCCGCTCCGTCCCCTATGATTCGGTGGATTAAGCGGGCCGATAAAAATATGATCAGGCATATCAATAACGCCAGCAGCACGGCGGCGGAAGTCATCCAGACGCCGTGCTGTGCCGCAAGGACAACCGTGGCGGTGATCGCGCCCGGCCCTACTATCATCGGCGATATGAGCGGGATAGTGGCCGAGCTATGGTGCTCCTCGCCATCCGGGCCATACCTGCCCTCAGTAACGAGTTTAAGGGCAATAATCAGCAGCAGCAGCCCCCCGCCGATCTGCATGTCGCTGATGTGCATCTGGAACAGTCGCAAAACCCAGGTTCCCGTGACGGTAAAAAATAACAGCAGAATGATCGACCCGCCGATGACCCGCAGAATTATCCTGCGGGTAACCCGCACGCCCGCAGAGGCGTTAAGGCCGATGATGATCGGCATCACTCCCAAAGGGTCGATAACTATGAGAAGAGCAGCGACAATTGTGGTTAGTTTTGCCAAAAGGCTGAGAAAAGGCATCAGCGCACCCAAATAATCTGTAGTAAACATCAAATCACTTAAAAGTGTTCTATATGGCAGGCGCGCTATCCTTCAAGCTGTCTGCAACAGGCCAACATCTCACGAATGATGAGATCTAGAGGTTAGAAGGATTATTGAGAGGGTTATGCGTAGCCTCCAATTTTTGTCATTCCGAGGCGAATGCCGAGGAATCCGCTTTTTCCCTTCCCATTTCTGGGTCTCGCTTCTTTCGGGCTTTCGCGATTTACAGAAAAGACGGTATCTCACTTCGTTCGAAATGACATAGTTTGTGTGGCTGGGACACTACAGCCACTCACGAAGAGTGAGTTGTTATGCAACAGGCTGAATTGCGGATGGTTTTGAGGTCAATGCAACAAGTTGGGAAGGTTATAGCCAAGCTTATGTGGGAATAATAAACAGATTGTAATTCAGGAGGGGTCATTTGAGCCAGACAAAAATCGTTGTCATAGGCGGGGTAGCCTGCGGACCCAAATCTGCCGCAAGGGCGAGACGCAGGGATCCCCACGCAGATATTACCATTATCGAACGAGGAGACTTGCTCAGCTATGCCGGCTGTGGGATGCCATACTACATCCAGGGAGTAATCGAGACCACAGATGAATTGATGAGCACCGCGGCGGGAGCAGTCAGGGATGCGGCGTTTTTTGATAATGTCAAAGCGATAAACGTTATGGACAGGACTCTGGCGTCGGGCATAGACCGAAAACGCAAGACCGTCGAGGTTGTGTCTGTCGAGACAGCGGAGAAATCGGAGGTTCCTTATGACAAGCTCGTGCTCGCGGTGGGCGCAGACGCGCTCGCTCCTCCGTTTCCAGGAGTCGACTTAAAGGGCGTCTACCGCCTGAATTCTCCGCATGACGCGGATAAAATCAAGGACGCGATGCTCAACGGCTGCAAGCACGCGGTGATTATCGGAGCGGGTTTGATTGGCATTGAAGTCACAGAGGCTCTGGCTGCGCATCAGCTTTCGGTGACGATAATCGAGATGATGGACAGCGTTGTGCCCGCGGTGCTGGATTTGGAGACCTCCGCGCAGTTGGAAAGACACCTGTGCTGCAATGGCGTGAATGTGATGACTCAGACAAAAGTGCAATCTCTTCAGGGAGATGACACCGGCCAGGTAAACGCGGTTATCACCGACAGGGGATCAATCGAAGCGGATATGGTGCTCGTAGCGGTTGGAGTCAGGCCAAACACTAAGCTGGCGGCGGATGCCGGGCTGGAATTGGGCATAACCAAAGCTATTAAGGTCAACGAATATCTTCAAACCAGCGACCCTGATATCTATGCCGGAGGAGACTGCGTCGAAAATATCAATCTTATCAGCGGGCGGCCTGCGTATGTGCCGCTGGGATCGACTGCCAATAAACACGGTCGGATAATCGGGGACAACGTCACCGGCGGGAAATCTACGTTTAAGGGCGTCATGGGCACGGTGGTTTTCAAGGCTTTTGACTTCAACGTCGGCCATACCGGACTCTCTGAGAAGGAATGCGTCAAGCTGGGGATTCCGTATGTGACGGCGATCACTCCCGGCCCGGACAAAGCTCATTATTATCCCACTTCACAATCGATGGTTCTGAAGATGATAGCGTCTCCCGACACCGGGAAACTGCTTGGCGTGCAGGCTGTCGGGGAAGGGGATGTGGTAAAACGAATCGATGTAGCGGCAACTGCGATAACCTGCGGCGCGACGGTGGAGGATATATCGGGACTCGACCTTGGCTATGCGCCGCCATATTCGAGCGCGGTAGACCTTATGGCTCACGCGGCCAACGTTATCGACAACAAAAATTGCGGCCTCGCGCGTTCGATAAGAGCGAGCGACCTCAAGCAAATGATGGACTCAGGAGAGGATTTCTTGCTCCTCGACGTTCGCGGAGCAAAAGAAGTGGAAGCCAGGCCATGGAATAATCCGAAGGTTGTCAATATCCCGCTGGGCGCACTGCGCAGCAGGGTCGATGAGTTGCCCAAAGACAGGGAAATCATTACATTTTGCACCGTGAGCCTTAGGGGATATGAGGCGCAGAGGGTGCTCGATGGAGAAGGATTCACCCGCGTCAGATTTTTGGACGGAGGGGTTGCGGGGTGGCCGTATTCACTTGATCAGGAGTAGAGCAGATGAATGTACACGCAGATCCGGAAGTTGTAGATGTTGTAAAAAAGCTGGCGCTGGAAGGTTTTGAGGGCGCGGGTCAGCCGGGGATCGGAAGCATGGAAAAGTATCGGCGACTTCGCGATACCGGGACCCGGCTGTGGCTTGATACCGGCGATCTCAATGCGGCCAGCAAGGTGTGGTCGAGCGAAATTGAAGCTCTGACGACTAATAACACCCTTGTGAACCAGGTTGTTCAAACCGGGTTGATGGACGACGTGATCGCATACGCCGACGAAAAAATCCGCGCATTGCGACCGGACATCTCAGAACACGACCTTGTGGTAGAGATAGCATTTTTGGTCAACGCCAGGCTGGCTTTGGATTTGGTCGGCAAACTCGGCGCACATGTCAGCGTAGAGCTACATCCCGCTACGGCGTTCGACATCGAACAGACGCTGGTATTTGCCCGCCGATATTACGATATAAACAAAGACTACTTCTATGTCAAGGTTCCTCTGACTGCGGACGGGTTCATCGCCACTCGTCGCCTGTCCGATGAAGGTATTCCCGTGAACTACACCCTTGGGTTCTCGGCGCGGCAGAATTATCTTGCGGCGAGGTTCTCCATGCCCAGGTTTGTTAATGTTTTCCTTGGAAGGTTGAACTCTCTTGTCGAGGAAAATGGACTAGGAGACCCGGAAAACGTAGGGGAAAAGGCGACATTGGCGTCCTATGAGTTTGTAAAAGGACTTCGTGAAAGCGACAGCAGCGTTCCGACTCAGCAGATAGCCGCAAGTATCCGCAGTGGCGGGCAGGTCGCCGTCCTTGCGGGAGTGGATGTGCAGACGATTCCGCCCAAGGCGGCGGCTGAGTATCTTTCGATGGACATATCCAGCGATCAGGTCCGTCGGCGCAAATCAAGTGAGCTGGAGGTGGAGCTTGCTCACGAAGGTCTTGCGAAATCGGTAAATCTCAACGTTTTGTGGGATGTCGATGACAGGTTTATTGCATTCGTCGAGGATGCGGCGGCACAGGCTGATGAGATGTGCTGCGGGCGCGATCTGATGCGGGTTGCACTGGAACATGGGGTGGATATCTTCCGTGAATGGAGCAAAGAGGAGCGCAGGGTGATTCGTGAGCACGGCAAGATTCCCGATCTCAAACAGTGGCCGGGGATGCCGATCGATGATCTGCTGGCAATTTCGGCATTGGAATCATTTGTGGTGGATCAGGGAGCGCTCGATGATCGCATTAGAGGGATGCTGAAGTAGCTTATACGCCGTTTTCTGTAATGGTAACAGCTCACTCTTCGTGAGTGGTTGTAGTGGGTCCCCGCCCACAACCCTTGTCATTTCGAACGAAGTGAGATACCGTCTTGTCTGTCAAGTTTTTATGCTGGCACTCTGAACGGAGTGCCAGACCTCAGTACACCATAAGCTGTTACCAGAAGCTTCCTCATACAAGCACCGATCG
>JAAYKE010000181.1 GCA_012522575.1 Armatimonadota bacterium | reverse complement strand
CCTAGATGTTGTGTGCTTCTATGTCAAGTCGAGAACAAATTGAGATCAAACAACACATCCCTCTTCATGTATTGGAACAGTGGATCACGCACCACGATGGACCACCCGGAGTACTCCGGCGCCTGCTCTTTATCCGGTTGCGGTATAAGGGTGAGAGTGTTGCCTCAGCGGCAGAAAGCATGAGCGTTACCGCCCAGACAGGATATAACTGGCAGGAGCGGTGGAATAAAGATGGCCCTGCCGGCCTCACACCGAGGCATGCTGGAGGGCGCCCCTCAAAACTCTCGTCTGCGCAGAAAGGGGAGTTGCTTGAGTATCTGAACGATCAGGAACACTGGGCGATCAGTGAGGTGCAGCAGCTGGTGCAGTCACGATTTGGTGTATCTTATAGCCGGGATCAGCTCCGGCGCATCCTCAGATCATATGGTATGCAGCCGGAGAGGCCTCACCGCCAGGAGTATCGCTGGCTGACTGATGCCAAAAACGATCCTGAATAGAGATCCTTCAGTAGGCCGGCAATACCTGGAGAGAGGTCTTTCGAGGGTCTCCCTCCAGGTGATGCTGCCCTGGAACATATCTTTTGCAGCACAAGAGTCAAATCTGGCTGAGGGGAACTCATATTTTTCTGTCAAATTCCTATCACAGAATACCTTTGTGGACGGGTTATCAGCAATTTGCTGATAATCTGCGAAAAACAGGTCTGGGACTTCCTGAAGTCCCGGTACACTCGTAGAAAACCCTGCCCGCGAGCGCAGGGTAGTTCACGCCGGCGGGTTCTGCCTCGTTGATGGTTTTTTCCCGGGGCTGCCGGCACCACCGCCGGGATAGAGGGGGGCGGCCTCCATACTGTCAATTTGATTCTGTTAGTTGATAACTTGCGGTTCTCAGGCAAAAGCATTACTTTTTTGAACACCGCTTGCGGCATGGTCCATCCGGCCGGTATGCGCGCAACACCGCGCATGTCGATCAGGGGATCACGACAGGCTGTCTGGGGCGTGCCGGCCGTAGCAGAACTTAGTCTCTGCCGGTCTGCCGACCGGCAGGAAATTGGCTGAATTGGGGATTTTAGTGATATTTGAAGCCATCCTGGACTTTTCCGGCCCGGGGGTTATCTGGATGACTGGAGATCGAGATGAAGGGAGGGGTACCTCACAGGGGGGAGAGAGTTCCCGGATTCGATCGAGGATTCAAAAAAATAATGCGTGCAGTCGCACATATCACCTTTGATTTTCGTTAACTTTATTAATATAAAACATACAATGTCTCAATTGCCGTAGTTAATGGTTGAACGGCGCTGACTGAGAAAACGATGAGAAGAGATCTATTGTAAGGAAGTGATTTAGTATGAAAGAAGTATTGCACGATCGAACAATCAGGCTGATCCCGATCCTGATACTGCTCACCGCACTCGCTGTGGTGGTGCCGGCAGTGGCTGTGCCGCCAAACTATGAGAGCGTTGAGCTGATCGAGATCGGCGACTATTGGTTTGATGTCCGCCTGACGTTCAACGAGAGCGATGCATGGATGACTGG
>JAAYKE010000061.1 GCA_012522575.1 Armatimonadota bacterium | reverse complement strand
CGATATAGATGGGTTGAGCCTGGACTATGTGAGGTGTCCGAACAGGGTCGGCTACACGGAGTCCGGCAGGGCTGCGATGCTCAAGCAATATAATGTCGATCTCGCAGAGGTGATTGAGGCTGGCGAAGTAAAGCTCGACACCGAGGGCGGGAAGGTTGCCTCATCCGCGCCGTCTAAAAATCCTCGTCAGCACGAAATCTGGCCGGCGTGGAAACAACTGCGAATCCAACAAGTAAATACCCTTATGCGGGAGATAAGGGAGACAGTCGAAAAAAACAAACCCGGCCTGCCTGTATCGAGTTATGTTTGGGGAGCGCAGACCTACACCGGCAATTTTGAGGCCTGTCAGGACTGGAAAACCTGGATCAAGCGAGGTTGGATCGACTGGATTAACCCATCGGGCTACCGGTATGACGATAAGGTTTTTCTCGATGCTGGCCGAGCCAATCGTGCTGAGGTTCCGAAAGGGTTTCCTTTCTACATCACCATCGGAGTGCGCACCAGCCACGGCGAATTGAATACCGCAGATGACGTGAGACGCCACATCAAAATGGCGCAGGAGTGCGGCGCCGATGGGGTCGTGTTCTTCACATGGGAAGCGCTGGACAAGTTTGCCGACGAACTCGCAACAGATATTCGAGCCATTGGAAATTAAATAGCGGGTGGTGATTCAAAAATCGCCACCCGCCAACAAGAACTGCCTCAAAAAGAAGTGTTTCTATTTCTTCAGGCAAAGCAGCATTCCCTGGCCTGCTGCAAGCCAACAGTCTTCGCCCTGCCACACACCGGTGTTGCCAGTGTATGGACTTACTCGATGCACCTTGCCTTCGTCCTTGAACTTGACCTGGAACGGCGTGGACTCGTGCAGTGAGGTGTTGACTATCATCGCGTACGGCTGTCCATCGGGATCCTCAAACTCCCCGACCAGCATCTGACTGCCCGATAGAGACTCGATAAACTTGCTGGATTCGATTCCCCGACATCCCTCCGGTATCTCAGGATGATGGAACACATTGACGCTTTTCAGGGTGATATAAACCGGCCCCAGCTTATGAAGCTGCAGGTTTACTTCGCGCAGCATATTCCAGGTTTGCGTTTTATTGCCGAACTGATCGATGGGCGCGAGCCGATAGTTGCCAACGTGAGGAGCGAAATATGTGAAATAGCTGATCCCTCTTGCTCCATAGGCAAGGGTCGTGTAGAGTTGGAATCTGAACCCTGCAGGCGTCGGCTCGGCATATTTGAAGTGCGCATTGGAGAGCACGATGTTCCAGAACGGAATATCATTTTTCAAGGCCGCCGCGCGCACAGACTCCAGATTCTGGAAATAACCGCCTCTCAGGCTGCCATTGTCCATAAGCGCATAGTGATCATAGCTGATGAACTTGGGTTTGACGTGCTTGACATACTCAGCAAGGTGCTCGTCATAAGTTGGCGTTCCCAGCGCACCGGCAGATGCATAGTTAGGAAACAGGTTGATATAAGCCAGTTTGCCCGGCGCAGCTTTGTTGACCGCCGCAGCCCATTTGCCCAGTCCCGGAAAGACCGCCGCGTTTGGCTCATCTCGCAGATAAAAGCCATAAACAACCGGGTTATTTCCGACTCTCTCAACGACATCAGCGATTCGTTTATCAATCTCTGCCTGATCAAGTTGGGTTGCTGCGTCGCTTGCATGTATTGACGAATCTCTCACGAGGCATTCCAGCCCCGCCTTGGCGACTTTGTCGAGTTCTTCAACGGTGACGAAGCCGGCCAGATTGAAGCCGCAGTCGCGAATGGTATCATATACAGACTGATCCCCGCTTGTGCCACCCCACGGAAGAACCGTAAATTCAGACGGTTTGAGCATAGTTATCTCCTTGGTTGATTGAGCTGCAACCACGCAGCTTAGTCCGATTATAAGTATCAATATATATGCTGTGTATTTCACGACTGCCTCCCTGAAAATATTATGTTCCCGGCCAGGTTGTATGCTGGAAGAAGTGCCACCCGCCAAGACGGGGAGCATCGCCCGCATCGTCGGCCAGCAATTCACGATAGTTCGCAGACGCCTTCTTGAACGCGTTGGCATACTGCTCGATCAATTCCGGTTTGTAGTGTTTGAACCACGGAATACTATAGACGTGTTTGCCGATGCCCTCTGCTACCGGCAGGCTGCCTTCGGGCTGTCGAAGATCGCGGTCGGAGTTCGCGATTCGTGTCGGCTTGCCGTGTCCGTAGATGTCGGCAAAATTGAAGAGAGGGTGCAAATGCAGCGCGGAATTGCAACCCGGGCTTATTGCGCATCCTTCGGCGCTCACTGCCTGACAGAATCTCGTCACGGACAGGCCTTCAAGTTCCTCCGGAGCATATATGCCATGCGCGGCATACCAGCCTCCCATAGTCGAGCCTGAATCCTTGGCAGGTCGATGGGCCTTAACGCCCGGCGTTCCCTCAAGCAAATCCCAGAAGTAGTTCATCGACTTCTGAATCTCGGCCATGCGATCGTTATAGTATTTGAGCTGAACGCGACCGACCGCAGAGCTGAGTTGATGCATCCGATACTTATATCCGCCCATCGGCAGACCTCTGAAAGGAACGAGATCAGGGCTTTGGATAGAATCGTTGAAACGCTCGTAGAGGCCAAATACGGATGCTCGCTCATATATCTCCAGGTCATTAGTGACGAGGATTCCCGCCTCTCCAATGGCGAACGATTTGCCGGACATACAGCTCATCGCTCCCACATCTCCGATAGCTCCAACCAGACGACCTTTATAAAGTGCGCCCTGCGCGTGAGACACGTCCTCAATAACTTTGATATTGTGCTTGCGCGCGATTTCCATAATAGGGTCCATATCGCACGGATGGCCGAGATAGTGAACGACCATAATAGCCTTGGTGCGGTCTGTGATCCTATGCTCGATGTCGTTGGGGTCGATGCAAAGAGTGACGGGGTCAGATTCGCAGAACACCACGGTTGCGCCGAGTGAGAAGACAGGCATTGCGGATGCCCAATAGGTGACGCTGGGGCAGATTACCTCGTCTCCTACGCCGACTTTGCATCCGAACATGGCGGAGTGCAGCGCAGCGGTTCCATTGCACATTCCAATGGCATACTTGCTTCCCTGCCATTGGGCGTATTCCTGTTCAAACTGCTTTGTAACGTCCGTCCCGGACATCCCTCCACGCCGCAGGACCTCCAGCACCGCCTGCTCGTCCTCGTCGGTTATAATCGGCCATGTAAATAGATTATCCGGGCTTTCGGTTACAGCTTTTGGCCCTCCAAAAATCGCAAGATCAGACATTTTCTAACTCTCCGATGGTCTATGATTCGATGGCATTTTCACGCCATTGTATCACACCCTGATGCGGGCTGCCAGTACGAATCAGTGTTTATCTATGCGGCCAATCTCGAAGTTGGCGGCTCATCGAATCTTCGAACTCCTCCCATTCCCATTCACGCGCCGCCCGGGCCATTCGTTTTCGTCTGATTATAAACGCTATGATAGCCAATATGGCCATAGTCGAGCCGCCCAGCGCGCTGAGTATCCGCCACGTCCTCAGCAGGCGATAGCGTTTGCTTATGCTGCCGGCCCATTGAGAGACAAATTCCTTTTCGACTACACCCGTGGCTTCAAATAGAGCTTTGTCGAACGAACCTGACTTAGCTATCTCTGCAAGCAGACGCTTGGGAGCGGAGCTGCCGTATTTATGCACCATATATCGCACCGCAGAGGATGACTCGGCATACGCGAGGTCGCTGCGTTTGCCGGGAAATCTTTTTTTCAAATCCGCCAGTGCAATAAGAGTCCCGTCCGCAGCCGCCTGCGCTACCAGGGCGTCATCTGCGTCGGGGTATGGCTCGGATTGATATTTTGCCAGCCCTTCGTGCATCCACAACGGCAACGCGTCGACGTGTCTGCCAAGTATGCGAAATACAACGGCATGGGTCAGTTCGTGTGAAATAACGGTCTTCATAGTGACAAAAGCGCCGCTCGCATCCACAGATATGCGCTCGTCCCCTGTGTGAGCGGTTCCCACGACGTATCTGTCCTTGTGGCCGCCTTCTTTTATAAAAGAATGGTGCGTGCGGTAGACCATAAGTGGAATGCGGCGCTGCGGTTCCGGTTCATAGCCAAGGTCTTTGGCAAGACGCAAAAGTTCATCTGAGGCAACCTGTGCAGCGGACTCAGCGAGGTAGGGATCTTTGGGATCGTAATGGACGGTGAAGTAGGTGGTTGTCATTGTCGCCGTCAGCACAGTCGCAGATGCAGACCCGGATATGAACAGCAACAGAAAAAATAACCAACAAAACTGCATTACCGGAAGTCTGCGCAACAATATCTAACCTCGACTATCAAGTGGTCACTCGAACTACCACCAACGACATATCATCGTGCGGCCTGCCTGCATAATCGGAGACGGTTTTGATGACCTTGTCAGCGATTTGGTCGGCGTGCAGGTGTGAGTTTGCGATTACTAGTTCCTTGAGCCGCATTAAACCATATTGCTCGGTTACTCCGGCCTCAGTTATGCCATCGGAGCCAAAAAATATTATATCGTCTTTTTGCAACTCCACATTTGTCTCGGCATAGTCAGTCTCGGAGATGCCGAGCACCGGGCCGGTGGGATAAAAATCAATGCATAAGCCTTCTCTGCACAAAAACGCCGGTTCGTGGCCTGCATTCACTATCGTCAGTTGTTTGCTTTCCGGCTTCAGCCAGCCGTACACCATCGATACCAGCACATCATACGGCGTCTCCTTAGCCAGCACTCTATTGGTCTGATACATCACCTCTGCGGCTGTCTTTGCTCCTTTATAATATCCGCCGGAGATAAACTTAACGGCCGCTACCAGAGTGGCCGCTGCCAGTCCGTGGCCGCTGATGTCAGCAAGTTTTAAGGTGACAACGCCTTCATCTTTCCAGTATTTCACGCTCCAATAGTCCCCGCCCACTTCCTGAGCAGGGACCAATCTGCCGGCGAATTCATATCCCTCTATATCGGGAATCACCTTCGGGAGCAGATAGTTCTGTATGGATTTTGCCACGCGCAGTTCATTGGACAATCCCTCCGCTCTTTTGTGCCGAATCGTCTTTTTCAGCATATCTGAGCGCGCCTCACTGAATGCTGATGACACCAGATTGGCGAATCGAACAATCGTGCGGCAGTCGCAGGAGTCTTTCTTATGTCCCGTATCGATGATCGCCTCAAGAAGACGATCCCTGTATAAATCGGTTAAGTGTTTCTCATCGACCTGTTTCAGCATCAGTCGAGCCAGTTCGTAGGCGGTCTTATAAATATCTTCGCTTGCGCTGTCGAAGTCTCGCAGTGCGTCGCTGTAGCTCAATAAAAGTTCCCAGACCAGCCCATCCGCTGCCTGCGAAGGGTTTTCGCCGCGTCTGCTCAAAGCCCCGGTCCATGCTTTGTGCACCTGCTTTTGCTGGAATACTATGGTTTCAAATTTGTCGCTGTTGGTCACTTATTCTGCCTCGACAGGTTTTATATTCGATTGAATCATACCATTACCGACGGGCATGCTCAAACACCAAAGTAATTTTGTAACAGCTCACGAATGATGATTACTCCTACCAGTAGTGTCCGATCTCCGTCTCGGACTAGGCCGTTTAGAGGTTAGAAGTTGGAAGTTAGAGGTTAGAAGGTTTATTGAGAGGGTTCGAGTAGCCTCCAAATTTTGTCATTCCGAGGCAAATGCCGAGG
>JAAYKE010000060.1 GCA_012522575.1 Armatimonadota bacterium | reverse complement strand
CCCATTCCCAAGCTCTAACCTCCAACTTCTAACCTCTAAACCGAAGTAGCTGGCATCTGTCCTAGCCTAGTCCGAGACGGAGATCGGACACTACGGGCAGGATTATGCATCATTCGTGAGCTGTTACGTCGATGTGTCCAGCTTGACAGTCAAGCACAGCGCACTTACAATCTAGCCTATGTCTAGCCTTTTTGGGGATATGAACGCGCAGGACGAGTCGGGTCAGCCTCTGGCGGCTCGAATGCGTCCTCGTACGCTCGATGAGTTTGTCGGCCAGGAGAAAATCGTCGGCAGCGGCACGGTTTTGCGCAATGCCATTGAGAATGACGATCTCACTTCGATGATATTCTGGGGTCCTCCCGGCTGCGGCAAAAGCACCCTGGCATCGGTCATCGCTGGGCGTACGGCGTGCAATTTCGAGAACTTCAGCGCGGTGACATCCGGAGTTCCCGAGATGCGCAAAGTTATTCAACGCTCCAAAGAACTGAAAAACGTCAGTGGCCGCAAGACAATTCTATTTGTCGACGAGATTCACAGATTCAATAAAGCCCAACAGGACGCATTGCTGCCACACGTCGAGGACGGCACTGTCATATTGATAGGAGCCACCACGGAAAACCCGTATTTCGAGGTCAATTCGCCCCTGCTGTCCCGCGCAAGGATATTTCGATTTGAGCCACTTGGCAATGAACAGATAACAGGACTTGTCCAACGTGCGCTGACCGACGAATCACGCGGTCTGGGTGCAGATTCGCCTGCCATTGACGAGGCCGCCCTGCACCATATTGTCGACATCGCACAAGGAGACGCCCGAAGCGCACTCAGCGCGCTTGAACTTGCATTCAAAGCCGCGCCTGCGGACGAATCGGGACGCAAAAACATAACGCTGGACATCGCTGAGCAGGCTGTTCAGAAACGGGTTTTGAAATATGATAAAAAAGGGGACGAACATTACGATACGATCTCTGCATTTATCAAGTCGATGAGAGGCTCAGACCCGGATGCCGCAGTTTATTGGCTTGCAAGGATGCTGGCGGCAGGCGAAGATCCGAAGTTTATTGCGCGCAGGATTGTTATCCAGGCGGCAGAGGACGTAGGCAATGCAGACCCGATGGCTTTAGTCGTGGCTACTGCAGCGGCCGATGCGGTTCAGTTTGTCGGTATGCCCGAGGCGCAGATACCATTGGCTCAGGCGGCTATATACCTCGCCTGCGCACCGAAAAGCAACGCCAGCTATGTGGCCATAAACAGGGCTAATGCCGATATTGCTCAAAAAAAGTCCCCGCCGGTCCCGGTTCATCTGCGCGACAAAAGCTATCCCGGCGCGAAATCGTTGGGACACGGGGAGGGTTATTTATACCCGCATAGCTTTCCGGGCAACTATGTAGATCAGGAGTATGTTCCGGACGAAGCCAAAAGCGGCGTATATTATGAGCCTACCGAAAACGGCCATGAGGCCAGATTCAAACAGAAGCTGCAGCGTATCAGGTCTGAGAAGGACCTTGGGGGATCAATCGAGAAGAAGTCAAAGCCGGGTGAGAAATAATGCTCTCCACTCGTGACCTGCTTTTTTATGGCACAGGCAATGTTGTGTGGGGTCTTATATGACCACCGATCTTAAAAATTGGGGAGGAATCGCTGATGAGCGACAATACTAGTGAAAAAAACGTGGCCCTGAATTTTCTTGCGGGTATGGGTGTCGGAGCGCTCGTGGGAGCAGTTACGGCTCTGTTGCTGGCTCCGAAGTCGGGCAAAGAAACCCGTGACGATATCAAGGTAGCCGCTGATGATCTGAAAAAGAAAGCCGAAAAGGCTATGCATGAACTGTCCGAATCCGGAGATGATCTGGTTAAGAAGAGCAAGGAAATATTGGAGACCACTAAGGTCAAGGTGCAGCAGGCAATTGACGCCGGCAAGCAGGCCGTGGCCAAAGATCAGGAGTGCGATATTCCCGTTGTTGAGCTTGAAGAAAGCTGATTCGAGTCATTTAAGATCAAGGCACGTTGACCGGATCTTCAATCATACCTGGAACCCCTGAGAACCACACGTGGCTTGAAGGGGTCCGGCCGCATCTGAGTGGTCAATCTCGGGTGGTGCGGCGTATAAAGCGAAATGAGGTGACGGTAAGGTGAATTTCAAGATGGAGACACATTCAGGCGGCACAGAGTTGCCCACTGTTGAGCTGCAGGGAGAGGTGGATGTTTATACCGCTCCAAAGCTCAAGCAGCAGATGATTAAGTTGTTGGAAAGCAATACCAGGGAATTGATCATCGACCTGACCAAAGTGGACTATCTCGATTCAACAGCGCTTGGAGTTCTCATAGGCGGTCTGAGGCGGATTCGAGAGAGAGATGGCAATATGGTATTGGTATGTCCGAATACTCGCATACTTCGCGTCTTCGAGATTACCGGCCTGGATAAGATATTTGAGATATTTACTTCGCTGGAAGATGCCTCCGAATCGATGGGAAAGGAGGCTCCCTAGTAGTGGCTGATAATCAATGCTCGGCGTGCGTGGAGTTGAAGTTTCCGTGTAAACCAGAATACGTTGGGGTTGCACGTCTTGCTATACTTGGCGTCGCCAGTCGTATGAGATTTTCTTATCTTGATGTAGAAGACATTCGGTTGGCTGTTGGCGAAGCCTGCACTACCTCGGTGGAGTGGGCCAAAAAAAACGACAGGTCCGACTCTGATATCGTGATGCGCAGTGAGATAGGGACTGACAGCCTTATCGTTGATATATTTGATCAAGCCGGCGAACGAAAAGAAGAAAACCGGGCTGATGATCCTGACCAGGAGACTGAGAATATCGGAGCTTTATTGATCACTTTGCTTGTTGATGAAGTTGATGTAACGTCGAGCAATGGCGGTACGCACGTTCGGATGGTCAAACATGCGCGACAGCGATAGCGCCAGGACTAAAAAACTCGGCGGCACCGCAAATTGGACAGAGACTGACACTGAGGCGCTGTTCCAACGGTATATTGAAACAAAAGACCGCAAGATAAGGGATCATCTCGTTGCCATTCATCAAAATCTGGTCCGCTTTCTTGCAGGTAAGTTTGCCAATAGAGGTGAACCCATCGATGACCTCATTCAGGTAGGCTCCATTGGGCTGATTAACGCCATTGATCGCTTTGATCCTGAAAGAGGAACCAAGTTCTCTACCTATGCAACTCCCACTATCGTAGGCGAGATTCGACGCTATTTCAGGGATAAAGCGTGGAGTCTCAAAGTGCCGCGTCGTCTCCAGGAGCTTAATCTGGCGGCAAATAAAGCTGCCGACGAGCTTAGCCAGCGTTTGGGACATCCGCCGACAATACAGGAAATTGCCGCAGAGGTCGGGGCATCGGAGGAAGAAACCCTGGAGGCTATCGAATTGGGGAACGCTTATGACACGGTATCACTGGACAGCAAGCTCTCCCACGAAGGCGAATCGGCTCCTCTGACGCTGGCCGAGTTTATCGGAGAGGTCGACGAATCGCTGCAAAGCATAGAGACCTATGGCGATCTCAACCAGGCTATCGAGAGTCTTGAGCCTCGAGAAAAAGCAATTATATACTATCGATTCTTCCAGGATATGTCGCAAACCGAGGTTGCCAGACGGCTCAATATCTCGCAGATGCACGTCTCCAGGTTGCAGCAAAGGGCCGTAAGGAGACTTAAGGAGATTCTCAGCAACTGACATCAGCTTGAATATATGCGCGGAATCAGTGCGCTGGCGGGGATTCTTCTCGCAGGAATGACAACCTCGTCGCCCACTTCTACGCCGCCAATGCCGGTCACGCATATAACGGTTGTCTGCATCGCTACTCGACCCAGCACTGCTGCGCGATATCCCTTGACTTTGACACAGAGGCGGCGTCTGGCTTTGTTGTACGCATATTTTAAGACGCTGTGCCTGTACATCTGCCCCTCAGGGGAAAGGGTGAACCCATCCGCATATCCCACCGGCAGGACAGCCACACGTATGTCCCGCTCTGCACGATACTCCGCGCCATATCCAATGCTGCTGCCCTTCGGAATATCTTTTATCTGGCAAATTCTTGCTTTGAGCCTCCAGGTTGGCTTCAAATCCAGCGTATGAGGGACGCTGGAGGAGGGATACTGCCCATACAGCAGCGTGCCCGGTCGCACGATATCAAAGTGCGATTCCGGCAATCGCAATATCGCAGCGCTGTTGGCTGCCGATGCCATTCCGTAATCGATCTGAGCCGCCTGCAGACTCTTCAACACTGCGTCGAACTCATTTAACTGTTCTTTGGTCTTCGAAAGATTAGGCTCAAGGGAGGTGGCGAAGTGGGTATAGATTCCGGCAATGGAGATTCCCGGCAAATTGGTTATATCATCAACCAGTGCGGCCGCGTTTTTGGTTAGAACTCCGAACCGACCCATTCCGGTGTCAACTTTGATCCACAATCTGGCAGTCTTGCCGATCGCTATGGCCGCCTGTGAGATAGCCTCCGCCAATTCCAGATCGCAAACGGTCATATCGAGTTCGGCATCGATGGCGCATTGCGCATTGCCCTTTTGTATCGGGGCAAACATCAGGATGGGACAGTCCAGTCCGGCCTCTCTGAGCGCAAGGGCTTCGGCGAGCCGAGTCACGCCCAGCATATTAGCGCCGGCTTCGACAAACGTTTTTGCAGGTTCAATCATCCCATGACCGAACCCATTGCCCTTCACAACCGCCATTATGCGGCAGTCGCTTCCCACCGCGCTGCGCACCTGCAGAAAGTTGTGTCTCAACGCGTTGAGGTCGACTTCCACCCAGAGGTCATGGATCATTACTCGCCACCATCCCCTGCCTGAGATTGCGCCCTGCCGCGAGCTTTCAGTACTTTGGATACCCAGGGCTTTGCCACCGACCACAGCCAATAATAGAAAGGCGACAAAACCATATCATATTCGCCGATGTACTCGACAAATCTCGGGCAGAAGCCTTCTTTGAACCTGTTAAGACCGGCGAGCGGGTCATTTTCTGCTGGCTGTTTTTTTGGGCTGACTCCTCTGAAATCATACCATTTGCAGCCCGATTCCTTTGCCCACTGTATCATTCGCCACTGCATAAGGTGATTGGGCATCACGTTTCTATGCTCATTCGATGACGCGCCGTAGGTATACATGGCCTTGTCGCCAAACAAATACGCAATGGCTCCTGCAATTGGCTTATCTTGATAATACGTCAGCACAAGACGCATAAACCCTGCGGGAACCAGTATATCCCACATGTCTTCGAAGTATTTCAGGTTTCTCACAAGAAAACCATCGCGGCTGGCCGTCTCTTTGAGCAACCCATAAAACACCGGCAAGTCGTCTTTTGTGCAGTCGATATTGACGGTGACTCCTTTTCGGTCTGCCAGTCTGATGTTATATCGCCACTTTTCCTTGAACGACGCCATCACTTCGTCGATCGGCTTGTCCAGATCCAACTGCATCACACACTTAGGCTGAGTTCCGCCGAAGCCGAATGCGCTGATCTCTTTGAAGCCGACTGAGATTAAATTATCCGCACTAACGGTATCTTCGACGGGAGCCGGCGGGTCGATTTTCAGAAGAATTGCGCCCTCACTCATCGCGGTCTGTTTCAGGAAAGCCACAAAATCGGCAAGCAGCGGCAGGTTTTGTGTGTCAAGCACCGGGCCGCGGGGAGCATAAATTATGCAACGTCGGGTTTTGGGCAGTTTGCGCTTCAATAGCGATACGGCGGCAACTATCTCCCCATCCTGTTCTGCAAGGACGCGAATGGGAGTCCAACCACCGTGCGCCTTCAAATCTCCCCACTCATAAGATTGAAGCAAATCGCCCGTGTCAAAACGGGCGATAAAATCGTTAAACCGCTGTCTATCATTCTCAGTAGCAATGCGAATATCCATATCAATCGCTTGATTCTAACATTGGCCTGATGCACTGTCAACTTGACACAATCAATCTCACAGCTTACCATACAAACTGACAATTGATATATGCTGGATAATGCGAATTGAGGACCCGAGCAGGAAAGTTTGCCGATCTCGTTCAATGTGAGCGAGCCACCTGTCACTACTGCAAAGGAGTAAGCAATTGACACTACGTAAGACGCTTGTAACCGCACTGTGTATTCTAGCCACGATGACTGCAATGACTTCAATCGTCGGAGCTGCAGAGTTGAGAGGAGCGTGGGTTACCACCTGGCAACACGGCATTTTTACCCCAAATGAAGTCGACGCAACCATTGCCGCTGCGAAAAAAGCCGGCATTAACGCTTTGTATATTCAAGTTCGCAAGTTTGCGGATGCATATTATGATTCCAAAATTGAGCCTCGCGGCAGTAATCTGGCTCCGGATTTCGACGCTCTTGCTTATACCATCGAAAAAGCTCACGCAGAGGGCATTCAGGTTCATGCCTGGGTCGTTGTCTATCGTGCGTGGTGCGGAGCCAAGACCGGCCCTACCGATCCTAATCATGTAATCAACAAGCATCCTGACTGGGTATTGCTGAACAAAGATGGCGGCAACTGGGCGGGTGAGGGAATCTACCTTGACCCCGGCGTTCCGGAGGCTAGGGAGTATATAGTATCCGTTATCGAGGATATCGCAAAACGCTACAATGTGGACGGAATCAACTACGATTACGTTCGATATCCCGGCAATCAGTGGGGATATTCCGAGGCAGCCCTCAAGCGCTATTATGAAGCAACGGGAGCCACCTCCAAACCGGAGACAGGGGATGCCAAATGGCTGCAATGGAAACGAGAACAGGTCACGGCTTTTGTTAAGATGTCCTACAACAGGATAAAAGCGGCCAACCCAAAGATAGTTGTATCCGCCGCTACTATATGCTTTGGCGGCGCGCCGAGCGATTTCACCAAGACCAGCGCCTATTCCTCCGTATGTCAGGACTGGAAGATGTGGATGGAGCAGGGGATGCTCGATATCAACATTCCTATGAACTATAAGCCGGAGGATAAATATGCCAAGGCTTTCAGGCTGTGGGCGGACAGCTCCGGCAAGTGGTCGGGCGCGGATAAGACATATCAGGGATTGGATGCGGAACATCAAACGGCCGAACAGCTTATAGCGCAGATCAAATACTGTCGCAGCATCGGCCAGAAAGGCTTCCTGCTGTTCCCGTTCAACGCTGGTAAGCTGCGAGAAGGCATATTGCCGGCGTTCCAAAAGGAATTTTCCCCTGCGCCAAGGCTGCCGGTCAATGAACTCGATGCCAAAGACGAGTCCCGACGGGTTTATGATAAGGGAATAGAGCTTGCTGTTGCCTGGAAGATAGAAGAGGCCATAGCTCAGTTTAAGAAGGCCATCGAGCTGGACCCTCTGTATTCCGATGCGCACTTCAGGCTCGGACGCTGCTATTTGAAGGTAAAAGACTACCCGGCGGCGAAAACTTACTTCTTGAAAACGCTTGAATTGGATCCTAATTATAAAGAAGCCCAGAAGGAATTGGACCTGCTGGCCATGCAGAAAAACTAGAAATACCGTTTAACAGGAGTGTAGAACATTGATCAAAACATACGCAATTGCAGCTCTGGCGTGTCTCATAATGCTTGCATCGGGTTGTTCTGCAGGCGAAGAAGTCCGCGGAGCATGGGTGAGCGGATGGGGACATGGTTATCTAAGCGCTGAAGAAGTGGATGCGACGATCGCCGCCGCTAAAAAAGCGGGGATCAATACTTTGTATATTCAGGTGCGCAAGATCGGCGACGCATACTATAAATCCACTCTCGAACCGCGAGCCTCCAATATATCAAAGCCGGACTTTGACCCGCTCGCATATACCATCAAACAGGCCCATGCGCAGGGGATTAAGGTTCATGCGTGGGTCAATGCATATCGAATCTGGTCCAAATTGCCAAATCCTGCCGATCCCAAGCATATAGTAAATGCCCATCCTGACTGGATATGCAAGGATGTCAACGGCAATATAACGGCATCTGAAGGGCAATATCTCGATCCCGGAGTGCCCGCTGCCAGAGAGCACATGGCAAAAGTGGTTATGGAAATCGTCAAGAATTACGACGTAGACGGCGTCCAGTGGGATTACATTCGCTATCCCGGAGTGAGATGGGGATATTCAGAAACTGCGCTGAGGAGATACTATGCCGATACAAAAACATCTGCCAAACCCGATCCTAAAGATGAGAAATGGTCGCAGTGGCGCAGAGATCAGGTTACGGAACTGGTGCGTATGGTCCACAAGCAAGTCAAAGCGGTCAAGCCCAAAGTGATAATGTCCGCTTCCACGATAGCCTGGGGAAATTATAACCCGGATTTCAAAAAAACTGATTGTTATGCCGGAGTTTTCCAGGATTGGAAGTATTGGGCGGCGAATAATATCCTGGACGCAAACCTGCCTATGGTATATAAATCAGAAAAATATCCTAAGTCGGCTGAGTCATTCAGAGGATGGCTGCAGGGATTTAAGAGTTGGCACGGCGGCAAGCCTACTTATGTGGGCATTGAAGTGAGCTTCAGCGACAATGATGGGGTAATCGCCCAGATCGAAGCTATTCGAAAAGCGGGCTTGCAGGGTTTTGTGCTGTTTGACTTTAAGCAATCAAAGAGCAGGGATGCGCTTGTGGACGCGTTGGCGGCTGCCAAAAATAAAAAGGCAGCGTCAGCCAAACAATAGATGATAATACGACTGCGGCGCAGAATGTAAATATGCTGCGCGATCACCGAGGAGAGTGTGCTAATGCCAAAGGTTCTAGTTAGTGATAAATTGGCCCAGGAAGGAATCGACATCCTTAAACAGGCTGCCGATGTGGATGTGAACACCGGATTATCCGAAGATGAGTTATGCGGAATAATCGGGGATTATGATGCGTTGGTGGTTCGTAGTGGCACTCAGGTCACTGCGAAAGTGCTGCAGGCCGCAAAGAAACTGCAGATTGTCGGACGGGCAGGGGTTGGCGTTGACAATGTTGACGTGCCTGTTGCCACTGAGCGCGGAGTCATCGTGGTCAACAGTCCCGGCGGCAATACCATAGCAGCAGCCGAGCATACAGTAGCCATGCTGCTTGCTCTTTCGCGAAATATTCCCCAGGCTTACGTCTCCATGCGGGCTAAGGAGTGGAATCGCAGCAAGTTCACTGGCAATGAAGTCTACAAAAAGACCCTTGGAGTGTTGGGGTTGGGTAAAATCGGCCAGGAAGTAGCCAAAAGATGCCGGTCATTCGGTATGAAAGTTATCGCCTATGATCCTTTCATCACCGAAGATGCCGCCGGAGGGGGAATCGAACTCGTCGATTTCCAGGACTGCATTAAGCGCAGCGACTACCTCACCCTGCACTTGCCGAAAAACAAAGATACGCTCGGCCTCATCGGCGACAAAGAGTTCGAGGCAATGAAAGACGGCGTCAGGATCGTCAACGTTGCAAGAGGCGGCATTATCGACGATAACGCTTTGATCAGCGCGGTCAAAAGCGGCAAGTGCGCAGGCGCGGCTATCGACGTCTTCGAAAAAGAGCCGCCGGATTTCTCCAATGAGATATTCGACTTGCCCAACGTGATAACTACGCCCCACCTCGGCGCATCGACCGAAGAGGCGCAAACCAACGTTGCAGTCGATGTGGCGGAGCAAATTGTAGACGTGTTCCAGGGCAGGTCGGCGCGCTCTGCGGTCAACATGCCTGCGCTTTCACCTGAGGTTCTGGCTGCAGTTCAACCATACCTGCCGCTTGCTCAAAGAATAGCGGCCTTGGCCGTGGGGATGATGGATGGGCGCTGCTCCAAAGTCGAGGTGAAGCTCCTTGGTGAATTGGCCAATATGGATAGCGGCCCGATCACTCGTGCGGTATTGGCCGGAGTGCTCAGCCCGATGGTTGCGGAGACGGTTAATTTGGTCAACGCTCCTGTGATTGCCAAATCCAGAGGCATTGAGCTTGTCGAGAGTCGCCATGCGGATTTCTATGACTACGCATCTTTGTTGAGCGTGGCCGTTACAACCGAGAAAGGCAGCACGCAAATCAGCGGAACCCTGTTTGAGGGACGTGAGATGAGAATAGTGCAGATGGCGGGCTTTCCAATGGACTTTGTGCCTGAGGGAGTGGTTCTGATCTCCGAGCACAGCGACGAGCCTGGCGTTATCGGCAGTGTGGGAACGCTGCTTGGCAATGAGGGCATAAACATCGCCGGCATGCACGTAGGGCGCAAATCTCCGCGTCAGCGGGCGGTTATGATTCTCAGCGTGGATGCGGACGTGCCCGAAGAGGTTATGTCTAAGCTCGTGGAGCTTCCTGCGATAAATACCGTCAAACAGGTGCACCTGTAGAATTATAAATATGCAGTAGGGCCGTGGGCTTATTCATCGATGAATAGGCTCGCGGCTCTTCGTTGACTTTGCTGATTTATGCAGCGCTCATCTGCGACTTTGCCCGTGCTGTGATAATCGCGCACCGGAGGAGAGAATGTTTTTCGCGAAACGAGTGCCGCCGGTTGCTCGAGATGCCTACAATAAAGACGCGATGGCGGGGATGCTGTCCGCTGCAATGGGCGGCATAACGCTGCCCTTTATCATCGTTATCGCACGAAAAACCCTGCACGCCAGCCCAATGGAAGTTGGGATTCTGACAATGGCTCCTGCTGCGGGTTATCTTCTTTCGCTGCCCTGGGCTAATGTGACGCTGGGGCGATCCAAAATGCCCTTTGCGATTTATCCGTGGTTAATAGCTCGCGCACTGTTCTTTTTAACTATATTTGCCACCACCTCCAATATTTTCGTCGGTATATATGTGCTTTTCTGCATCTTTGCCGCTATCGCGGTTCCTCCATATACGGACATTATGAAGGAAATCTACCCCGACAGCGACCGGGGAAAGATAATGGGCTTTGTGCGCGTTCTTACCAGCGTATGCAGCATTATCTTTGTCCTTATCGCCGGCGTGGTGCTCAAATATGTCAGCTACAGGTATGTATTTCCCGTGGCCGCGATTTTTGGCATATGGTCGACTCTTGTATTCAAAAAGATTAACGTCCCTCAGGTTGCCGCAGAAACCGGAGTAAAGCTGTTCCGATTTTTGTGGGATTCCGTGGTTGTGTTGTTTAATGACAAAGGCTACCTGTGGTTTTGCTCCGGCATATTTCTGTATGGATTAGCCACCTACTTTGCTGCTCCGGTGTTCGCGCTTTATGAGGTGGATGTTCTTAATGTGGCGACGGTTCGCCAGAGTGTCTACACATTTGTTGTATCCATCTGCAGCATGATTGGTTATTTCCATTGGGGAACCCGACTCGACAGGCGCAGACCTGAGAAAATCGTCGCAGCCCAGAGCCTGGCTTGGGCGCTGATACCCGTTATATATCTGCTTTCAACCAAATGGTGGATGCTTGTGCCGGCAAAGATATTGCTCGGCATTGTCGGTTCCGGCAACGATCTGGCCTATTTTATGGGAGTGATATATTTTGCGCCACGGGAGCGGCTGTCGCAATATCAGGCGATATTTCTGACGCTGATAGGAATCAGAGGCATAATCGGGCCGCTGTCGGCTGGTTGGCTGGTGGAGAGAAATATACTCGGCAGTTCGTCCGTGTTTATTATATGCGCGGTAGCTACGGTTGTAAGCGTGGGCGTATTGATGTTTGGATACAAGAGATATCGTCCCATACACGAAAATCACGGGGAAACTCGAGCCAATTAAACTGCGAGCTTCCCCGATTTCTGGTTGCCTTAAGAGAAATTGTAGACGTTAGTTGCTTGCTTTTTCTTTGGCTGCCTTTTCTCTCATTCTGCGGCTGCGCATTTCACCGCCGCGACGACCAATCTCAGCATAGAACTCTGAGCCTCGTTCCTGTTTGACGGTATCCCCGCCTTTCCTGCCGATCTCTCGGTAGAATTGTTTCCCATATTTTCGTTTTACGGCTTCGCCGCCTTTGCGTCCGGCCTCTTTGGCCAACTCGGGGTTAGCGGCGAAACCCCCCTCGCGGTCATGTTCACGAGACCCTCTATGGGCCTCGGCAATTCTTCGTGCTCCTTCAGATCCCGGCTGAGGTCCGGGTTTGTCATCCGCCATCGGAATACCCCCTCTCTACGCGGGTCGCTTGCCAATAGGCTTTTGTTGTGTGGTGTCATAAAAGTCACAATCACACCAATGGCCATTACGTAGTTACCCTGTTTACATCCCAAGCAAACAGGCTGGATCGAGAGTTATCCAAAAGACATAACAAATATATGCCAACGATTGCTCATATCGCTGACATGTCGGCAGCATCTGTGGCTTGCGCGACAATATCAGCCGGCGATATCCTTAAAGAGGCGATATCCGCGTTCGATTATTTCGCTGCCCGAAGGTTCATATTTTATGAGACTGTAGGTATCAATCACGATTTTGCGGGCCTCTTCCAGCGACTTCACAACTCCTACGCCCATCCCCTGAACAAGTCCATTTCCTATGGCGGTAGCCTCGACCGGCCCTGCAATTACAGTCCTGCCGGTAGCGTCCGCCGCCAGTTGACACAGAAGCGTGTTTTGCGTGCCTCCGCCAACTATATGAATCGGGTCGTGACGTATTCCGAACATCTCGTCGAGGCATTCTATAGTGAATCGATATCTCAACGCGAGGCTGTCGAGTGCGCAGCGAACGATCTCCCCTTTGGTCTCCGGGATGCGTTGTTTTGTGCGTGAGCAGAAATCGCGAATTCTTTGAGGCATATCTCCCGGAGTCAGAAATGCGCCGTCATCCGGGTCGACCACGCAGGCAAATCCCTCGGCTTGGGCGGCCATATCGGTAAGCTCGGCATAGGATATGTCCTGACCCTGCGATGCCCACGTGCGCCGACACTCCTGCACGAGCCATAATCCCATTATATTCTTTAGAAAACGATAGCGACCATCAACGCCGCCTTCGTTGGTGAAGCTCATTGCCAGGGATTGTTCGTTGATCATAGGCTCGTCGATCTCGACGCCCATCAAAGACCACGTCCCGGAGCTGATATACGCATGCCCTTTTCCGGTAGCAGGAACAGCGGCGACTGCACTGCCCGTATCGTGAGCGGCAGGAGCGATCACGGGGATTCCCGCGCCGGCTCCGAGTTCAGAGGTCAGCTTATCGCTCAGAGGGCCGATGATGGTTCCGGGCTGCACGATTTCGGGCAGCATATCGGTCTGAATGCCGAGCTTGCCTAGCATTTCAAATGCCCAATCCCCGGCACGCGGGTCATAGCATTGAGAGGTTGTTGCAATCGAAAACTCTCCAACTTGCCTGCCTGTCAACCAGTAGTTGAACAGGTCAGGCATCATAAGCAATTTCGATGCATATTTGAGCGCGGTGGAGTTGTTTTTGACCATAGAATAGAGTTGATAGAGCGTGTTGAATTGCAGAAACTGGATCCCCGTGCGTTCGAAGACCTCTTTGCGAGGGACAATTTTGAAGACCTCGTCCATGACGCCATCTGTTCGGCTGTCCCGGTAATGCGACGGGATGGCAAGCAGTTCGCCATCCTCCCCAATGAGGCCGAAATCCACTCCCCACGTGTCCACTCCTATGCCATCTATCGCGCCATTTGTCTCGTTTAGCGCGATTTTAAGGCCGTGCTTGATGTTTGCGAATTGCTCCAGCACGTTCCAATGCAGGTGTCCAAGGGTTTTCACAGGCGTATGAGTGAATCGGTGCATCTCGCTAAGCTCAATTTTGCCGTTCGAAATAGAACAAAGCAGAGCGCGTCCGCTCTCCGCACCGAAATCGAATGCAAGGAATCTAGTATCAGTTTTCATCTCCGCTTACGCTCCAAACTTTTCCGCCACGTTCATCAACTGCGTCAGAATCTTCATGACGTCGATTCCGCGAATGCGGTTTACCCCTCCGATTGTCACCGAACGCTCATCGAAATGCCTGCACGAATCTGTGCGGACGCCATCTCCCCAAAACACAATCGGCACGGGATCTCCTGAGTGATCCTTTAGCGAGCAGGGAGTAGAGTGGTCTGCGGTGAGGACCATAAAAGTGTCTTTTGGCAGGTTCTCAAGCAAATATCCCATCATCTCGTCGAGTTTAGCTACCATACTCAGCTTGATATCCGGGGAGCCATCGTGGCCGCCTACATCAGCTCCCTTAACGTTGCACAGCACAAAATCCGCGCTCTGGAGTTGCTCGACAATGACTTTCGCCATATTGATTAGGTTGGAATCAGTTCCTCCGGTAGCACCCGGGACTTCCACTATCGTCATTCCCACATACCGCGCGACGCCATTGATCAATCCGGTTTCCGCCACACAGGTTGCCTTCAGCGAATGTTCTTCTTCGAAGGTGCGCAATTTAGGGCCGATACCCGCTCCACGCGGCAGGATCACATTAGCCGGTCGCAAACCCTCGGCAGCGCGCTCGACATTAACCGGATGCTGCTTGAGTATTTCATACGATCTCTTCACAAACTCATTGACTACTTTGGCAGTCTTTGCGCTGGCGGCGTCATTGGGATCAATCGGCTGGCATTCGAGCACTTTGGCGTCCTCGTGATGCGGATCCGTGTCGGTTATCTCCGATCCCAAGCCCTTTGCACGCAGTATCAGCGCGCCTCTGTGAGCTACCGATTCCTTGAAAATGACCTCGACGCCATCGATTACCATCCCATTGACCGCCTCGGCAAGCTGATCGGTCCCGGTTGTGATTCTTCCTGCACGGCGGTCCAAAACGACCATCTGATCGTCCACCGTGGTAAAGTTGCATCGGAAAGCGACATCCCCTTCTTTGACGTCCATACCAATTCCGGCGGCCTCAAACGGCCCTCTGCCGGTATAATAGGTGTAGGGATCGTAGCCAAGTATTGCCAGGTGCGAGGTGTCGCTGCCTGCTCGAACGCCGGGAGCGATCGGGTCCATAATTCCGCATTCTCCCTCGGTTGCCAGCCTGTCGAGGTTGGGCTTGGCCGCAACTTCCAACGGCGTTTTGCCGCCCAAATCAGCGATAGGTCTGTCTCCAAGTCCGTCACATATAAGCAGTAATGCTTTAGCCATTAAATATCCTCCAAATATTTCTGCATCGTACAAAATCAAGTTCTTAAAACGTGTATGGCCTCGGCTGAGATAATCCTGTGCCGACCGCCATCAAGCAACA
Organism: Armatimonadota bacterium; assembly: GCA_012522575.1. Taxonomy (GTDB): domain Bacteria; phylum Armatimonadota; class UBA5829; order UBA5829; family UBA5829; genus DTKD01. The sequence continues at coordinate 9,712 of JAAYKE010000060.1, read as the reverse complement.
GCGCGCCATCATCCGCCACTCCCGATATGGTTCCGACGATATTGCCGGCCTCCGTAACAACCTCTACGCGGCTGTTGATGCCCCACATATACTTACGCCAGCGCATCAAAATCTCCTCGAATGGCAGTTCATATATACAGAAAAGGTGACTCAAAATTGATTCGGTCACTTCATCGACATCCAAACACGTCCCGCCACACAGCGCAATTGACGTTGCCTGTGCATTTAATCCGAGCGAAAAATCCGTCTGACGGACGTTTAGTCCAATCCCAACTAACGCAGCATCGCTCGCGGTCTCGATCAGGATTCCCGATATTTTCCTGCCATCGACCAGCACATCGTTAGGCCATTTCAGCTCAGGTCGAATGCCGCAGTCGAGCAGGCAACCGCAAACTGCTACCGCAGCCACGAATGCCAACTCAGAGAATCTGTTCAATGGAATGGCAGGGCGCAGAAGCAGCGTCATAAGGACGCTTTCGCCGGGATAAGAATGCCACTGCCTTCCCCGTCTGCCTCGCCCTTTGGTCTGAAGCTGTGCCGTTATTACCGTGCCCTCCGGCGCTCCTTGACGCGCTAGATCGGCAGCCACATCATTTGTAGAGCCGATCTCTATAAAACGATGGAAGAGCGGTTCGATCATTTGAATTGCAGACTGATGTCCACAGCCGGAGCCGAGTGAGTGATAGAGCCAACGGAAATCAAATCGACCCCGGTCTCTGCGATGGAGACTACAGTATCTTTTGATACTCCGCCCGACGCCTCAGTCACAACTCGACCTGCGACAAGCTCCACCGACTGCCTCAGCATATCCACATCCATATTATCCAGAAGGACCGCATCGACCCCGGCGGTGATCGCTTCATCGAGTTGAATCAAAGTCGTGACTTCGCATTCGATTTTTAGCGTGTGCGGAGCGTTTCTTTTGGCAGCCATAACTGCGGATGAGATGCCTCCGGCGGCCTCTATGTGATTATCTTTGATCAAGATTCCATCGGAAAGGTTGAACCGGTGATTCCTCCCGCCTCCGCAAATCACCGCATATTTTTCCAGTCGGCGCAATCCGGGCGTGGTTTTACGGGTGTCAATAATTTTTGCCTTTGTATGCGCCACAAGGTCTACATAATGCCGAGTCAACGTTGCGATTCCGGATGCGTGCTGCAAAAAATTGAGAGCCACTCGTTCCCCTTGAAGTATTGCGTGCGCAGGGCCGGTCAGGTTGGCTATAACAGTGCCCGGCTCAACGGTGGCTCCATCAATCATACATGGCGCAAAACCAACTCCGGAGCCTGCAAGCCTGAACGCCTCAGCCGCAACGTCCAAGCCTGCCATAACACCGTTTGCTTTGGCTACTATGCGCGCTTCGCTGAGCACATCGACCGGTACAGTCAGTAGAGTAGTAATATCACCGGATCCTATATCTTCTGCAAGCGCCCGTTTAACGATGTCTGTTATATACATATTATTCAGCCCGGTCGTATCGCTATCATCCCTTCAATTGCGTGTCGAGCTTTGTCTATGATTTCAGCGGATAGTTGTATTTCATATTTGATGTCCTCGAGGCTCCACATGACCTTCTCAAGGGTGATCTTTTTCATATTGGGACATATATTGAGCGGGCTTGGGTTGTAGAAGAGCTTATCAGGGTTGTCCAGTGTCAGCCTGTGAAGCAGGCCGCGCTCGGTGCAGACGATGAACTCTTTGGCCTCGCTGTTTTTGACATATTTTAACATCCCCGAAGTGCTCTCGACTCCATCGGCGAGCTTGATAACATCCAAAGTGCACTCAGGATGCGCAATGATTACTGCCTGCGGATGCTCTCGTTTTGTTTTAAGGACGTCTTGGGCAAGAATCCTATGGTGCGTGGGACAAAAGCCGCAATAGGGTATGACCTTTTTGCTCACCTTGCTTGCCACATAAGCCGCCAAAGATTTATCCGGCACAAACAATACAGTGTCGGAATCGATCGATTCTACCACCCGAACGGCATTAGATGATGTGCAGCAAATAGCGCTTTCGGCCTTCACCTCGGCAGTGGTGTTGACGTATGCAACCACCGGCACGCCGGGATGTTTGGCCTTGAACTCACGAAGGCCATCGGCATTGATCATATCGGCCATCGGGCAACCCGCTGTTGGATCAGGGATAAGAACTGTCTTGTCGGGTGAGAGTATCTTCGCCGTCTCAGCCATAAAATGCACTCCGCAGAACACAATTACTCCGGCTTCGATGGAAGCTGCCTTGCGGGATAGTTCCAGCGAATCACCGGTAAAATCGGCGATATCCTGCACTTCGGGCAATTGATAGTTATGCGCCAGAATCACTGCCCCGCGTTTATCCTTCAGCTCATTTATTTTTGCTATCAACTCATTGCTCATAATAACCAACTGCAATTAAGATATTTAACAAGCCCGTATGCTCACTAGTGCGAAAATGCCAGATCGATGGCGCAGCGCACAGAGGATGCCGCCGCCAGGCAAATGCCGTTTGATTGCGAAGTGCTATTGACGCCTTTTGAGGTCATAATAGCTCTTTCAAAACCAAGCCTTGCCGCCTCTTTGAGACGCTTATCCGTCTGGCTCACAGACCGCACCTCTCCAGACAATCCTATTTCTCCAAGCGCGATCACGTCGGCGTCTACGCCACTGTCCATCAAGCTCGACGTTACCGCCAGTGCGATGGCCAGATCCGCCGCAGGCTCTACAATCCTGATTCCTCCGGCCACATTTACATAAACATCCTTATTTCCCAATCCCAATCCTACCCGCTTTTCCAGCACCGCAAGTATCATCAACATGCGGTTATAATCAACTCCCGTACAGGTTCTACGCGGGCTGGGAAAGTAGGTCGGGGCCACCAGAGCCTGCACCTCCACAAGCAGCGGTCGAGATCCTTCTATTGTAGCGGTCACCACCGAGCCAATGCCGTGTGCGGGGCGTTCTTTGAGCAGCGCTTCAGATGGATTGACAATTTCTACAAGCCCGCTCTCCCGCATCTCAAAAATACCTAGCTCGTCAGTAGACCCAAACCTGTTTTTGACCGCTCGTAAAATTCGATATGCTCCGTGAGAATCCCCCTCAAAGTATAGCACCGTATCGACCATGTGCTCCAGGACCCTCGGGCCGGCCAGCGAGCCGTCCTTTGTCACGTGGCCTACAATAAATATCGGAATGCCGGTCGTCTTTGCAATTCGAACTAGAATCCCAGTGCAACTGCGCACCTGGCTCACAGTGCCTGCCGCAGAGGATAGCTCCGGGTCATACATAGTCTGTATCGAGTCGATAAACAGGCACTTCGCGCCGACGTTGCTGATATGCTGTTCAATAGCGGTAATATCAGTCTCGGAGACCACCAGCAGATTTGATGATGCAATTCCGATGCGGTTGCTGCGCAGCTTGATCTGCTCCGCCGATTCCTCTCCTGATACATATAGAACACTGCCCAGACTAACGCTAAGATGGTTAGCTGCCTGGATGAGAATGGTAGATTTGCCTATTCCAGGGTCTCCGCCGACAAGTACAAGGGAGCCTGCGACGACTCCGCCGCCCAGCACACGGTCAAACTCTCCTATCCCGCTGGATGTTCTTCGCGCGCCATCGACTGTGATATCTGTAATTGATGCGGGGCGCATCCCCGGCTGGCTCAGGGCAGAGCGTTTGGAGGGCTTGGCCGTCGTAACGATCTCTTCGACCAGCGACGCCCATTCGCTGCAGTCCGGGCATCGTCCCACCCATTTTGGGGATTCATACCCGCACGCCTGGCAAACATATCTTGTCTGCGTTTTAGCCACGAGGTAATTCTATCAAAGTTATCTCCCGGCTTCAACCGTTCAAAGTGGTATGATTATATTTGACAGACCGTTAGGTTGCGCCGCTGGCGATGGGTTTGGCTTTCTATTGCCTATTGATCGCTGTGTGTGTATACTTGTTAACAGTCTTGAGAAACCGGTAGTGGCGCAGATAGAATGTGGTGCGCTTACACCGGACGAAAATGTTAGGCATTTTCAAGGGAGGAACAACAGTGGCTGACTTTGAAGCTCTGGCAAAAGCCATCATCGAGGGTAAAGCAAATGATGCCTTGGATATGACCGAATCGGCGTTGACCGAAGGCGTAAACCCCGGCGATATTCTCAATAATGGACTCGTTGCAGGCATGAGCGTCGTGGGCGAAAAATTCAAAAATAATGAGTTTTATGTCCCAGAGGTCTTAATTGCTGCTCGCGCTATGAAGACAGCAATGGAGCTGCTCAGACCTCAGCTTGCCGGCAGTGGCGTCAAACCACGGGGAAAGGTCGCCATTGGCACCGTCCGCGGCGACTTGCACGATATCGGCAAAAACCTCGTCGCTATGATGCTCGAAGGGGCGGGTTTCGAAATCAATGACCTCGGAGTCGACGTCAAGCCGGAGAAGTTTGTAGAGGCGGTTAAAGGCGGCTCGGATGTGCTCGCTCTAAGCGCCCTTCTTACTACGACAATGCCGGCGATGAGGGAGACCATCCAGGCTCTGGAGGCTGAAGGCATTCGCGATAAGGCGTGTGTGATGATAGGCGGAGCTCCCGTGACCCAGAATTATGCCGATGAAATAGGAGCCGATGGATATGCTCCGGATGCGGCAAGCGCGGTTGATACCACAAAGAAACTGCTCAACATAGCCTGAGTCGATACCATAGCTGTGTTTTGGTCTTGAACGGGATATGCTGTTTAACTATTTAGCTGCGGGTTGGCTTGATGAAACGCAGGCCAACCCACAGGCTTAATTTTATGTACGTTATTTCGTAATGATTTAACGCACTTGTCTGCCGGGAGGCGCGGCCTTTGGAAGGGAATCTTACACCCCGAACGTTTTTGTTGCTGCTTGTCAGCATCACCCTTGGCAGTTTTGGCCAGATATGCCTGAAAATCGGTATGACGGCTTCAAAATCGGGAATCTCCCATAACGCCGTATCAATGGGTTCTACGTTGCTTTCGCTGGTGCGCTCGATGGGACACCCTTTCGTATTGCTTGGGCTTGCGCTGTATGTAATCAGCACCTTTACGTGGCTGGTGCTACTCAGCAACGTGCGCCTCAGCGTAGCTTATCCTATGATTAGCATCAGCTATATTTTTGTTGTGATCCTTTCGGCTGTGTTGCTGAAAGAAAGCGTCGCGTGGAGCAGGGCAATACCGGGCCTGTTGCTGATATCCGGCGGGGTCTCATTCATAGGGCTTGGAATGGGTCTAATGGCCGGTGAGAAGACCGTTTCATCACAGGAGAGCGATTAGTGGAAGGAAACCTGACCTGGTCATCATTTGCCATGATTTGCGTTTTTGTCACGCTGGCAAGCATCGGACAGATATGCATCAAAAAAAGCGTAAGTGGCGGGTCTCTCGTCGGCGGCTCTTTAGGGCAAACTCTGCGCAATATCTTCGGTGCGTTCAGAAATATATATGCGATCCTAGGTTTTAGCTTATATGTGGTCAGCACGCTTATCTGGTTGTTGGTGCTGGGCAGGGTGCGTTTGAGCGTGGCGTATCCTATGATGAGCCTCAGCTATTTTCTGGTGGTTATACTATCTGCCTGCGTCTTGAAAGAAAAAGTCGACAAAAGACTGGCGGCCATTGGGTTGCTGTTGATCGCGGGCGGGGTAGCCTTTGTTGGCCTTGGAATGAGCACATAGACATTCGAAAGGGTGTTTGAAACGGATAGATCCAAACTGCGGCGTCTGCTGCCTTATGCGCTCTTTTTGATACTGGTTCTCGTATTTCTGTGGAAGCCGATCTTCACAGGTCAAGCCCTGCTGCCCGGCGACTACCTGGCTCAGATGAAACCGTGGTCATCGGTGCTCGAAGCTCCCGATCCTGCGCCTCAATGGAACCCGCTGCATTGGGACGCGATCTCACAATTCTATCCGTGGCGGGTCCACTACGCCCAGTCGATTCGGTCCGGGCATTTTCCTTTGTCCAACCCTTATCAGTTCTCAGGAACCCCATTTTTGGCAAATGGGCAATCGGCGTGTCTATATCCGTTTAACTTTATATTTATAATCTTTAACACTATCACCGCGTTCACCATCTTCGCGGCACTGCATCTATTCCTCGCCCAAGTGTTTATGTATTGGTTGATGCGCGAATTGTATGTCGAGCAATTCGGATCGATTGTTGCCGCGATTGTCTTCACATTTTCCGCGTTTATCGTGCTTTGGCTGGAGCTGCCGACTTTTATCAGCGTGGCGATATGGCTTCCTCTAACCCTGCTTCTGGTGCATAGGGCAGTTCATTGCAAATCGCTCTTTTATGGGTTGCTGAGCGGAGCGTCGTTGGCAATGAGCTTTCTTGCCGGGCATTTCCAGATTGCGCTTTACGTTGCATTAGCGGTTGGGCTTTGGTGGATATGGCAAATAGTCGGGTCTGCAATCACCCAAAGACGTTTTCACGCTGTCCTTAAAAGCATTGGCGCTATGCTCGGATGCATAATCATTGCCGGTATGATTTCTGCGCCTCAAATTCTGCCGTCACAGCAGCTTGCCGCACACTCACACAGGGTGCGAGAGATCACCGAGTCGGGCTATCAATCCTTTGTAGACAACGCCCTGCCCGCGTATCGGCTTGTGACCGCTTTTGCTCCGAGGTTTTTCGGCGATCCTAGTCAGAACAGCTACTACTTGCTCGGCAGGATAGGGGAGAATGCGCATATCGGCAGCGCGGCGGACTACATGGAGTATGGCCTCTACGCTGGCATCCTGCCGTTGATGCTGGCGATGATCGCGCTGGGCTCGATCAGAAAGAAGAATGTCGGGTTCTTTGCTTCTCTCACTGTCCTGGCGCTTCTGACGGCGCTCGGGACACCGATCAACAGGCTCTTCTATTTCGGCATTCCGGGCTTCAGTGCCCTCGGTGGGCCGAATAGGATACTGCTGCTGTATTTCTTTGGGATGGCGGCGTTGGCGGGGTTTGGGGCGGACTACTACCTTAGCGAGGGTGATGGGCGAAGGGTCAAGCTGCTGCGCGAAAAGAGGCTTGTTACCAGGCTGTGGCTCTTCGCGAGCTATCTCATCCTGATCGTCGCGTTCTTCGTTTCTCTACAGATAGGTCAGAGTACGGTGGCCAACCTCATTCATTCGGACTCAGTGGATGTGGGTCCCCCAATCGCGCTTGTGCTGATGATGGCGGGCTGGCTTTTTCTCGGTGCTTACATGCGCGCGCCTCGGGACTCGCAGGATCGACGTTTCTTGTCCAGTAACAGCGTATCGGTGATTGTGGCTGTGTTCATCATTGCCGACCTCTTCGTCTTCGGCATCAACTTCAACCCCACCTGCGAGCGTTCTAAAGTCTATCCTGACACGCCGCTTACCGATGAACTGCAGCGGCTGACACAAAACGGGGAGAGAATCGCGCCAATAAACTCCCAATGGAGCCTGTTTGAGACGCCCAGAGATGCCATTCTGCCTCCAAACGCCGCTATAATTTACGGCCTTTACGATGTGCAGGGCTATGATTCACTCTTTACAAAGAACTACCAGACTTTGCTAGCCGAGATTGAGGGCGTTGATCCCAGCCCGCCGGAAAACGGCAACATTCTATTTGTGCGTAAATATACGCCTGAATTGCCATCCGTCGCTTCGTATGCGATAAGCGAGGCTGCTATCGAAGATGAGAATGCGGCTCTGATCAATACTATCGATGGCATGCATATTTATAAGCTTTCAGGGGAAAAGATACCCATTACACGATATGAGCCTTCGTTGTTTGGTTTTGGCCTGTGCATGATGATAATTGGGGTGGGGCTATTGCTCAGTGTTGGGGTATATCACGTGTTAGTGTTAAGAAAAAGGCTGCAATGTTAGACATAGTTGGTCGTCATGAGCTGAGATGGGCGCTTGTCTGGGCGGCAGTAATCGTGCTTTTTTCCAGTGTGCCGTATATTATCGGGTATTCGACTACGCCCGACGGATACTCATTTGTTGGGCTAACGCACAATATCGACGATGGCGCGGTGTATTTATCCTGGATGCGGCAGGCTGCCGACGGCCATTTCTTTCTGCGCAACCTTTTTACCAATCAACAACAGCCTGCGCGAACGTTCAATATATTGTTTCTGATGATGGGCTGGTGCGCCGCAATCACTCATCTGCCCCTTATCTGGGTTTTCCATTTGTTCAGGATTGTATTAGGAATCGCTTTAATCTTAGGCATCTGGCGGTTTTCCACGCTGTTTTTAGAAGACGAAACATCGCGTCGAATACTGATCCCTCTGGTCGGTCTGTCGGCAGGGTTTGGCTGGTTGTTTTCCAGCGCAAAAGCTACGGTTGGGCCGGTTGACCTCTGGCAGCCGGAGGCTATCACCTTTCTATCGATCTACCTGAACCCGCTGTTTATAGTCGGCCTGCTGCTGATGATTGGCTCGCTATATTGGCTGGAACTGACCAGGCGGGAAGTCAAGCCTCGATACGCAGCGTATGCCGGGATTCATCTGCTGATACTCGGCAACGTGCACACTTATGATGTATTGACTGTCGCCTGTATCTGGATAGGCGTAATTATATATGGCTTTATCTCGAAAAACGATAGGTCAAACTTGTGGAGAACGGTAAAACTCAGTGCGCTTGCCGCCATTATCGCTGCTCCGTCGGTTGCTTATCAATTCTGGATCTACTCAGGCGATCCCATATTTCGCGCAAGAGCCAACACTATCATCAATTCCCCTGCGCTTTTATCATTCATATTGGGATATGGAGCAGCGCTGATAGGGGCAATCGCAGGCGCGGCTCTGATCATCCAACGCCACAGACGCAGCAAATCACACGAAGTGTTGCCTTTCCAACTACCCATAATATGGGGTCTGGTCGGCTTCGCAATTCCCTATATCCCGATAGCCCAACAGCGCAAGCTCGTTATGGGTTTGCATATCCCGCTGTGCATACTCTGCGCATACGCAATTAGCCTGCTGCTGACAAAAATACCGCGTATGCTCGGTCGCATCGCAGTCGTTTTGATGATTTTGCTCACAACCCTTACAAACTTATACTTCCTGGCAATTGACATCGACTTGCTCACTTATCACAGGACAGTCACGCACTATCCAACGATTCTCAGCGACAGCCAACTCGCTGCTATGCGATATTTGCGTACTCATGCAAAGCCGACTGACACAATATTTGCTCCGCCTACGTTTTCGCTTTTCAGCCCTGTATTTGCCGGAGTTCAGGTTTACTACGGCCACTGGAGCGAAACTCCGGACTACTCCGACAAGCTCGCATCGTGGGTTATGTTGTCCGATATCACACTTTCCGATAATTGCTGGGCGGATATAATCCGCAGTTCAGTGAAGCAGGGTTACTACGTTTCAGAGGACCACAATACAGACGTGCGCCCCGCGCTTGCCGACTCATTTCAAAAGTGTTTCGAAGCCGACCTCATCAGGATTTATAGAGTTGATTTGCCCAACGACGCCTCCAACAGCCAATAATCAGAAATATATTGAAAAAACAGTTGACAGGATCGATTTTGAAATGGTAATATAATCCTCGCGCCTGGGAGATGTTTTTACCCGGCGCGGTTTGTTCCTTGAAAACTGTATAGTGTGAGCGTGCAAATGAGTTTCAGCATAAATATTAATGCTCTGTCGGCATTGTCGGCAGATAAGGGTCTCTCTTTTGAGTCAATCTTCAGCTTTTGCTGTTGATATAGATTTTCTTATGGAGAGTTTGATCCTGGCTCAGGACGAACGCTTGCGGCGT
>JAAYKE010000059.1 GCA_012522575.1 Armatimonadota bacterium | reverse complement strand
CTCTTTGTGGTTGTAGTGACTAGCCTCAGTCCCAGCCACACACACTATGTCATTTCGAACGAAGTGAGAAATCTGATTTTCCGTAAATCGCGAAAGCACGAAAGAACCGAAACCCGGAAAAGAGATGGGAAAAAGCAGATTCCTCGGCTTTCGCCTCGGAATGACAAAATTTGGAGGCTACGCATAACCCTCTCAATAACTCTTCTAACCTCTAACTTCTAACCTCTAAACGGCCTAGTCCGAGACGGAGATCGGACACTACAGACAGGAGTACTCATCATTCGTGAGCTGTTACGTTTGCCGATCTGACTTTACGGCAGTCCCCTGAGTGTGCCATAATAGTGAGCGATTAGCCGGCAAGGACTTAACAATATGAGCAGCCACGTAAAACAAGTCTCCAAGACAACCGATGTCGATGAGCGATTAGCCGCGCTTATGACCAATTCATCGGCGATAAGCTCCCTTTCCGCTGCCGTCGAGGGCACTATCGGGCCGAAAGGGCTGGACTGTATGCTGGTCGACAAGTTCGGCGATGTCACCGTAACCAACGATGGCGCGACTATACTGGATAAGATCGACACCGCTCATCCTGCGGCGAAAATGCTGATACGAGCGGCGCGGGCGCAGGAAGAAGAGATCGGCGATGGCACAACCACGACGACTATTCTGGCTGCTGCGCTTATAGCCGAAGGCGTCGGGCATGTATCCAAAGGAGTGCCCGTAACCAGGGTTATCGAAGGCATTCGACAGGGCATAAGTGACACGCTGTCATTCGTTGCATCGAAGTCAACGGAAGTCTCAGTGAACGATGAGGCCGTATTTGCAGTTGCGCTCATCGCTGCACGCGGCAATGCGGAAATCGCGGATATGGTGGTGAAAGCTGCGCGCCTGATAGGTGAGGAGACGCTGAAGTCAGCCGGGTTTCGACTGGCGGATTCTGTGGTCGCCGCCGAGGGCGCTCAAAGTGAAGTAATCAACGGGATGATACTCGATAAGCAGCGCGCCAGCAAACAGATGCCGACGGCGGTCGAAAATCCGCTCGTGCTCATAGTCGACGAGGCGCTGGAGCCTCCGCAAGTCGAAAACGAGGCTCTGGCTACGGAATCCGGATTCGCGCGTCATATCGCAATGCAGGAAGAGTTCCGCGCCAACATACAGAAGTTGATTGACCTGGGAGTCGGATTCGTTGCCACTGCTAAAGGCATTGACCCTGTTGCCGAGGAATTGATGGTAGATGCCGGGATACTGGCCGTGCGCAGGCTGTCATCGCGCGATATTGCGTCTCTTGCAGCGTTGACCGGCGCAAGGACGATAAAGAGGGCCGGACTTGCAAAAAGCCCGGATGAGCTGAAAAGTTTTTTGGGCGTCTGCGGTCGGGTATACGAGGATGAAAGGCTGAATCATATTCGGGTAGTTGGCGACAGCGACGCAAAGATGGCCACAGTGTTGATTGGCGCATCGACCAGAGAGGTAAAAGATGAGCGTCAGAGAGTCGCCCGAGACGCCGCAGGAGCATTGCAGGCGGCTGTCTCATCGGGAATCGTCCCCGGAGGAGGCGCAATTGAAATCGCTGCATTGAGACACGTGCAGGCGATCAGGGAAAGCGCGCGAGGCATGGCGGCATACGGAATCGACTGCGTAGCGGCGGCTCTGAAGAAACCTCCGGGATGCATAGTGGCAAACGCGGGATTAAATCCCCTTGAGAAAGTGGAGAATTTGATAGTAGCGCAACATGAAGCCGGGTCGCACTGTCTAGGCATAGACTGTGATACGGGTGAGATCGCGGATATGATCGCAAACGGCATATTTGACCCTACTGCGGTCAAGCTGCATGCGCTTAGAACAGCAGCGGAGATTGCAGAAGCAATACTGCGGATAAATACGATTATCAGAAAACGTGACGAGGGAGAAGACGGATAAAGGTTCGCTTGTAAGCAAGCCGAGGAGTAAGATGAATAAAAATAATCCAGCCAACAAAGCGCCAATCGAATTTGAAGCTCCAGTTGAAGAAGACGCGGATCAGGATGAGATGGATTTGGACATAAACGCTCTGCAACAGGAGATCGAGAGCCTGAAGTGCAGCGTTGAAGACACCCAAAACAGCTATCTGCGGGTGATGGCCGATTTTGACAACTATCGTAAACGGCAGCGCGATGAGGTCACGCGCCTGAATGGTCTTGTGCGAGAAGATTTGATCTTGAAACTGCTCCCGCTCATAGACAACTTCGACCGCACGCTACAGGCCGCCGAAGCCGAACACAGCTACGAATCGCTGGTAGAGGGCGTAACGCTAACCCTCAAACATATACTAGAAATGCTGGCCAGGGAGGGTTTGCAGCCGATTGAAGCTGTCGGAATGCAGTTTGACCCTGAGTATCACGAGGCTTTGATGCTTGAAGAGACCGATGAATATGAGGACAACACCATAATTGAAGAGATCGAAAAGGGCTATACGCTTAACGGCAAAGTCCTGCGGCCATCACGTGTCAAGGTGGCGACTAAACCCTGACACCCTGCCGAGGGCCATTCGATCCGGGATCGCTTATTGCGCATCGGCTGCTATTGCTTTTTGCCCGAACCGGACAATTCGGCCACTTTGAGTTCTGCGGCTGCATTGGCGTTCCTGATGTTGGATCTGCCTCGACTGATTTGTTTGTCTGCCTCATCGAAGCGTGACAACAATGCGCGCACATTCATCGCCTCGGAGGAACTCGCAGCTCCGGCAGCGGCGGCAACAGCATTTTTGCGTGACAACAGCCCTTCCACAAGGTCCTCTTTGGCTGCTGCCAATCCGGGAGGCGCGCTCATATCCGCCACTTCTCTAAAAACCTGATCCAATATCAACGATCTGCTGGCTGAGAGTATCGCGTTCTTGTCGGAGCTTCTGACAACGGCCTTGAACGCATCTGTGGTGGAGTTGGCTTTGCTGAGCAACTTATCTATGGAATTGGCGTAGTTGGATATAGCGGCTGCCTGCAGTTTGACATTGTTGAGCTGACTTGTTCCGGATACGCCAATCGGCGCAGATTCCAGTTGTGCATCGTGCAGAGGAGCCATTATGGCCATGCCGACAAATACCAGGGCGGCAAGCACGCCAAACGCAACGAGCATCCTGTTTGGGCCAATCTCCTTTTTTCGAACGGATTTCGGCAAACGAGGGTTCGGTTTGAAAGCCGATCGAGCTTCTGGTTCCGGCTCTTGGGGAATTGATTCTTCGGGCGCAGCGATCTCTGGCGACGCCTCGACCGCTTCGGCATGTGCAACGGCCTCATCAGCTTCTTGCACTTCAGGAGCGGCAGGTTTTACAACGGCGGCGGCTTCCTTCACCGGTTTGCTGGTCGGGTCTATCCGATTCACGGACATCTGCGTCAAAGCCTCCAGATCAGAGGCAAAAGCCTGCGCTTTCTTGACTCTGTCCGCACCGGTAAAGACAATGATGTTATCGGGCCTCGGCCCAACTGATGCGTTATCTGCGGCATCGTCGCATATTTGAATCACTGCTCCGAGCGGCCCTTTGCGGAGGTTGACCGCCGTAATGTCGGATAATTTGAAAGAACCGACTTTGAGGCCGTGCAATTCTCCGGTTGCTGAAAGCCCGGCCTTAGCGATTATGATACGTAACCCGGTCAGGGCTATAGCCTGCCCCTGGTCTCCGGCTTCCTGAGCTACTACCTGTTCTCCCTGCGCTAACTCATTTTGAATTACACTAACAAGACGCTCATCAAATTCCCCAGCGCCAGCGCCGATCGTAGAGGCCATTATGGAACTCCCTCACTTAGAGTGGTATTTTTTCGATGACACTTAGTTTTACATACTATATTGTGGCGAGTTAGAGGGCGGGCTGGAGGAAAGAAACGAGAAATGCAGGCCGGAATCGTAAGTTGTGATCGTCAGCAGAGGTAAAATCGATGTTCCGGGTTCGTACATCGCCAATCCCGAAACACCGATTTGTATCAAACCCGCTAAAGCAGCGGGGCTATGCGGCCGGTTATGTCATTTTTGGGTCGCAACCCTACGATGCGGTCTGCTATTTCCCCGCCCTTAAAGAAAAGCAGCGTGGGAATGCTCGATACGCCGTATTTGCTGGCCAGCGCGGCCTCAGTCTGCACATCGAGCTTGAATACTTTGATCTTGCCCTCGTACTCATTTGCAATCTCATCGATTGTCGGAGCCAAAGCCTTGCAGGGGCCGCACCATTCGGCCCAAAAGTCGACGATGACGGGGACATCGGATTTCAGCACTTCCGCATCGAAATTGTCAGCAGTGATAGCAGTAGCCGTCATTTCTCTCCTCCTACTAAATCGTGTTTTGTCATTAATCCTATCTCGCTATTCCTGGCTCCGCTTCCAGCCGAATAATCGCTGAGCGCTGCCCTGGAATATATTGCGCTTATCGGAATCGCTTATATCGGCATCCTGAACCAGGCCAATTATGGCAGACGGGTCCACGTAAGGCAGGCCGCTGCCGTAGACCATCCTGTGCGCGCCGATCCGTTCGACTGCAAAGTTTATCTTGTCCGGACTCGACGAGCCTGATACTTCCAATACAAGGTTGAGGGTTCTCTCGGCAAGTAATGTCGCCATCCGCCAGCCGTCCCCACCCATGCCTATCAACACGAATTTCATGATGTTGAACGTTTTGGCGATCTCATTTGCCGCAAGTGCTGCGGCCTGATTTGGCGTGTGCAAAAAGACCGGTTTAACAAATCTTCTGTGCGCGTTTAGTATTTCCTCTGTCTCCGCAAGGGTGACATGGCGTCCGCGCAGCCCTGAAGTGAGCAACAGAGCGGCAAACTCGTTTTGGGCAAGATATGCATGCATCTCTTTTTGCGACTGCTCGGGATAGTTCATATTCACAACCACACAGCCAAGCATCGACTTGTTGGCCTCGACGATTCTGGCGATCTGAGCATTGCCTCGACGAAAGTCACATGAATTGCCGATGGTTGATGAGATGATCGAACGCTGGACGTTGTATTTTTGCATACTGCGGGTGAGGTTGGCCTCGGAAAACGATACTCCCCACACCGGCGTGGTGCCGATTTCGGCATGAAGATCAATAATTGCCATCTAAGCACCTCCCAGCAAGCGCTTTATATTGCCGCTCAATATCGCGCTTTTGGCCTCGTCGGGGATATCGGCATCCATCACATAGCCCAGCGCGGCCGCAAGGGAACTGCGCAGGCATCCCGAGCCGAAGACTACGCGGTCGGCTCCGACCTGATCTACCAGGAATCGCAACGCGCCCGGCACTCGAAGCTCTCGCGTATCGCACACGATATTCGGATATTTTCGCATCACCGAAACCGCCTCGGCCATATTCTCAAAGGAAATGCCTTCGAGAATAAAAGTGATATCGCGCCCGCCCAAAATCCGCTGCAAAGCGCTCGGACATCCGGTCTCCCTGGCCTGAATCATCACAGGGGCTCCGACAGGCTCAATGTCATCGAGCATATCACAAAACGCCGAATGATCCAACGGCCACTCCTGAATGAGCGGAAAAAAACGAAACATTTTGAATCCGGCTTCCGCCAGCTTTGCCGCCAGCCCTTTTGCGCCGAAATATCCCCTCGGATCTATCGTTGCAGCCGGGATCAAAGTCCCGCCCTGTTCGGAACACAATCTAAGGGTCTCGTTGTTGCCATCCCCGTAATTGTGCAGAACTCCCACGGTGGAAATCGCAATAGACTGCGACACTCCGTGTTTGCTGAGCGCTTTTGTCAGCCTGTCAACCGGCATATCCGCTCGCACAATCGGCCACGGGCCAAAGACTGTATTGGCATCTATTATCTCAAAGGCCATATACTACCTCACCCTTTCCGCTACAACCCGCCGGCGCAGCGTTCTAATCGCGCCACTACGCGGGACTTGCCGATTACTTCCATCAACTCGAACAGACCCGGTCCCCAGGTTCGCCCGGTGACGGCCATTCGGGTCGGATGGATTATATCCGCCGCCTTTACAGCCAGGTCGTCGGCTACAGCTCTCATCGCCGACTCGATGTCCCCGACCGTCCAGCTATTTACATCCGACAGTTTTGATATAACCGCCTTCAATATCGCAGGCGTCGTATCCTTCGCAAGATGTTTTCTGGCTCCTTTTTCGTCATATTCGAACTCATCGGAGTAGAAATATGAAACCATATCCGCGGCCTCATTCAACAGCACCAGTCGATCTTGAATGAGAGCGGTCACTCGGAGCAGGTAGGATATGTCATCACCGGCAAGCGAATCTCCGATGTAACCTGCCTGCTGCAGCCGCGGCTGTATCATATCGGCAAGCTGCTCCACCGCCAGCATCCTGATGTATTCTCCCTGAAGGTCGTTTAGTTTAGCGAGGTCGAAGATCGCCGGGTGATTGGTGATCCCCTCCAAAGCAAACTTCTCGATCAGTTCTTCGCGGGAATATAACTTTCTATCCTCACCCGCGCTCCATCCCATAGTCGCCAGGAAATTGAGCATCGCCTCCGGCAGGTAGCCATCTTCGATATAGGATAGAAAGCGCGTCTGCGCCTCGCTGCGCTTGGAGAGCTTTTTGCCGCTCTCGTCTAAAATAAGTGACGGATGGACCCACACCGGAGCCTGCCAGCCGAGAGCCTCATATATCTGCACGTGCTTGGGTGCGCTCGAAAGCCACTCATCGCCGCGCACGACGTGGGTTATCTTCATCAGATGATCGTCGACCACGCTGGCAAAGTGATAGGTGGGAAATCCATCAGCTTTTATAATTATGAAATCGTCCTGCAGATCGTTGCGAAAACTGACGTGTCCCCGCACCACATCGTCAAGCTCAGTCGTTCCATCCCTGTTCATGGCAAATCGGATGACGGGATTCGGATTTTCTTGTGCGAGGGTCCCGCTTTCTTCCTTGCTGAGATTGCGGCATCGGCGATCGTATCCCGGGGGCAGCTTGGCGGCCTCCTGCACTTTTCGCATCTCCTCCAGCCGCTCTCTGGTGCAATAGCAGCGATACGCCCTGCCCTGCTCGACAAGACGGTCGGCGTATTGGTGATATATATCCAATCGCTGCGATTGAAAATACGGACCAAAGTCGCCACCTGCTTCGGGACCTTCGTCCCATTGCATCCCCATCCACCTTAGCGCATACATCATCTCCTCAAGTGCTCCCTCAACGAAACGATTGCGGTCGGTGTCCTCGATGCGCAAAATAAACGTGCCGCCGGTATGTCGCGCGTAGAGATAATCGAAAACTGCCGTGCGGATGTTGCCGATATGCGGGGAGCCTGTAGGGCTTGGAGCCATACGTAATCTGGGTTTGTCCGGTGTCATTGATCTTTAGTCCTTGGGTATTTGTTGTATTTCACCTGCCGGAATTCTAACACGATAAAGGTGGCGACCGAGCCGACCGCCACCATTTGCCGTTGTATCGATAAGCGACAGATTAGTCTTTCTTGATATATTTCCTCTTGTTCTTGGTGAAGCCCTGAGTGATTTTCTTGGCATCAAGCTGCCATAGTCCTGACTTGCCGCGTGTATGGAAGCAGTGGTATGAACTTAAAATTGAGGCGACCACCAGCCGGGAGGTGCGCTTGATAATGTTGACCTCGTTGACAAGCTGCGCGAAGGTCATGCCCTGCCCGCGCTGTCCCAGTATGCTGGTGATCACGTCGAACATCGGCATTTCCCGACTCTCGAAATCGTTGCGTATATCGAGCAGTTCCAGGCTGCGAGCAGTATCAATCGCGAGTTCTTCTTCTACCTCACCGTCATATCTAAACCGGAACTCGCCGGGCTTTGCAGTTTTCTCGATATAAAACACCGCGCCGGAGACCTCCGTGATCTCCTGGAAGAAGTCCTGCGGCCCGAAGATCAAACGCAGTTCGTTGTTAACGAATGCCGGCTTTCTTTTGCCCTCATCAATGAGCGTGATCGGTATAATCGCAGGCTCCGAGCCGAAGAAATCAGGGTTGATCTGGCATATCGGGAACGTTGCTTCCACTTTATGGTGATATTTGAGCACGCACCGCTGAGAGTCCTCGTTGGGCTGATAGTTGGTCAGGGTCGGGTCCTCGTCGGTCACGTCTTCGACCAAAGGATCGTAGATAGCGGTCTTGAGGTCCCCTTCGAAGCCTTCAACTTCCAATTCCTGATCGAAGACATCGCCTTCGGGAGTTTCGTATGGCACAGTGGCAGCTACGATCAGAGATGGCGGCATAAGCTGAACTTCGTCCGGGAATACCACCTGCTCGCCATATCGCGTGCCTCCAAGCCACATCACACGCTCATCAGCAGCCAAAGCGTCCCTGAGCTGCTCATACGCGCCCGCATAAGCCGGTTCATCGGATCCAACCTCAAGGACATACTCGATAAGGTCCTCTGCGGATGCGCTGCCTTTTTCGAGTATCCGCTTGATGATCTCTTCTTTATCGGTGTCGGTGACCGTGACCGGCCCGTCCGCCTCGTCCTCTTCGTCCATCGGCAGGGCCGCCACTTCTTCGGCGAGCTTGCCGATAGTGGTCATAAAGCCCTTTTCTGCGCTCGCCGGGTATGCCTTTTGGTCGGACAAAAGCAGAATCTGATCCCCGGATACCAACTGCGCATAGAAGTCGATTGACTGGAAATCCGTCTGCAGACTTCTCCATGCGAATAGAGCAAGTATCTTAACCGGCACCGGCTTTTTGCATTTTTTGAGTATTGCAGCGGCCGATTCGGCGATATTGTCGGCGTCCCATTCCCCGCCATCGCAATCTTTGGAATATTCATCAATCTGATCCTGAGACAGATTGTTGTCGAATATTATATCGGCCTCATCATCGGAGGTCGGTTCGAGCAGCCACTGCGACAGGCCATATCCCAACGAGCCTGCGTCAAAGAAATTTTCCCCGCCGGACAATATCCTCGGCAGCATCTGCTTGTAGGTATCGGCAGGGCGGTCGTAAATCTGGCCGAGTTCTTCGGCAAGCGCCTCGACGCTCACCGGTATTCCCGCGCTCACCAGCAAGTCCGCCAACACCCGCTCAAACGGCCTGCGTATATCGCTGCATCGTATCGACGGAGCCCATCGTCTGTCGATTGTCTCGAAGCGGTCGCTTTCGAGCATAACGCTGCGAATAAGCCTGGGGCTAACCCCTTGCACATCAATTGATTTGGCCACCTGGCGCAACTTTGCCGGCTGATCTCTGCCCAATAATTTAAGATAGGCCTTATCCGCCAGATACAACTTTGCGTTGGCACGCGCAATATCTTCTTTAGTCAGCTTTATTGCTGAGTTCGTCACTGTTTCCCTCCGTTTTCGCTCGGCCACTGCTTGAGCGCAGAGATTTCTGCATTTTCGATGTCCCGATAGGCAGATTTCCTGCAACTCCGCAATAGCCTATGTCCCGATCAAATCGTATTCCGTAGCATCGGCAATGGTTGTCTCTACAAATTCTCCCGGTTTTGCAGTTGAGTTTGGCAGATAGACCAGGCCATCTATCTCCGGAGCGTCTCGATAGCTCCTGCCATACATAGCGTTTTCGACTCGGCCCTCGACCAAAACCTCAAGCTTATTTCCGATCAATGTTCTATTTCGATGCAGTGATATGTCCTGCTGCAGACACATCAGCCTGTCGTATCGCTCCTGTGCGACCCTGCTTTGCACCGGCTGAAACCCTGCCGCCGGCGTCCCCTTTTCACGAGAGTATATAAACGCACCTACCCTGTCGAAACGCATCCGCTCGACAAAGCCCAAAAGCCTCTCAAATGCCGCGTCGCTTTCCCCGGGGAATCCTACAATAAAGGTTGTCCGCAGTGCAACATCCGGTATTTTAGCTCGAATCGCATTGATCACCGCGGCATATTTCTCCGAGTTGCCTCGACGGTTCATTGCCACAAGGATATCATTATCCGCGTGCTGGAGCGGAATATCCAGATATTTTACAACCTTCTCACACTCCGCCATCGCATCGATTAGTTCCTGCGTTATCTTAGCCGGATAACAATACATCAGCCTTATCCAGCGCAGGCCATCGACCTCATTTAGCTTCCTCACCAAAGACGCCAGCCTGTTCGTATCTCCCGAATCCTCTCCATACTGCGTCAAATCCTGGCCTATCAGGTTGATTTCTTTTACGCCGACCTCTGCCATCCTTTGCGCCTCGGAGAGGATATAATCCTCTGGACGACTACGAAAAGGCCCTCTAATATCCGGAATCGCGCAATAGGCGCAGCGATTGGAGCATCCCTCCGATATCTTTATATAGCTAGTCCACGGCGGAGTAGACAAAACCCGCGCCTGCGGCTCCGTCCACGCCACGTTCGGATCGCTTTCATCAAACGTTTTTTGTCCGGATAGCGCTCGATCGATCGTTTCGGCGAGTTTGTCTGTATGCTCGACGCCCAACACGCCATCAAGCTCGCTCGGATCAATATGCGTTTTGCGACCAGCTCCTTTCAAGCTCGGCCCATAGCGTTGAGACAGGCAGCCTATCACGACCACCGCCCTGCATGTGCCATCGCGTTTGCGTTTTAGCGCGCCGCAGACAGCATCCATCGACTCCTGTCTCGCGCTCTGCACAAACCCGCATGTATTGACCACTATCACATCCGCGACAGCTTCATCTACTACTATTTCGTGCCCTGCGCCGGCTATTTCAGCAAGCGCGACCTCAGAATCTACCAGATTCTTAGGACAACCAAGGCTAATCAGGCTTACTTTTGCCATATAAAATATAATATCTCGCGCCGCACAATATCCGCCGGCGTTGCGCGATTATTCGTCCTGGCCCTCTTCTTCGTTAAGGTCAACGACCTCTGCATGCGGCACATATTCCTCGTCGCCGTCGTCATTGTAGCTATCATCGAACGGAAGCCCTAACTTGCCGCCAAGCACCGACTCGAGGTCCTGCGCCGCAATCAGAACCTGTCGCGGCTTGGCTCCGTCCAGCGGGCCGACAATACCCGCCTCTTCCATAGCGTCGACTATGCGCGCGGCTCGAGTGTAGCCTATTTTATACTTGCGCTGAAGCATCGAAGTTGAACAATAGCCATTTGTTACCACAAACCGCACCGACGGCTCGTAGAACTCATCGGTAAACGCATCATCAAACCCGCCTCCGCCGCCTCCATCGCCCGGAGCCGCGCCCGGTTGAATGGTGAAAACAGGTTTGCGCTGCTCCTTGAGATAGTCGCACAAAGCCTCAATTTCACGCTCGGAGACATAGCATCCCTGTATGCGGGTCGGCTTGGCGGCGTCTATCGGCAAAAACAGCATGTCTCCCCTCCCGACAAGCCGCTCAGCGCCTTTTTGATCCAGAATGGTTTTGCTGTCGTGATATGACGAACACGCAAACGCCATCCTCGATGATATATTCGCTTTTATAACGCCTGTGATAACGTCTACCGATGGCCGCTGAGTAGCTAACACGCAATGGATGCCGGTTGCGCGCGCTAGCTGTGTCAGCCTTTGCACGGAAGCCTCGACCTCGGCAGCCGCCTGCATCATTAAGTCGCAGAGTTCGTCGACCACCACCACCATATAAGGCATTCGTTCCGATTCGGTAACCCGCTCATTATACCCGTCTATATTGCGGACGCTGTTGCGCGAGAATATCTCGTAGCGTTTCTCCATTTCCTGCACAACCGCTCTAAATACGCTCGCTGCCTGTTTGACGTCTTTTACAACCGGGCATGCAAGATGCGGGATGCCGTCGAATAAGCTCAGTTCCACCCTCTTAGGGTCGATAAGGACCAGCTTAAGCTGATCAGGGGTGGCTCTGAAAAGCAGGCTGGCGATCAGAGAGTTGAGACCCACGCTCTTGCCCGCATTTGTCGCCCCGCCCACAAGCATATGCGGCATTTTCGCCAGATCCGCAACAATCGATTGTCCGGCCACGTCCTTGCCTAATGCGAACGTCAAAAGTGAATTGGTCTCGTTAAAAGGTTTGCTTTCGACTATTTCGCGCAGCACGACAATGCCGCGATTCTTGTTAGGAACCTCAACGCCGATCGCAGCTTTGCCGGGTATGGGAGCCTCCACTCGAACGTCGATAGCGGCCAACTGCATTGCGAGGTTGTCGGCAAGCCCTACGATCTTGTTTACTTTTATCCCCGGAGCAAGCTGTATTTCATAGCGCGCCACGGTCGGGCCGCAGGCGATCTCAACTACGTTTGCCTGCACCTTGAACTCTTCGAGGGTGCGCTCGATGATCTCTATGTTGTTCTTCAGTTCGCTTTCGACTCTTGGCGGAGGAGGAGGAGGCTCCGCCAGCAGGCTCGTGGGAGGAAGCCGAAACTCAGCGTAGCCGGATTCTTCAGAGTCCGCATTTTGCCCGTTGCCGTTTTTCGGAATCCCCTGAGGCTTGGGAGAAAGAGGCATATTTATCTTGACCGCAGCGGGCTTGGGAGGCTTTTCGGGTTCCTCGTCTGATATCTGGCCGAACATGCGGGCCATTGATCGTTTTTGACTATCCGATGCAGCGTCTTTGGCTTTATTCTTGGCCGCGGCCTCTTTGAGTTCCCTGGCTTCCCTGCGCCGCATTGACCGCTCGGAGGCATTATCAGAGGCTTCAATCCAATAGCCCCTGATTAAGTCTATGAGATTCGCCAGAGGCTGATCGACGATGGTGATAAGTCCCACTACCGCAAGCGCGCCGAGGAGAATGTGACCCACAACCTCACCGCCGGCTTTGCGCGCCAGCACAGCAAGAATATTGCCCGCGTATCCCCCGCCGCTGCTGAGGTTTTCCCACGGAATTCCTCTGGCAAGGGATGTGCCGCCAATTATGGAAAGAAACACCATCACACTGCCGATGACGATGTTGCGTGTGATAATTTTGAGCGGCCCTACAATAAAAAATGCGCCGATCAGACCGATCAGAAACGGGATAATATACGCCCCAATTCCGACGCTGTTGCGCATAACAGGGGCCAGATAACGACCCAGCGCGCCCGTGGAATTCTCCGCGCAAAGCGATATGAGCGTCACCAGGCCAAAGACGATCAGCAATACTCCCGTGATATCTACGACAGGGATGAATTGCGTGTTTTTTGCGCTCGTCTTTTTTGTGCTTCGCCGTGTTGTGGATGTCCGCGTCTTGCGCACTTCAGGCATACCTCTCCCCGGCCCTTCAGCCAGCCGCTTCGAACCAAACGTATTATACTCAATTCGATCATAAGGGGTCAATCAAAGCCGGCAAGTGCACCATTTCGATGGGCATTATGATGACCAGCAGGGGAAGTTGCTATGCGCAAAACGCGATTGCCGAGACTATGGGCGATATCTATTTCGTCAGCGGTCGGCCAATGGCGTGTGCGAGGGCGGATCTGGCTTGATCCACCGAAAAATGCGCGTTTACTTTGTTGCTGTCGGCATTGATATAGGCAGTTTGCGCGTCTAGCACATCGAGAAATGTCCCCAACCCGGATTTGTATCTGCCTTCGACCAGCCGCAGAGCTTCCAGCGCATTTGCTACCTCGGCCTCGGAGGTTATCACTCTCTGCTCGGCGGTTTTCAGATCGACGTATCCGCGTGACACATCGGATGTGACCTTTAGTTCGGCAGCTTCCATATCCGCCTCGGCAGCCAGCAACGCGCCTCTTGCCTCTTCAACTCGACCGGCAGTCAGGCCGGAATCAAACGGAGTCCACTGCAAAGCGACGCCGTAGGTGAGCGTGTTATTGCCAGGAGGGAAATCCGTTCCGCGCTGCATCCAGCCGGCGTTGGCCGATACCGCAGGAGCGCTTGAGGTCTTTGCTGCGCTGACCGAATAGCCTGCGGCTGACAGGTTTGCCTCCGCCTGCGCGACTTCCGGGCGGGATTCGAGGGCTTGCTGCGTTAGAGCGACAAGGTCGTCAATATCGATCTCCGATTCGCCCGTATCCGCCGGAACTATCGGCGTCCTTGGGTCGATGCCGATTTGTTCCGCAAGGGATACCCCGGCCAGAGAAGCCGTATTTCGCGCCAGATTGAGATTAAATATGGAGTTCGCCACCGCGGTCTGCGCTCTCACGACATCCGTAGGCAGACCTACGCCCGCATCGAGCCTGGCCTGCGCCAGCGCAAGATGACTCTGCGCGTTTTTGACGTTGGCCTCGTTGACTGCGACAAGCTTCGTGCTTTGGGCATAGGCATAAAACGCCTGCTTTACGCGCAACACCGTGTCCGATTCCACTTTGGTCATATTGGCGTTGGCGGCGCGTAGTTTCTGAGACGCCTGCTTAGCCAGATCCCTGGTGTGATTGAAGTCGAAAATAAGCTGCCTGACGTTTGCAGAGAGCTGATACCCTGTAGCCGCGCCCGTGCCGGGAAAATCGGTTGCCGGCGCGTGAGCGATGGAGTTGTAGCTGCCCGCTCCCGCTACCGTGGGCAACAGAGCGGCTTTAGTCCGGGTCACGCCGCCTTTAGCCGTGACAACACCCGCCTGCGCTATTGCGACGTTTGGCTGATGGGTCAGGGCTATGCGGGCTGCTTCTTCGGCTGTAAGGGGACGGTTCGGCACATCCGCAGGAGTTTTTTCCGGCGCAGGAAGCGTTATCGCGGGCGGCAGCGGAGTCTCCTTGATTTTTGGCTGAATCGGCGCTGTCTGCTCGGCGAACGCATTCATTGAGCATATTATCAGGCCGGTCGTTATGAATAAAGGTCGTAATCGCACCATATCGTCCTTTCCCGTCACTTAAATCGGAGGCTGGCATTTGCTACAGTCCTCAGCGCACCGACGACTTCATCGCGTTCCTCCAGGCTAAGCATCCGCAGGATGTTCATCACCCTCAATACTCTGCGCCTGCGGCGATCCTCCAATACTGCGATCCCTTTGGCGGTAAGAGCCAGTTTTTTGCAGCGTCGATCGTCAGCCTCAGGCACACGCTCCACCATTTCCGCTTTTTCGAGTCTATCCGCGATCTGAGTGATTGCACTGTGCGTGATGCCGATTTCTTCGGTGAGCACAGTCATGGTTTTTGGGCCATCCCAAAGCATTCCGCATACGCGAAGCTGCGCTCCCGGCAATTCCATAGACAGGTCGTCGGAGGCCAATGCAAACATATTCCGCATCAACGCCGAGAATGCCGCGACCATATCCTCGCTTTGTTTGAGGAGCAAAGAATCGCCTTTGGCGTCCTCATCTGAATGTGTGTCTTTTGTCATACCGAACCCTTGCGCTTTCGTTGAATAAACAACGCGATATCATCAAAGACGGTGTAGACCGCCGGGACAACGAACAGGGTGAGGAAAGTGGAGGAGATCAACCCTCCGATGACGGAAGTCGCCATAGGAGCCTGGATTTCCGATCCCTTGCCAAGTGCAAGAGCAAGAGGCAGCATTCCAAAGACAGCGGCGGCGGCGGTCATCAGAATCGGGCGCAATCGAGTCGGCCCCGCCGTCAACAGCGCCTGCTTGCGATCCATTCCCCTGTTACGAAGCTGATTGGTGTAGTCAACCAGCAAAATGCCGTTTTTGACCACGATCCCCACCAGCATCAACACGCCAATAAAGGCAGTTAACCCAAATGTTCGACCCGTCAGGAAGAGTCCCAAAATTACACCTGTAGCCGCCAGAGGCACTGAAAATAATATCGTAAGCGGGTGTATTAGTGATTCGAACTGACTGGCAAGCAGCATATAGATCAGAGCAATCGCCAGCAGAACCGCCACTCCCATGCCTCCGAACTCCTCGGCCTGCCGCTTCTGGTTCGTGCCCCAGTCCCAATAAAATCCGGAGGGCATCTTTACGCTGTCCATCACCTTTTGAATGTCGGCCTGTATCTCGCTCGACGCCCTGCCCTGCGGCATGCCCACCACCGCAACATATCGTCTGCGATCCATTCGGTCGATCTGACTCGGCCCATAGCCATAAGTGGGCTGAGCAACCTGATTCAGCAAAACATCGTTGTATCCGCTCTCAAAAGTCCCTGTGCGCACGACCAAATTGCCCATCTCCCTGGCTGTTTTTCGTCGAGACTCCGGCATTTGGACGATAATGGGATACTGAAAACCTTTTTCCTGATAGTAGGTGGCGATGGTTCCGTTGGTGGCAGTGCCGATTACATTGGCAACTTCCGAAAAGCTGACTCCCAACTGCTGCGCCTTATCCCGGTCAACAATCCACTGTATTTCCGGCATTGCCTCTTCCCATCCGACATCGACGTTTTCCAGACCCGGTATGCCGCGCAGGCTCATCATGACTTCTTTTGAAACCCGGGAAAGCTCGCCGAGGTCGTCGCCGAAGATGTCAACTTCGATGCTCGAATTGCCTCCGGTCATCATCTGCGCAACAATGTCACGCTGCGTCGGACGGGCGTTGACTCCCGGCAAAGACATAAGCTGCCGGCGCAAATCGGACATAACCTGCTGGGTGGTCTGATCTCTTTTGTCTTTTAACTTGACAGTCAATGAGCTTTGATACGGAGTTAGAGATCTCGGCCCGCGTCCCGTTTCGACAGATGAGAATCTAGTGCCGACATTAGGATTGCTCAGAACGATTTTTTCGATCTTTGACATTTCCTTATTGGTGGTATCGAGCGCAGTCCCGACGGGCAGTTTTACTCCAACGTTGAAGTCACCGCTGTCCGACTGTGGCATCATCTCCTTGCCAATCAACGGAAGCAGCAAAAAGCTGCAGGCTGTGAGGGCGAATGCGCCTATTAAAGTGAACTTCCTATGCGCCAGCGCCCATTCCAGCCCTCTGCGATATGTGGCGTCCAGATTTCCCAGCACTACACCTGCCCAGGAGAAAAACCCTGACAGCAGGCCGCGCTTTGAGGAGACTTCCGATGGATCCTGATGGGCGTCGGTGGTAATAAACCGCGTCGCCAGCATAGGCACGATGGTAGTAGCGTCCAGAAGCGATACCGCAAGGGAGAATATGACGACCAGAGCAAACTGCGTGAACATCTGCCCGGCCTGTCCCTTGATCAGCAGCAAGGGCAAAAAGACTACCATAACGGTCCATGTGGAGGCGACTACCGCAGAAACAATCTCCATAGTGCCGGTGACAGCCGCCTCGCGAGGGGATTTTTTGTCGCGCTCAATATGCCGGAATATATTCTCCAGCACCACGACGGCGTCATCCACAATCAAGCCTGTAGCAAGCGCCAACCCTCCAAGCGACATAGTGTTTATAGTGAAGCCGCAAAAATAAAGCAGCGCAAAAGTCGAGATGATCGATGTTGGAATAGAAAGAGCCACAACAAGCGTGCTGCGGACGTTGCGCAAAAAGAAAAGCAGAATTAAAACGGCCAGCATGCCGCCGAGAATCGCCGCGTCCCTGACGTTGTTGACGGAATCCTGGATATAGGCAGCCTGATTAAACGCAAGGCCGAACTTAAGCTCAGGATAGAGCTGTTTGACCCTCTCTACACGCTCAAAAACGGAGTCGGCGGTGCTGATCGTGTTTGCCGCGCTCTGCTTTGTGATCGTCAACCCAACTGAGGGTTCACTGTTGAGTCGGGCATAAGCGCGAGTTTCGCTGTGGGAGTCGCGGATAGCCGCCACGTCGCCGAGTGAAATCAACTGACCGTTATATGTCCCCAACGGCATTTTGGCTATTTCAGACGGGCTAACGAACCAGCCAAGGCTGCGGATGGTGTATTCGGTGTCGCTCTCTTTGGCGATTCCCGCAGGCAGATTGAGGTTCTCCGCCAGCAGCCTGCTGATAACCTTGCTGAGAGGGATATGATGAGCACGCAGACGTTCCGGATCGACATCGACTACTATCGCCCTCTGTTCTCCGCCGGTCACAGTCGCCGAGGCTACTCCATCCGCTGATTCGATAATAGGAGATATCTGATTGTCAATCAGCGTGCGCAGCTTGACCGTATCCTTCATGCCAGTGATACCAAAGACCAGAATCGGCATCTGGTTGGGGTCAAACTTGTTCACGATGGGATCCCTGAGCGTCTGGTCGACTGGAAACTGTCGTTTTGCCCTCTGGACGAGCTGCAGCACCTCGACTGCCGCCTGACCGATATCGGTTCCCCACTGCAACTGAACGCGCACTTGGGATATGCCCTGCATAGAAGTGGAGGTGACTTGATACAGGCCGGTGACCTGCGATGCTGCGCGCTCGATTGGACGCGTTATCTGCGCTTCTATCTCCTCCGGAGCCACGTTCGGCCATTCCGTCATAA
The DNA here is from genome assembly GCA_012522575.1 of Armatimonadota bacterium. GTDB lineage: Bacteria > Armatimonadota > UBA5829 > UBA5829 > UBA5829 > DTKD01. Next base: position 16,125 of record JAAYKE010000059.1, on the reverse strand, counting down.
CGGATATGGTTGGAAGCGATACCTTCGGCAGCAAATCGACGGGCAACCTGCCGATACAGACGATCCCCAAAAGAACAAGCGCGGCAATACGCATTACTACCGCAACAGGGCGGCTGACCGCAAATTGGGCTATGCTCACGGCTTGCCCCGCTTTCCTCCAGCGCCCGGGCGTTTGTTATCATCTCCGGTTATGATTTTTGCTCCATCACGAACCGGAAACGCGCTTAACATAACTACCTTTTCACCGGCTTCAAGCCCCTGCGCAATAGAGGTGAACCCGGAATCGGACATCCCCATTACGATGTTTCTCCTCCGAGCGACTTCACCATCTTTGCTGCTTTCAACAACCATCACATAGGTGTCGCCATTTGTCTGCTTTATCGCTTCTCTCGGCACGCAAACAAGGTCCTTGCCTCGTTCAATCTCCAAAGCGACGCGGGCAAACATGCCTGTCTTAAACAAACCCTGCTTGTTATCCAGGCTGACCCGCACCATAAACTGCCTGCTCTGCACGTCCGCGGATGGGTTATACTGCACCACGCTGCCGTTGAACTTTCTATTTGCGAGTGCATCGAACGATACGACTGCGTTCTGACCCAAATGCACCATCGCGCTGATCTCCTCCGGCACTGAAATCGTCACCCAGACTTGCTGAACGAACTGCACAGTGAGGATAGGCTGGCCCTGCGTGGTCATCGCGCCGGGATCGACGTGGCGTCCGGTTACCACTCCATCCAGAGGTGAGACGAGCACCGTATCGGCTCTTTGCGCCTCGGCGCTTCGAAGGGACGCCTTTGCGGCATCCACGCCGGCCTGCAATGCGGACAGGCTTTGTTCGTAGGCGGATTTTTGTGAGATATTAGCCTGTGCATACTCCAGAGAAGCCCTGGCCTGCTCGACTTTTGCCTCAGATGCCGCGATGTCGGCCTTACCCTTTGTCTTTACAATATCTGCCTGCTGCTGCGCTGCTTCACGCTGTGCGGTGGCCGAATTGAGCTGACCTTTTGCGATATCGACAGCCGATTCCTGCACGCTGACCCCTGCTTTGGCATCATCGACGTCCTGGGCGGCCACAAAACCCTGCTGGTAGAGATCCATAATTCGATTGAGCCTGGCCTGCGCATTATCGAGGTTAGCCTGGGCGCTTTTTATTCCGGCTTCCGCATTTTTGACTCGCGCCGCAGCATCGGTCACGCCGGCATTGGCCGCCGCCTGCTGCGCTTCGTAGTTTTGCCTGACCTGTTTTAAGTCGGCCTGAGAGCTGGACAGAGACGCCTCCTGCTGGCGTATTTGAGCATTCACGCCGACATTGGTGGAGTTCTGATTGATCTTTGCCTGAGCCAGACGATATTGCGCCTCGGCAAGAGCCGCCTTTTGCCTGTGGACTTCGGCTTCGATTTGCCGGGGATCGATGCGAACCAACACCTGGCCGCGCTTGACTTTATCCCCTTCGCGCAACTCCAGATAGTCGATTCTGCCACTCACCTTGGAGGCTATTTTCACATTCTGCGGAGATTCTACAGTGCCGGTGGCATTGAAGTTTTTTACAATATCTCGTATCGCAGCGGTTTCTGTGGAGACCAGGGAGGGAGCGTTTTTACGTGTCTCCCTCATTCCTGCAACGGCTTTGTTTTCTGCTTGTTTCTGTACTAATCGCCAGCCAATCAGCGACCCTAAAAAAAGGACCAGTACCAAAACGTAGGTCCAACGCTTCATTAAGTCCCTCGCATTGTTTAATGAGGATTTACTATTAATGTACCTTAACTATTTTTCCGTGTCAATGGAAATTGTGAAAATAGTTCACAAATTGCAGGGCTGTGGTCTATAAGACAGCAGGTGATTGACTATTCAGCGCTCGATTGAGCCGAAGGGCCGACGGCGACGACGGCTGCCTGAGAACGATAGACGGATCTGAACGAATCGGACACATCGTCGCCTTCGTTGCCCTTGAACTTGCGGTATAGAACCACCTGCAGGCCGCTTGATCCTTTGTCGACCACCTTTTTCTGGCCTTCGGACAAAGAGGAGTCAACGACGGTCTTGCTGGCTGCGGCGGTTCTTTTTATGACGCTCGTCGAGAGGCTGACTTCTTTTTTATCCTCTGCCGAGCCATATATCTGAACCACCAGTAGGCTGCCCTGGACCATCGATATGATGCCGATTGGATGCTTGGCGGAGTTTTCAAATCGAAAATCCGTTGAGCCATAGGCGACAGTGGCGTCGCGACCGGCGCTCACATAGGGGACAACCTGCGAATGCGGGCTTCGCTCCTTAATTGTGAGTCCCGCCAGCAAAGCGGCGTTGAACAGGGTGCTTGATACCTGACATACTCCTCCGCCAAGGCCGTCCTCGAGTCTGCCTTTCACAAATATCTGTGCGATGCGGTAGCCGCGCTTTGCCAGACGAGGCCCCACCGTATCATTGACTGAAAATACGCCGCCGGGCATAAGTATCACGCCATCGATGGATTTCGCAGCCAGCGTCAGGTTGTGGGTTCTGCCTACCGTTCCCCTGTTGAACGGAGTAGAGAAGCTGGCGAGCAGGGTATTGATGCCGGAAGCATCCTTTGCCGTGACTTCCGGTGGGTCAGGCACAATCGGAAGTTGAATCAGATTCTGCCCGGCCTTGATTGCCTTTGATATTGCTACTTGTGAGGCTTTTTCTTCGAGTTGCAGGCCGAAAACATCCTGATCGATCTCCAGTTTGGAGTTTTCAATGCGCAGCCTTGCATCCTTATGAGGAGCATTTACGGCAAGAGCGACCTTGCGAAGCGTCTTTTCCAGACGGCTGTCGTCGATCAGCATTTTCGGCGCAATACTTTTGCCCTTGCCCCTTGTGGTAAGCGCACATATTATCGAGTTCAAAGAAAAATCGCTGCGCCCGATTGCAAAAGCGCGATCGACAGCCTCCGGCCAATCGACACGAATACCCATATCCCCTTGAGCGCCGCTCCATCTGCGGTCAAGCGCGACAAGGGTAATATGCTTTGACGCCTGCTTTTTAGCCCAACTCTGGACGATCCGACCTGCTTCGTCTTTGGACATCCCGCCGATATCCACCGTCGCCACACTGACTCCGCGGCATATCGTGTCACTATTTCTGAAACGAATAACCAGAGTGAGTATGACAAGCAAGCAGACTGCCGCTCCAATGCCCAAACCCGCCACAAACCGAACAAGTTTTTTGCTCACCTATAGACTCCGCCTATTATTCCGTTCTTCTCCAAAGCGTTCCCGATGCGGTATCCTCCAGCAGGATACCCATCTCACTAAGACTTTTGCGCAACTCATCGGCTTTCGCCCAGTCTTTGTTTGCACGAGCGGTCTCGCGCTCCTTTATCATATTCTCTATTTCAGCATCCGCAGACGTCGCTTTCTCGGCGGATTTGCGCAGGTTTAAGCCCAAAACCTTATCAAAGTCATACAACGCATCGAGCACTCCATACTCCTTGCGCCTGTCGGCTTCTCGAATAAGTTCGTTGACCGCCGCCAGAGCCTGGGGCATATTCAGATCGTCAGCTATTGCATGCTCGAATTTATTTCTATGCTCCTGCACCCAGGGCTGTTCCTGCCCGCCAATCTGCTTTGCGCGAGCGACAAAGTCCTTTAGACTATCGTAACCCGATGCCGCCGCATCCATCGACTCCCACGTAAACTTCAATTTTGCCCGATAATGGGCGGAAAAACACAGGTAGCGATATGCGAGGGGATCATATCCCTTGTCTATTAACGTTTGAAGCCGCAAAAAGTTACCCTCGGATTTACCCATTCGGCGGTCTTCGTCATCGTCGTCGGCAGAGAGCCTGCCGACAACCAGAAACGCTCCGTGCATCCAGTATTGCACGAATTTCTGACCGGTAGCCCCTTCGCTTTGTGCGCTTTCGTTTGGATGATGCACCCAGACGTGATCCTCACCTCCGGTATGGATATCCAGAGTCTGACCGAGGTATTTCATCGACATAGCCGAGCACTCGACGTGCCAGCCCGGAAACCCGACTCCCCACGGCGAATCCCACCGCATAATATGATGCTCGAATCGCCCGACAGCCTTGAACCACAAAGCGAAGTCGGCGGGGTTGCGTTTCTCCGGGTCCTCCTGCACATCGTCCCTTGCCGCGGTGAGTTTATCTTCGAGCGACTGCCTTGAAAGCTCCGTATAGGCGGGAAATGTGGTCACGTCGAAATAGACTGCCTGCGCTGTCTCATAGGCGTGTCCACGCTCGAAGAGCTTTTCCACCAGAGCGATCATCTCAGAGACGTGTTCGGTAGCCCGACACTTCACGGCGGGAGGCTCGATATTGAGCTTCTCGATGTCATCAAAAAAGACATCCTCAAAGTGACGGGCGATCTCCCAGATGTCTTTGCCTTCTTTTTTTGCCTGAAGCTCCATTTTATCGTCCCCGGAATCGGCGTCATCGGTAAGATGGCCGACATCGGTGACGTTCATCACCTGCGGAACTTCGTAGCCGAAGTATTGCAGCGTCCTGCGCAGGATATCGGCGAATATATACGATCTCAGGTTGCCGATGTGAGCGTAGTTGTAGACAGTAGGGCCGCAGGTGTACATCCTCACCCTGCCGGGTTCAATTGAGCTGAACTCCTCTTTTTTGCGCGTAAGCGTATTGTAGAGGCTAAGAGACATTCTAGCCACCTTTCCCGTTTTCGTGTGTTGTGTCTTCGAGTTTCTCTATTCTTTGGAGCATGCTTTTCAGTATATCCATTATAGGGTCCATATCGCGACCGTGGGTCAGCGGCTGAGGCTCAGGCACTCTGTGGCCGTCCTGAACGACAACCCTGCCGGGGATCCCCACCACTACCGAGTTTGGCGGCACGTCCTTGAGCACGACCGCGTTTGCTCCCACCTGAACATTATCGCCCAAAACAATATCTCCCAACACCTTGGCTCCGGCTCCGATAACTACATTATTGCCAAGCGTAGGATGCCTCTTCTTTTTTTCGAGGCTGGTTCCGCCAAGGGTGACGCCGTGATATATAAGACAATCGTCGCCGACTTCCGCAGTCTCGCCGATCACCACTCCCATTCCGTGGTCAATGAAAAATCCCTTGCCGATGGTCGCGCCGGGATGTATTTCAATGCCGGTAAACAGCCGTGTGATCTGCGAAATCAGCCTTGCGCAGAACTTCAGGTGACATCGCCAGAAAAAGTGCGCCACCCTGTGCCATGATACGGCGTGCAGCCCGGCATAGGTGAGCACCTCCCACGCATTTCGCGCGGCAGGATCGTTTAGGAATACCGCTTTCCAATCGGCTCTGAATTTGCTACACATACCTCACCAAGTATACCACGGCTAAAAATGCTCAAACAAGGAGCGCGCCGCAATTGTCATATATATCTACCCATCTTTGTGCCTGTTCGTTCAGAAGGATTACCACGCGCGATACCGAACTCTGTTTTGTTGGCAGGCTATGCATTAAACTAAAGTATCGTCGATGAGGGGATGTATTAATGACAGGAAACAACGCGCTGCGCCGAGCAATTATTACACTGGCTATCGCAATATGCATAACAGGAGGAACAATGGCTGCTTCATCATCTGAAAACGCGGCATTTCGGCCGCCTGCAGTCCCGCTGGTGACCTGCGACCCGTATTTCAGCATCTGGTCAACGGCTGACAGATTGACAGACGAATATACCAAGCATTGGACGGGGACAAATCATTCCATGGTCGGAATGGCCAATATCGACGGTAAGTCATATAAGTTTATGTCACCCTGGGGCGAGGCTCCCGCAATGGAACAAATCAGCTTAAAAGTGCTGCCTACGCGCTCAATTTATGAGTTTGGCGCGGGCGGAGTGAAGCTGGTCGTCACCTTTATGACCCCGCTGCTTACCGATGATCTGGATGTATTGTCCAGATCGGCAAGTTATATAGAGATGCAGGTCTCTTCGACGGACGGCAAAGAGCACGATGTTAAGCTGTATTTCGACGCCACCACCGAGATTGTGGTTGACCGCGCCAATCAGGAGGCCGAATGGGGTCAGTACAGGCTTGGAGGAACCGAAAAGCTCAGGGTTCTGAGGATGGGTTCTGCGAAACAGGATATATTATCCCGCGCCGGAGACGATCTGCGAATCGACTGGGGATACCTCTACGTTGTATTTCCTGATGCGCCGGAGAACAAAGGCGTGCTCAACTCTTCTGACTTGACCCGCGGAATGTTCACAAAAGACGGCACGCTCCCGGATGGGGACTCGATGGATATGCCAAAGGCCGTAAGGGACGGCTGGCCGGCTGCAGTTTGCACCTTTGATCTGGGCAAGGTGGGGACAAAGTCGGTATCGAGGCTGGTTACGCTGGTCTATGATGACATATATTCGATAGAATTCCTGCACAGGAAACTGCGGCCTTACTGGCGTCGGGGAGGATGGAACGCGGAGGATTTGATTCGTGCTGCAGCGCGCGATTATCCTGCTCTAAAGAAACGCTGCGAACAATTTGATGCCGACCTTGTGCGCGATGCGACCAAATGCGGCGGAGAAAAGTATGCGCAGATTCTCTCCCTTGCTTACAGGCACGCAATCGCGGCGCATAAGCTGACTGTGGATATCGACGGCACTCCGTTGTTTTTCTCCAAGGAAAACTTCTCCAACGGATGCATTGCAACGGTGGACGTAGCGTATCCGGCGTCGCCGATTTATATGCTTTTATGTCCCGATCTGCTGAAGGCGCTGTTGGAACCTGTAATGCAGTATTCCAGGTCGCCGATGTGGCCAAATGATTTTGCTCCTCACGATGTGGGCACTTATCCGCTGGCAAACGGGCAGGTTTATGGCGGCGGAGCAACTCAGATGGAAAATCAGATGCCCGTTGAGGAGTCCGGCAATATGCTCATAATGCTGGGCGTGTTGTCTCGAATTGAGGGCAATGCCGATTATGCCAGAATATACTGGCCTACCATTTCGAAATGGGCGAATTATCTAAAGGAAAAGGGACTAGACCCTGAGCATCAGTTGTGCACCGATGACTTCGCCGGCCATTTGGCGCATAACACCAATCTGTCTTTGAAGGCAATAGTGGCTCTGGCGTGTTATGCAGATATGGCGAAGATGCTCGGAGAGAATCAGTTATCTGAGCAATACTTTGAGCTGGCGAAATCGATGGCCGCTCAGTGGAAGAAAATGGCTTCCGATGGAGATCATTATCGTCTGGCGTTCGATCAACCCGGAACCTGGAGCCTGAAGTATAACCTTGTATGGGATAAGCTGCTCATTCTTGGACTGTTTGACCCGGATATCGCGGTTGCGGAGCTTGCGTATTATGCGAAAGTGGTGAATCCGTACGGGATATCGCTGGACAATCGCAAGCCTTATACCAAGCTGGAGTGGCAGACGTTTGTGGGGACGCTGACGGATTCCAGGGAGAGGTTTGAGGAGATAATCGACCCGATTTATAAGTATTTGAACGAGACGCCCAGCAGGGTTCCTTTTTCCGACTGGTATTGGACTACCGATGCCAAGCAGGTAAACGGCATGCAGGCCAGACCGGTTGTCGGAGGGCTGTTCATTAAAATGCTCTCTGACCCTGCCATGTGGAAAAAGTGGAGCAAGCGAGGCTCATAGCGTTAAATTGCGTGCTAGTTTCATAAGCAAGCGCCCGGAGGGGGGTGTCTTCCGGGCGCTTGTGCGTCAATAAATCCTCAAGCCGGGCAGTGCAGATGCCAACTGCCCCGATAGATTCAGCCCTGACGCGGCGGGCACTGTTTTGGAGGGCTGGAAACACTTTGAGCGCGGTTTTACTCCGGCGTGATCATCCCGAGCCATCCTCCCGATTTCAATGAGCGGCAAACGGTGTGTTTATGATTACCACTTATAGTTTTCCACGCAAAAACACCGGCTTATCCCGGTAATATTGCTGGTTCTCTGGTAAAATACTCTGGAAAATATAAGGCAGGCCGGCAGGGGCTTTTATTTGAACGATATCGTTCGCACTTCTATTGACCAGTAGACGATTTTGAGGTCCGGATCGCTGACTGGCGGGCCGTCGGAATTGTAGTCGTAGTAGGGGTTATCGCGTGTGGTGTCTATCTTGACATAGTTTTGGCCGGTAGGGCCGAGGCCGTCCCAGATTCTGCCGGGCGCGAATTCCCCGGATTTGGGGATGGCATTGGTTGTGATAAAGTTAATGTCCAGTTGCTTTATCTCGTCGGCAGGAATAGTTGAGGTGGCGATTTGGCTGAAATCAATTGTAACGCGCATAGTGTCCGGTGCGGGCAATTCGAATAGAATGGGCGGCTGAGGAGCGGTTTCGTTCTGAAAATATGTTCCGGGCAGCACTCCGACGATATAGCCTTCGGGGCTGGTGGAATCATATTGAATATACGATGTCAGACCTACGCTGCGCGCGGCGTCCTTTGATGTGACCCAGCCGGTTCCTCCGTAGGGTTGTGCAATGGCAGCCCACGGGCCGGTTTCGGGATCGCCGTCGTTATCAATGGCAATGAAGTAGTGCCGTTGAACGCCGGGAGTAAGGGAATCGTACGGGTTTATTCTGCCCTGCACCTTCATTGTAAGGATCAGTTGCTTTCCGGTCGTCACAGGGCCTTCCGGATAGCTGGCGCACCCGGTTAGCATAGGTAGTATAATCAATGCTAAAATAAACGATGTGATTCGTATGCCAAACATGGTCATTGCCACTTATTATAACGCGCTTAGGGGATTTCGTCACGTAATTTTACCCGCGGCGTGCGGTTTGATTCTGGCGACTTCTATGCCCGGGCCGGGTTGGTGGATAGCTGCGTGGGTCGGACTCGTTCCGCTGATGCTGGCTTTGCGAGTCGCCAACGCGCGCCGGGCGGCATTGCAGGGATTGATAGCAGGGATAATTTATTACGCCATCATTCTGCGCTGGGTGGCTCTTTTCGGCACACTGCCCTGGGTGTTGTTGACTATATATCAGTCTCTGTATCTGGCTGTGTTTGGCGTGTTGTATGTTCGAGTCGCACCGCACCGAATCGGGAAACTGGGATATTTGGCTGTGCCTGCCGCGTGGACGGCTCTGCAGTTTTTGAGGAGCCTCAGCCCTTACGCTTTTATCTGGGGCAATTTAGCTCACAGCCAGGCAAATTGCCTGCCCATAGCGCAGATATCGTCCATAACCGGGGCGTGGGGAATAGATTTTCTGCTCTGCTTTGTTAGTCTGGCGATAAGTGCGGCGATCGACAACAAGCCTCGATCGATGACGCCGTTGTATGCAGCCGCAGCATTGGTAGGAGGCGTTTTGATATTTGGGATGGTGAGCCTGCGTGGTTTTGAGCCTGACCATCACGGACGCAAGATAGCCATTGTGCAGGGAAATATGAAAAACGATTTCAATCCTATACCCAACTTCATCCCAATGGCTATTGAGAAATACTCCCGCCTGACGCAGCTTGCGGCTAAAAGCAAGCCCTCTGTCATCTTGTGGCCGGAATCTGCGATACCCACAGATATTTCCGATGGCTATATTATCAACACTATTGCCGATATTGCCGTCGCGTCAAATACCTGTTTGCTGGTTGGCGGATATGAAGTGCCCGACCCGATAGATTCAAGTTGTATTTATAATGCCTTGCTTGCCTTTGATGCGAGCGGAGAGCTGACCGGATCGTATAGAAAGGCGCATCTGGTTCCGTATGGAGAGTTTGTGCCTCTCAGGAATAAACTGCGGTTTCTGGATCGATACGGGATCAGGGACGAGGACTTGTGTCCGGCCAAAGAACACGTTCTAATCGATACTCCAATCGGCAAAATAGGTGCCAGCATTTGTTTTGAGTCCACTTTTTCTCATATATCGCGCAACGAGACCTATCGCGGCGCGGAGGTGTTGTGCGTGGTATCCAACGACGCCTGGTTTCAACGCACATCAGCCGCCGAACAACATTTGATGATGGCGAGGCTGAGGGCTATTGAGAACCGGCGGTTTCTGTTGAGGGCGGCAGGCACTGGAATATCGGCGGTGATCGATCCGACAGGGCGGATTCGACATCAAATCGGGCTGTTTGAAGAAGGGATAATCACCTGTGAGGTAACGCCGAGCCACGATTTGAGCATATATACGCTATTTGGAGACTGGCTGCCTTACGCCAGCATTGTGGTTGCATTGATAGGTCTGGTTTCGGCTCCCGTTAAGCTGAGAAGGTCTGCACGTGACAAGAACAACCGCAAACACGGGGCATAATTGATCAATGATGCCGCAAAGAAGGGATTTTGGCGGTGCAGTAGCGAAATATGCGTTGGGTTAAATTTATTGAGATACGTTACACCTTTTGGAGGCGTTGAGCGTTATTAGATTGAAGCGGGATGTTTTCGCAGGATGCAGATTCGCGGTTTGCGCGAGTCTTGACACCCGCTGAACTCTTCAGTTATACTTGACCAGACGTTATTTGTGCTTGTCGGCGAGATGACTGAGAGTAGAATTCCGACAGGAGGTCTAGGCATTTGGGCAAGCTCTCATTAACCGGCGGCGCGCGATTGGTTGGAACAGTACGTTCCAGCGGCAGCAAGAACAGCACTCTTGCCATTATGGCAGGGGCGTTGCTCGGCAAAGGTGAGACTATTCTGCACAACGTCCCTGAGATTGGGGATGTCCGCACCATGATGGACATGCTCAGGGCTTTGGGGGTTGGTTGTGATGAACTCGCGCAAGGCGTGGTCCGCATTGATGCGACCGATATAGAATCCACGGAGGCCCCTTACGAACTTGTTAAGAAGATGCGGGCCTCTTTCTGTGTACTCGGTCCGATGCTGGCGCGACGAGGCTACGCTAAGGTAGCGATGCCGGGCGGCTGCGATATCGGCGCCAGACCAATTGATTTGCATGTAAAAGGCATTCAGGCTCTCGGAGCAGTGGTCAATATAGAACACGGCTATGTTGAGGCTGAAAGCGATACTCTGCACGGTACGCAGATATATTTTAACCTGCCCAGCGCAGGGGCGACTCAGCATATTATGACCACGGCCTGTCTTGCACAGGGAGTGACCACTATCCATAACGCGGCTATGGAGCCGGAGGTTGTGGAGTTGTCTAACCTGTTGACAAAGATGGGCGCTATTATTCATGGCGCGGGCACTCCCATTGTGAGGGTCGAAGGCGTCAAGGAACTGCACGGCGTCGAGTTTGAGATCGTCTCCGACAGGATGGAAGCCGGCGCTTTTGCGGTGGCCACAACTATAACCAGAGGCGATGTGACGGTGGAGAGCATCCGCCCCGATCATATTGAGCCGTTTGTTCTGAAGCTGCGCGAAGTGGGCGCGATTGTTGATATGTATGACAACGCGATGCGGATCAGATGCAACGCGAGGCCGATGGCTACCGATATCACCACTATGCCCCACCCTGGTTTTCCGACCGATTTGCAGCAGCCGTTTGCCGTTATGTTGTCCATAGCGGAAGGCGTATCCGTTGTTCGGGAAAATGTCTACGAGCGCAGGTTCAAATATGTCGATGAGATCGCTCGGATGGGCGCGGAGATAAAACAGGATGGGCGCACCGCGGTTATTACCGGAGTGCCGAAGCTCTTCGGGGCGCCTGTGACTGCGCCTGACCTGAGGGGCGGAGCTGCGTTGTTGTGCGCCGGGCTTGTAGCTGAGGGCAAAACGGTAATCAGCGGAACGGAACACATGGAGCGCGGTTACGAAAACCTGGCGGAGAAGTTCAATCTGCTGGGCGCGCAAATAGTATCGAGTTCAAATGATATAGAGAGGGAATCAATCCTTGTTTAATCTGGTGCCTGAGCTGGGTATCGACCTGGGCACAGCAAATATCCTTGTCTATCTCAAAGGCAAAGGCATAGTTCTTCGTGAGCCGTCGGTGGTGGCAGTGAATACTACGACCAAGCGATTCGTGGCGGTTGGCGAGGAAGCGCGACTTATGCTTGGTCGCACACCCAGCAGCATTGTAGCTATCAGGCCGATGTGTGAGGGCGTTATAGCCGACTACAGCACCACGCAGAAGATGCTCGAATATCTGATCGCGAAGGTTTGCGGCAAGAGGCGAATGCTCAAGCCCACGATTATAGTGGCTGTCCCCTCGCAAGTCACCCCTGTCGAGAAGCGCGCAGTGGTGCAGGCCGCCAAAAGCGCAGGGGCAAAACAGGCATATCCCATCGAAGAACCTCTTGCGGCGGCTATTGGAGCAGGGTTGCCGATTGCTGCGCCTGGCGGCAATATGATAATTGACTGCGGCGGCGGGACAACCGATATTGCGGTCATCTCACTGAATGGCATTGTCAGCTCGAAATCAATTCGCGTCGGCGGCAACAAGGTCGACGATGTCATTCAGCGTCATATCAAGACGAAATACAGCCTGATGATCGGCGATCGCACCGCCGAAGAGATCAAGATGAAGATCGGCAGTGCGTATCCTCTGGAGCAGGAGTTGGCTCTTGAGGTGCGCGGACGCGACCTGGTGGCCGGACTGCCTAAGACGATAGAGGTTACGTCCAGCGAGGTGCGCGAGGCTCTAATGGAACCGATTATGGCGATTGTCGATCGGGTAAAATCGGTATTGGAGCAGACCCCTCCGGAACTGAGTTCGGATATTATCGAACGCGGCATAATGCTGACGGGCGGCGTATCGTTGATTCGTGGTTTTGACAAACTGCTGTCAAAGCAGACGAGAATACCGGTGCATGTGGCGGAGGACCCGACCAGTTGCGTGGCTCTGGGCTGCGGGCGCGCGCTGGATCAATTGGATATGATCCGGGATCAGTTTATAGAGACCGGCTTCGAGGCGTAAATAAAACGGCACTGCCGCACTATCTTTACCGCTTGCTCCCGACGAGGAGGCTGAAATGCGAATCCCCATTGTGTGTTCTTTGTTGTGTATGTGCCTGATCTCCCCTGCTGTTTCGGATCAATTCAAAGATGTGCCCGATGATCACTGGGCGGCGGAATCTGTGCAGGAGCTTAAATCGCACGGCGTGGTCAATGGCTATCCCGATGGCACGTTCAAAGGCGACAAGACTGTCACTCGCTATGAGCTTGCGGTGGCGCTGGTGAGCATGATCGATTATATAGAGAACAGCCTCGAGCCGGAGGTGAAGCAGCAATCGGCGCGTGCTAACGATGGCCTCCTTCCAGGCTCTGGCGGGCAGTCGAAGGACTCCTCGAAGGTCGCTGCTGCACAATTATTGACATTTCAAGGATATATTGCCGCAGATTCGCCGTTGACGAAGGACCACGATAAAGCTATATCCCCAGAGGAGTTGGCGCAGGCGCTGACTTCGGTGGCTAAGCGACTTATCGAAAATCATATTCCCCCGCCAAAGAACGACTGAGCTACACGTATTAAAATCCGCCCTGATCGTTCATAGGTCATAGATCCTTTCTGATGCACAAACTCCGAGATCATCCATTGACAAGCGAATATTATGCTTGCATAATACAGTAGTGGAAAACCAAGCCAATTTCGTGACGTACAAGTGAGCTGCTGACGTTCATATCAACGTCGAAGGGAAGATTGTTATGAAATATATATTAATTGCTTTATTGATAATAGGCTTCGCTGTTCAAACCGGCGTTGCTCAGGCCGAAGTAAATCCTTGTGAGATGATCTATATTCCAGCAGGGCCCTTTCTTATGGGCAGCAGCGCCTCTGAAGGTTATAGTAGTCCATATGAACGGCCCCAGCATTTGGTTTATCTCACAGATTATTATATAGGCAAGTATGAAGTAACGCGGGGGGAGTATCGTCGGTTTATGGAAGCAGGCGGTTACTCTAACCCTGACTATTGGTCCAGTGATGGTTGGCAGTGGAAGGTGAGCGCCAATCGCACCGTGCCGTACCACTGGGCGGCGCAGCAGAGCTGGGGAACCGGCGCCTTCACCCAGACGGATAACCACCCTGTGGTTGGAGTGACATACTATGAGGCAGAAGCGTTTTGCAAATGGGCAGGTGGCTATCTTCCTACCGAAGCTCAGTGGGAAAAGGCGGCAAGGTGGACAGGGACAGATCCGAATGTGTACCCTTGGGACAACGATTGGGATGTCGAGAAGTGCAACAACCGATACGATGCCAACCCGGAGGGCGGCGGTTACGATAAGTCTCAGACAGCGCCTGTCGGCAGCTATCCAAACGATGCAAGCCCTTATGGTTGTCACGATATGGCTGGCAATGTACGGGAGTGGTGCAGGGATTGGTATGGCAGCTATTCTTTTGATCCAAGCGACGGGCAGGGACCTGCAAGCGGCATCCTTCGTGTTGTGCGGGGCGGTAGTTGGAGTTGGAGCGGCAGTAACGATTGCTATCGATGCGCCTTCCGTGGCAGCAATTACCCGAACACCTACTATTTGAACACCACCGGGTTCCGCCTGGCCGCTGTGCCAAATACGCTACAGCCAACTGTTGCTGCAGCCAAGGCATTGTCTGACGATACCTCAGTTACCCTTAACGGCAAAATAGTCACCTATACTGCGACGGACTTCTTCTATGTTGAAGAGGACAACCGCACTATGGGCATCAGAGTGGAGAAATCTGATCACGGTTTAGAGATCGGCTTTAGAGCCGATGTCACCGGCGTTATGAAAACCAACACTCACAAGGAACGATACATCCTTGCATCCGAAGCAACACAGTCATCGGCTCCGAATGATACCGGAAACATTGATCCATTAGGTATGAATAATCTTGCACTTGGCGGCAGCGACTGGCGGGTATCCGGGACAGCGGGCCAGAGCGGCGTCACAGGAGGCGTCGGCATCAACAACATAGGTCTGCTGGTCAAGGTCTGGGGCAGGTTCAACAAGGTAGACAATACCACTTTCCAAATCGATGATGGTTCGGGGCTTTATATAAGATGCACAGTTGACGCTGGCACACTGCTTGACGCAGACTGGGAATATGTCACCATAGTTGGCATTAGCTCAATCAACAAAGACGATGACTCGCTCTACATTCCGCTAGTTCTTGTTCGGGATATACAGGTGATCAGTACACACCCGCCCATTATTAACGTTGAGATGATCCACATTCCGGCTGGTTCATTTCTTATGGGCAACAACGGCTCTGAGCCGTACAGCTATGCAAGAGAACTTCCACAGCATTCGGTCTATCTATCAGACTACTACATAGGCAAGTATGAGGTGACGCGAGGGGAGTATCGTCAGTTTATTGAAGCAGGCGGCTACTCTATTCCTGCTTGTTGGTCGACTGAAGGCTGGAGTTGGAAAACAAGCAAAAATCGCACTGAGCCGCAATACTGGGCGGCCACTCAGACTTGGTACACAGGCTACACTTTCACTCAAACCGAGAACCATCCTGTGGTTGGAGTGACGTACTACGAAGCCGAGGCTTTCTGCACTTGGGCAGGAGGTCATCTGCCGACCGAAGCTCAGTGGGAAAAGGCAGCGCGGTGGACAGGGACACATCCAAATGTGTATCCGTGGGACAATTTATGGGACGCAGGGAAGTGCAACAACTACAATGATACCAACCCTGCCGGCGGCGGTTATCCGGCATATCAGACAGCGCACGTTGGCAGCTATCCTGCCGGAGCAAGCCCTTATGGTTGTCATGATATGGCAGGCAATGTACGGGAATTGTGCAAGGACTGGTATGACGCAGGCTATTATTCTGTTAGTCCATCAATCGACCCCCAGGGGCCTGCAAGTGGCAACTCTTGTGTCCTGCGGGGCGGCAGTTGGGGCAGCACCGACGACGACAACCGATGCGCCTACCGCAACGGCGCCACCCCGGTTGTTTCTAGCTACCACAGCGGGTTCCGTCTAGCCCGCTAGTCGCGCCTTTTTCTCTTTTGCCCTATACAAAAAGCGAAGAGGCTGTATTTCGTATCGAAAAAGCAGACTTCTCACTGCGTTCGAAGTGACATTGATGTTGGGCTATTCTCATAATCCTTCGCACGTCATTCCGAGCATCGCGAGGAATCTGCTTTTTTCGATGTCCGAAGTCAGATGTCCGAAGTCCGAGCCGGTATCGCAACGTCACTTTGTTGATTGGGTTGCGCTATGTAAAAGCAAACGGCGATTCGGAGATCCCTACCCATCAAAGATTTAGGAATCTGCTTTTCCGTTGTTTCGGGAAACCCTGAAGCTGTCTCAAAAATAATAGGCCAGTAGGCATGAATTCGTGGGCTTGGTGTCGAACTCTTTTATGGAGGTGACTACAAT
>JAAYKE010000058.1 GCA_012522575.1 Armatimonadota bacterium | reverse complement strand
CCTCCGATATGGTCGCTGTGGCTGTGAGTAACCAAAATATGCATAAGATTCAGCTCATTATCTTGCACAATCTTTAATATATCATACACCGCACCCACCGGATCATCTACCGCGGCCTGCCTGCTGTTGCAACAGACTACTACGTAGTATTTTTGATGATATTGATTGAATCTAACACGTATCGCCTCCACGATACACGGCAGAGCGGATAGATCAGGAGCAGCAGGAGTCCAGGCGTTTTGTGCGGAGATTACTGCCTTATCGACATCCAACGCCAGAGCCTGTGCCAGCCGCCTCGCCACATTCAGGTCGGGAGTGAGCCTGCAATCCTCAATTGCCTGCATATCCAAAGCGGATATTCCAACTTCGTCGGCAATCTCAATTACGGTCGCCTCGCGCCCAGTTCGAGCTTTGCCTATGATATCGCCGAATTCGTCCTCAAGAAACATAATATGCCTCCTTGCGTATTCTACCTCAAAATATGAGACGATACGCAGTTTTGCAGTTATGATCAATTATTTTGGACATTCAAACCTAATTATAGAATCTCTATGAGTACCACAAGAAGGAAGACGATTTACAATTATCGAACCAGTTTATGTACCGAATTATTCTCGGAGGTTGGTATGGAGGTATTGTTTACTCGCAATGGTGCGAGCAACATGGATGGCGCTCTTGTAAGGTTTGAGTCTGAAGAGAGCTTTGACGATTTCACGCTGAAATCAACGGCGTGGGACTCCAATGCGGGAGGTCTAAGCTACAGGGCAGAAGGAACCGGCGACATCGGAATAGTGGAATCTCCGGAGGTTAGCGTTGTCAATGGCTTCGATCAATTAGTCCTTGCCTGGAACGCAAAAACGCCGGTGGGCAGTTTTCTGACCTTATACGCACAGGCTCTGGTTAACGGATTCTGGACAAAGTGGTATGATATGGGCGTTTGGAATTGTGGCGGATGCCCGCAACATCGCACCAGCAGAACCGATCAGAGCGACGACAAAGGCAACGTTAATTGCGACATTCTCAAGCTGTCAAGCATGGCCTCGGCGTTCAGGATCAAGGTCCATCTTGAAAGCGCCGATGGAAAGCGCTACCCGGTATTGAAGTTCCTATCGGCCAACGTTATCGATTCCAAGGCGTGGATCGTCGATATGCCGCCGCATAAGCAAGCCTGGGGTCTGGAATTGGCAGTGCCGGAATTGTGCCAGATTTCCGTTGAGGGCGGGGACGGCTGGTGCAGCCCGACCTCTACTGCGATGGTGTTGGGATATTGGGCGGATAAGCTCAATCGGCCTGATATGAAAATAGGAGTTATCGAAGCTGCTCAGGGGGTCCATGACGAAGCCTGGGGAGGGACCGGCAACTGGACATTCAACACGGCGTTTGCGGGTGAGTTCGAGGGGATGCGCGCCTATGTGACGCGCTTTGCCGGGATTGCACAAATTGAGAAATGGGTAGAGAAGGGTGTGCCGGTTATCGTCAGCCTCCACTACAGCAGGCTGAAAAATGTGGTGACAGAGCACGAATCCGGGCACTTGATGGTCATCCGCGGATTTACGCCCTATGGAGATCCTATTTTCAACGACCCTTGGGCGCGAGTGGAAAACGGAGAGAAGCTTAGAAAGATTTTTCCTCGCCAGGACCTTGAAGCGGCCTGGCTGGGACCCAAAGGTTCCTGGGGAACCGTATATATAATACATCCGGAAGGATTCAATTGGAGGTAAACTATGGCTAGTATCAAAGGAACAAAAACAGAGAAGAATCTGTTGGCTGCCTTCGCGGGAGAGTCGCAGGCACGAAATCGCTATACGTTTTTTGCAAGTCAGGCAAAGAAAGACGGCTACGAACAAATAGCCGCGGCGTTTGAGGAAACTGCAAATCAGGAAAAGGAGCACGCAAAGAGGCTCTTCAAGTTCCTCGAAGGCGGGGAAGTGGAAATCACCGATAAATACCCGGCAGGGGTAATCGGCCCGACTCTGGACAATCTGAAGGCATCCGCCGGAGGCGAAAACTACGAATATACTTCGATGTATCCTGGTTTCGCTGCGGTCGCAAGAGAAGAAGGCTTCACCGGAATCGCGGCAGTCTTTGAGTCGATAGCCATCGCAGAAAAGCAGCATGAGGCCAGATTCCTTGCCTTTGCAAAGAACATAGAAACCGGCAAAGTCTTCGACCGGGACACCGAGGTCACCTGGCGCTGTAGAAACTGCGGCTACCTGCACACCGCTAAATCCGCACTGAAAGCCTGCCCGGCATGCGCTCATCCGCAGGCTCACTTCGAACTGTTGGGAGAGAACTGGTAGACTGATGAACGCCGTAGAATTCAAAAAGGGGATATATTGGGTCGGAGCGATCGATAGGACTGTCCGGGATTTCCACGGGTATCAAACCCCTTCGGGCACAACTTATAATGCCTATCTGCTCGTTGATGATAAAGTCGTCCTTTTCGACACGGTGGCAAAGGGATTTTCATCGGAGTTGCTGGCTCGGATAAGCGATATTATCGAGCCTTCAAAGATAGACTACATCGTAACCAATCACATCGAGATGGATCATACCGGCGCACTCCCTGAGATAGTCGATGCAGTCAATCCGGAGAAAATTATATGCTCGGCAAACGGCAAAAAGGCTCTGCTGGCGCACTTTCACAGAGAGGATTGGCCGTATGAGGTTGTAGCCACCGGGCAGACCATAAATACCGGCACCAAAAACATCAGGTTCATCGAAACCAAGATGATTCACTGGCCGGATAGTATGTTCTCCTACATCGAAGAGGACGCACTGTTGATATCCCAGGACGGTTTCGGCTTGCACTGGGCGACTGAAGAACGCTTCGACGACGAAGTCGACCAGGTCAAGCTGATGCAGGAGGCGGCGAAATACTACGCCAATATACTGCTGCTGTATTCTGCGCTGATACAGAGGGCGCTGCAAAACATCAAGCAGATGGAGCTTAAAATCGACATGATTGCGCCGGATCATGGCGTGATTTGGCGATCCGATCCGTGCAAGATCGTCGATGCGTGGGACAATTGGAGCAGGCAGGTTGCCATTGATAAGGCTGTCGTGGTCTACGACACAATGTGGCAATCGACCGCGCTTATGGCGGACGCCATCGTCGAAGGGCTTAACGAGACCGGCATCGAAGTCCGGCTTATGCCGCTGTCGCAGTATCATCGCAGCGATGTTATGACGGAACTGCTCGACTGCAAGGCGGTTGTGTTTGGCTCGGCCACCCTGAATAACGGCATGATGCCTAAAATGGCGGATATGCTCACATATATGAAGGGTCTGCGTCCGCTCGGCAAGATAGGCGCAGCTTTTGGTTCCTATGGCTGGGGTGGAGAAGCTCCCCGGCTGCTCGACACATTTATCGCAGACATGAAATACGAAAGTGCGGGGGAGTGCCTGAGAGTGAACTATGTGCCGACCCCTGAAAACCTTGCTGCCTGTGTGGAGCTTGGTCGGAGGGTTGGAGCAATGGTAAAGGCGTAGAGATATATAATGAAAACGGACAAGGCAGATCTGTGATGCAAGACAGATTCAGGGTTGCTACGTTCAACGCGAACTCACTGCGCAGCCGGCTCGAGATTACATCCGGCTGGCTGCGTAAGCACGAGCCTGATGCGCTGTGCATCCAGGAAACTCGTGTTGTCGACGAGGCTTTTCCTATCGCTGATATTCAAGAGCTTGGTTACCATGCCGCATTCGTGGGTCAAAAGTCATTTAACGGCGTGGCGATACTTTCGCGCACCGAGCCGGAGGATGTTGTCACTGGCCTTGGCATCGAGGGGATGGATGAGGAGGCTCGCATCGTCCGCGCAAGAATCCGCGGAGTTGAGGTCGTCAATACATACGTCCCGCAGGGAACCTCCCCGGATTCACCTCGTTTCGAGTATAAACTGAACTGGTTTGCTGCATTAAAGGAATATTTCAATCGGGATTTTACTCCTCAAACCCCTCTTGTGTGGGTAGGGGATTTCAATGTCGCAACGGATCCACTCGATGTCTACGACCCTGACGCTATGCAGGGCAGCGTATGTTTCCATCCCGATGAACATAAGGCGCTGTCGAGTGTGAAGGAGTGGGGCTTTGTGGACGTTTTCCGCAAGCACCATCCCGATGAGCCTCGGCAGTATTCATTTTTCGACTATCGTATTCCCAACGCGGTAAAGCGCGGCATGGGCTGGAGGATAGACCATATATGGGCTACTGCGCCTCTGGCCGATAAATCCTGCGCTAGCTGGATAGATCTGGAGCCGAGGTCGATGGTGAAGCCGTCCGATCATACATTCGTGGTGGCGGACTTTCAGGTTGATGGTCTCTAGCGAGGGCTTGCAGTTCGGCTGTAATGAAAAAAAGTGGCCGAATTTTATCTCCGGCCACACATTATGCTTGTCCGGCGTGCCTATTTGTTTCCCTGAGCAAGGCCGGCCGAGGTCAAATAC
This sequence comes from Armatimonadota bacterium, assembly GCA_012522575.1. GTDB lineage: Bacteria > Armatimonadota > UBA5829 > UBA5829 > UBA5829 > DTKD01. Next base: position 1,819 of record JAAYKE010000058.1, on the reverse strand, counting down.
TCATAACTCTTGCGCACGGCCTCCATCATATCGGTCTCGCACGCATCAAGCTCCACAATCAGCCATTCGAGCACGTTCGGGTCCGCTGCGTTCACGATGGACGGAATATCCATTTTTCCGCTTCCGACAGCGGTATGGGTGTGTTTGCCTTCCTCCAGCATTCCATCTTTGATGTGCAAGACCGGCAGTCGAGACTTATACTTACTTGCAACCTGCACTGGGTCTGCTTTGCCGTATTTGCACCAGTAAACATCGAGTTCGCTGAACGCTTCCGGGGCTTCGGCCATAAGGATATCATAGATATACCGACCCTCTATCGAATCAAACTCCCACCAGTGATTATGGAAGCCAAATTGCATGTTGTAGGGCTTAAGCAGTTCGGCGGCTGTGGAGAACTTTTCCGCCGCCCGCTTCACCGCATCGGGTGTCTTGAAGTCGTCCGGCCCGAAGCCGCTGATAAGTCGAGTATTGCCGAGAGCCGCTTCAATATCGGCCATTTCGGCGACGTTTTCCTTGACAGGAAGCGCGGTATGGCTGCTGGAACACTTCATCCCCAAATCAGCAATCATCCTGCCAATCTCTTTAGGGTCGTGTCCGTGCAAACCGGCGAACTCGACTCCTTTATAACCAATTTCGGCTATGGCGCGCAGCGTTGCGGGAAAGTCCTCGGCGGATAGGTCTCGCACTGTGTAAAGTTGTATGGATATCGGTTTCATATTCTCTGCTCCTGAAGAAATGCGGGCTGGTCTGCCCCTTGCTGCTTAATCGTTTTTCTCGATTTCCCTTCCACAAATTGCGTCTCTTACAATAAATAGCATGCGCGAGTATAGAAATGTATAAGAATAAAGGAAATAGCTGCATCGCTGCTATGGCGCAGACGGCTTTCAATGCTGAATAAAAATCAGTTACGAGAGTCGAATACGGGGAGGTAGTCCCGCCACACCTCGTTTTGCGCGCTGCTGATAAACTTTGTGAGGCTTATAAAAGGCACATACTTCGGGCGTTTTGGAGCCGATTTCAGGGAGAACGAGACCTGCGCAAGGGTCTTGTCGCTTTTTTTTGTGTTGCATTTTTTGCAGCAGCAAACAAGATTATCCCAACTGGTCGGGCCGCCGCACCTGCGTGGGATTATATGGTCAATGGTCAGATCGTTGCCTCTGTAGCCGCAATACTGGCACGTATAATTGTCCCTGGCAAATATACTGCGCCTCGTCAGCCTCAGTTGCGGCATTGGGCGTTTGACGTGGCTGCGCAACCGCACCACCGACGGGGACTGCAATTGTATTGAGGCGGAGTGGATCACCAGATGATTCTCATGCAAAATATCCACTTTCCCCAAATAAACGAGATTGATCGCCCTGCGCAGGCTGCATATATTTAAGGGAGCGTAGTCGCTGTTTAATACCAGAACATCGTGGCTCATAATAAACACTCACCAACGAAAAAGCCCGCCGCAGCGCCGGTGCGCCGAGCGAGCTTGACAGGCAGTCTCATACCGCGGGAGTCATAAAATGCTCCATACGGTCGTTGTGACAGTGCAGTGATCTGAGGTCTAACCCTCATACACACCCTGATTCGATTATGATCATCGTCAGACATGCAGCGGTTTCCCCATCAGGCCATATACAATCAAATAGCCTATATGCATAATACGAGTAATCCACCTCATCTGTCAATACGATTGATCTCCAAGGTAGCGTCAAGCCTTGTGTGTAAATTGCTTTGGCCGATAAGCCTCATCCCACTGTCTATTCTGATAGGCAAGCACTGCGTATAGCATGCGATCCACACTCCGGCGGTTTGTGAAGCACGAGATCGT